>JBQCGJ010000110.1:0-13127 GCA_051955775.1 Gaiellales bacterium | reverse complement strand
ACCGAGGCGTTCGACTGGTACGCCTCGTAACCCCTGAGAGGAGCGCAGCATGGACGGAGCACTGGGGCTGATCGAGACCCGCGGGCTGGTGGCCGCGATCGAGGCGGCCGACGCCATGGTGAAGGCCGCCAACGTCGAGATCGTGGGCCGCGAGTCGATCGGCGGCGGGTACGTCACCGTTGCCATCACAGGAGACGTTGGCGCCGTCAAGGCGGCCATCGACGCCGGCGCCACGGCGGCCAAGAAGACCGGCGAGCTGGTGTCCGCCCACCTCATCCCGCGGCCGCACGAGGACGTCGGCAAGGTGCTGCCGGCCGGCGCCGCCCGCGCGGCCACCGCCAAGCGCTGAAGGGGCCCCACCGGTGGCGGCGATCCGCATCCTGTGTGACGGCGAGGTGATCGAGGCCGACCTCCTGGAGGAGGACGCGCCGCGCATCTGCTCCTACATCCGCTCGGTGCTGCCGCTCGACTCGACCATGGTGCATGCCAAGTTCGCCGGCGAGGAGACCATCGTCATGGTGCCCTTCTTCGCGGAGCAGGAGAACGGCAAGACTGACGTGGTGGCCGGCGACATCGGCTACTACCCGGGCCGCCAGACCCTGTGCCTGTTCTACGGCCGCACGCAGCCGTTCGGCGAGGTCAGCTACGTGGCCCGGGTGCGCTCGAACCTCGACGGGCTGGCCCGCTGCGGGCGGCGGATCCTCGAGGTGGGCTCCCTGCCGGTGCGCATGGAGCGCGTCTGATGCCCGCCTACGTCTCGGCTGCCGTGCTGGTCGAGGACCTGCGCCAGTTCACATCCGAGCGATGGATCGGCGAGCCGCCCGACGTGACCCGGCTGCGGGGGTTCAGCCTGCCGCCGATGGGCAACCTGCCATGCGTCCTCTACTGCAACTTCGACCTGTTCTGGGCCGGCGAGCAGCTGCAGGTGTGCCGTCAGGCCGCGCTGGCGGGCGACCTGCGCCTGCCCGAGCTGTGCGAGGTGACCGCCCTTCTGCTCGAGCGCACCGCGGCCCGCACCGCCAAGTGGGAGATGCACGAGACGGTGTCGCTGCTGCACAAGGCGGCGGAGATCATGGCCGGCTGGCGGCCCGACACGACGGGGGAGTTCGTGACGGTGGTCGAGCACCTGTTGATGGCGATCAACCGGGTGCAGGCGGCCGTGGACGCGATCATCCCCTGGAACGACCTCGACAAGGCCGTGCGGCTCCGCACGAGCGACTGAAGGAGAGACCATGCAGCTGTGCCGGGTGACCGGAAAAACCGTGGCCACGGTCAAGGCGGAGGCGCTCAGCCCGTTCAAGCTCCTGAACGTCACGCCGGCCGACGGCCGCGGGCCGGAGTTCGTGGCGGTCGACGGCGTCGGCGCGGGGGAGGGCGATCTGGTGCTGGTCGCCCAGGGCACCGCAGCACGGGCGCTGGCAGCGACCCAGGATGTACCCACCGACGCCACCGTGGTGGCCATCGTCGACCCCAGCAAGTAGGCGCGGGGATCGACCTGGAACTCCGGGCCTTCGTCGAGATCGACGCCATGCAGCCGCAGTGGGCTGCGTACGTGGCGCAGACCTGCCAGGGCGACCCACCGCACGCCGGCATGGCCCAGCTGCTGCTCGAGCTGTCGCCGGCCAACGCCGTGTTCGGGCTGGCCAACGTGGCGGTCAAGAACGCCGATGTGCGCAGCGGGCTGCAGGTGGTGGAGCGGCAGTTCGGGACACTGGAGCTGCACGGCCGCGACCCGGTCGCGGTGCGCGGGGCCGGGGCCGCCGTGCTGGAACGGGCCGGGCTGGACGCGGCCCAGCGGGTGCCGCCCCAGATCGTGTCCGATGAGGTGATCACGCGAGTGCATCCCAACCAGGCGCAGCTCGTGAACCGCATGCGGGTGGCCAGCCTGCTGCTGCAGGACGAGACCATGTTCCTGCTCGAGGTCACGCCCGCCGCCTATGTCGCCGCGGCGGCCAACGAGGCAGAGCGGCGCTCGCCGGTGAAGCTCGTGTACGCCGCCATCCTGGGCGCGAGCGGGCGCCTGATCATGTCCGGCCGCGACGCCGAGGTGGCGGAAGGTCACCGGGCTGCGCGCGAGGCGCTGGCGGGCCATGCCTAGCCCCGGCAGCGACTGGCTATCCGTCGCGCTCGCGTGACCGCTTGAGGTTGTCGAAAACCGCCGGAACACGTTCACCGTAAAGGCACAGTGACGCGACACACACTGTGTCGCACCACACACGAAAGAGGCTCCACTCATGGCACGAACACGAGCAGGTTTGCTTGCGCTGCTGCTTGCAGGTGTACTCGCCGTAGCCGCCGGGTGCGGCTCGACGGGCGGGAACGGTGGCAGCTCAGGCGGGACGCACTCGACGCCCGCGACGCACTCGACCTCCAGCAACAGCATCCCCCAGAACAACGGGGGAGACGGCGACTCTGACAACAACGGCGGGCCGAGTGACGGTGATGGCAACATCTAGGGCTCGCGCACTGGCGCTGTCCGCGCTGGTGGCCGTTGCGGCTGCCTGCGGCGGCACCCATGCGAGCCGTTCGGGCCCGGGGTTCGGCTGGCTCCAGCCGGGCCCCGCGCCCAGCACATGGCGGATGGCGGCGCTCACGTCCGGCGACGCCGCGCTGCCGGTTCCGGCCGGCTGGCGCGTCATCCACGGCGATCCCGGCACGGTGTCGGCCGCCGTGTACGACGGGTCCGACGCCATCGTCGGATACCTGAACGCGACGCCCAGGCAGGGCGACGAGTCGCTGCGCGGCTGGGCCAGGTTCCGCACCGAGCACAACGCGGACGAGGGCGACGCCGACGTGCGCACCCTGGCCTCGGCCGGCGGGTTGCATTTCCGCACCGGCCTGGGCTCGTGCGTCGAGGACCGGTACCGGACGTCGAGCAGCAGCTACCGCGAGATCGCCTGCCTGGTGCGGGGACGGCACGCCAGCACCGTGATCGTGGCCGCGGCCACGCCGTCGGCCTGGGGCCGGCTGGCACCCACGCTGGAGCGGGCCGTGTCCGCCTTCAGCACCTGACCCGAGCAACTGCGGGATCACTCCGGGCGTCGGCGCACGTCTAATAGGTGCATGACGCCCCTCCCCACAGACGTCATCCGCCGCGCCCGGGCCGGCGAGCCGCACGCGGTCGACCAGTTCGTGCGCTCCCAGTGGGCCGCTGTGTGGCGGGCCGCCTATGCGGTCACCGCCGACCCGCAGCTGGCCGAGGACGCGGCGCAGGAGGCGTTCGTGCGCGCTCTGCGCTCGCTCGGGCAGCTGAAGCGGCGGCCCGTCGAGCCGTGGCTGCGGCGGATTGCCGTCAACTGCGCGATCGATCAGCTTCGCCGCAGGCCGCGGGACGTGGTCGGCGTCGAGGAGCTTCCCGAGGTGCCGAGCGGCCAGTCCGCCTCTGGCGGGGATGCGGACCTGATCGCTGCGGTGCTGCGCCTGCCGCCCGAACGCCGGGTGGTCGTCGTCCTCCACTACTGGTTTGGCTACACCCGTGACGAGATCAGCTCCGCGCTGGGGATCCCCAGCGGCACCGTTGCGTCGCGGCTCGGCCGCGCGCTCACCGACCTGCACACCCGAGTCATGGAGATGTCCGATGCCAGTCGCTCTTGAACGCCGTCTGCGGTCGCTGCCCGACCACCTGCCGCTGCCCGACCCCTCGGTGATGGAGCGGGTCACCGCACGCGTCGCCGCCGAGCTCCACGAGCCCGCCCCGCGCCGCCGGGTGCGGTTCGGATGGAACGGCGGGTTTGCGGTCGCCGCGATCAGCGCTGCGGTGGTGGCAGTCGTCGTCGTCATGACGGGCACGGTCGGAGGAGGCGCGCCGCGCATCGACCCGGCCGCCGCCGCCGTGCTGAAGCGGGCATCCATCACTGCAGCCGGACAGCCTGCGCTGCGGCCGCTCGGCCCCGGGCGCTTTTACCACTTCCGCGACACCGAGCTGGGCTGGGTGGAGCGCGCCAGCAAGCCTGGTGAGTACGCCTCGTGCGCCACCGCGTGCCCGCGCCCGCCCGCGGACTGGGTGGTCAAGATGCGCGTGACCACGAACTTCTGGATCGCCGCCGATGGATCGGGTGCGAGGTCGACGACGGAGGGCCGGCCGGTCTTCCGCAGCGCCGCCGTTCGCCGAAGCTACCGGCGCGTGTACGGCTTCCCCGCCAGCCATCCGCTGGGCCGCCTTGGCCGGGAGCGGTTCGGCGCGGCAGAGCTGACCTTCGGCTGGGGCCTCAGCTACCGGCAGATCCAGCACCTGCCGTCCGACCCCGGCAAGCTGCTCGACCTGGTACGCCGGGAAGCCGCCCCGTCGTCGCAGGCCACCGACCCCAGCTCGGCGAACCCGCTGCCCTACGAGGAGTTCGTGGTGATCGGCGACATGCTGCGCAGCTCACCGATCAAGCCCCGTGTGCGGGCGGCCTTCTACACCATCCTCAGCGAGCTGCCGGGTGTCGACTTCGTCGGTCACGTCACCGACCCCCTGGGCCGGCATGGGATCGAGGTGGCGATGACCCGTCGCGAGGGGAACCTGCGCGACATCCTCATCTTCGACCCGCACACGGCCCAGCTTCTGAGCGAGGGTGACGGCGGCTACTCCGGGTGGGGCGTGACCGCCCTGCCCGGCCGCTGACTCAGATCCAGCGTTTACGCCGGAAGTACCACAGCTGGAGGCCGGTGGTGACGATGATCAGCGCCCACACGTAGCCGTAGCCGAGGCGCCAGCGAAGCTCCGGGATGTCGTGGAAGTTCTGGCCGTACAGGCCGACGATGAAGGTCGGCAGGAGCAGCACCGACGCGACCACGGTCAGCCTCTTCATGACCTCGTTCTGGTCGTTGGCGATCTTGGCCACGTGGTAGTCGCGCACGCTGGCCACCAGATCGCGTGACAGCTCCAGCGCCTCGTACGCCCGCAGCAGCTTGTCGTAGGCATCGGCGAAGTGCAGCTCGACGTCGCGGACGAACAGCTCGGCGCCCTCCAGCTCGATCCGGTTGTCGACCACGCGCCGCACCGCGTCGCGGGTGGGGGAGAGCGTGCGGCGGATGTGCAGCAGGTCGTGGCGAAGCGTCGACAGTTGTTCGCGGACGCGGTCCGGTGGCCACACCTCGACGTGGTCCTCGAGGTCGTCGATCTTGTCGTTGAAGGCGTCTGTGAGGTCGAGGTAGCGCTCGGCCACGTCGTCCACCAGGTGGTAGGCGATCATCGCCGTGGAGTCCATCTCGCCGCGCTCGTACGCCTCGCGGGCGTCCGTCCACTTGAACGCCATGCGACGGCCGTCGGGCGGCGTCTTGCACACCGTGAGCACCGTTGTGCGGGTGAGCACGAGGTCGATCTCCTGGTAGTACACGTCCGCCTGCTCGCGGTCGGCGACGGCCACCAGGAACACGCCGAAGATGTAGTCGCCGTGGCTCTCCAGCGTCGGCCGCGGCTCGTCGTCGTGGCGGGCAGGCTCGAGCAGCTGGTCGAGCGCGCGCGGGTGCAGATCCTCCGGCGCCGCCTGCTCGAGCGCCTGACGATCGGGGTCGAGCAGGTCGATCCAGCGGATGCCGTTGGTCATCCCGGAAACGCTACCGTCCGGTCCGGCCGTCACCCGCGAGCGATTTCTCGTAGAAGCAGTACTCGGCCAGCGTCTGCATACCGACCGCGGTGTACAGCGCCGTGGCGCCGGTTGGGTTCGCGGCGTCGACGTGCAGCCGGACATCGGGGATGCCCCGATCCCACAACGTGCGCATCGTGTGCACGAGCAGCGCGCGCCCGATGCCCCGGCCGCGGAACTCCGGAACGACGCCGAGGTAGGACACGTACCCGAAGCCCTCGCGCGGGCCGCAGTTCGCCGTGCCGATCATGCGGCCGTCCAGCCTGGCCGCCACCCACAGGGTGGGGTCGAAGGCGGGATGAGCCTTCGCCCCTTCGAGCCAGCGGTCGTACGGGTGCGCGATGTGCCCCCAGTGACCCGCGAACGCGTGCTCGGTGACTGCGTGAAATTCGCGCCATTCGGCCTGTGGGACCGTCCCCAGCGTCACGCCGTCGGGCAGCTGCGGCGGCGGCGGCTGCTGCTCGAGTACGACGCCCATGCTCCAGAAGTACCGGACGGGCCTGTATCGCCGTTCTGCCATCAGGCTCAGTGCGCCCGGGTCGCGCATGCTGACGCCGTTTCGGAGCACATCCGCGCCTTCCACCTGGGCGGCGGCGCGCTCGGTCAGGTCGACCAGGAGGCCGCCGAGCCCCCGCCATCGGTGAGCCGGATGCACATACCCGTCGGCCACCAGTGCGTCGTCGCGGCGCCCCAGCGTGGCGTGGGCGGCGAGCTCCCCGTCCTCCGCCTCCACCAGCCAGGCCTCGCGTGAGAGATCGAGGTCGCGCCACTCCGAGGCGACATCTGCCGGCGTCGTCTCAGCCTCGTCGTCGATGTCACGGTCGAACGCGCTGATCAGCCCGGCAACGGCCGCTGCGTCGGACATCGTGGGCCGGCGGACGCGGTACCCGGGCGGCGGTGTGAGCGGCGAGTCGAGCATCCCCGGATGCTAGAAGCCCGTGTCGCCGAGTCGAAGCCCGCCCTGGCGGTGCTCGTGGGACACGGCGCGGAATGCCGGGACGAGCTCGCAGGTCACCATGCCCGCGCGGTCGGTCAGCTCGTCGATCAGCTCGAACCAGCTGCGGATCCGATCCGGCCGGTCAGTCACCACGGTCGTCACCGGCACGCGGCGGGTGAGCGACAGCGGCCGGTCGACGTGCTCGGTTCCGTCGTCCGTGTACCCCCAGATCCCGCGCAGCGATGTGGCGCCTGCGGCGCCCGCCCTGCGCAGCCGGCGCACGATCTCGAGATGCAGCGCGTGCCCGTGGTGGGTTTGATCCTCGCCGGCGTGAACCGTCAACCTCTGCCAGAGGTTGAGACCCGAGGGATCGGTGCCGGGCACCCGGGGCACATCGGCCAGCCGCATGCCGCCGCGTTTGAGCAGCCGGATCCGCTCCAGCGTCGCGGCCGGCTGGATGGGGAGCCCGCCGATCCGCTCCACCGCCCGCCGCACGGCGGCCGGCTCGCCGGTGCCGATCAGCATCACCGGAACGTCGCGGTTGTGGGCGAAGAACCGCGCCCGGCGGCGCTCGCCGTCCAGCATGCCGTCCACGCCGAGCAGCGCCGTCGCGCCGGCCAGGCCGCACGTGCGAAGGATGGTCGCCACGTCGCGCCACTCACCCCGCCGGCAGTACACCGTGAGCTTGGCATGCGGGTCGCCGCCGGGCATGGCGCTCGCCGGCCGGGCCCGTTCGAGGGTCACCAGCCCGTCGCCGAGCAGTTGCCGCAGCTCGCCTGCGATGCCCTGAATCCGCTCGGGCGAGTCCACGGCGATCGAGACCAGCGGCAGGTCCTCCGACAGGGTGAGCACGCGGTCGGTGTGCATGTGGTGGCGAAGGCCGAAGCCCTGGATGCCGCGCAGGAGCACGGCGAGCCGGACGCCCGCCGACTGATAGCGATCGAGCAGCGCCCTGGACGCCAACCGGCCCTCCGCCCGGTCGGACTCCCCGAAGTAGACGCTGAGCCTGAGCAGCTCGTCGCTCACAGCGCCGCCCCCAGCGCCCATCCGGCCCCGGCCGCCGCCAGGCCGCCCGCCACCCCGGCCGCCATGTTCAGCACTGCCATCCGCCGCTCGCCGTCCTCGGCAAGGTGGTGGCTCTCATACAGCCAGGTCGAGTAGGTCGTGTAGGAGCCGATGCCGGCAGTGCCCACCAGCAGCAGCGCGTCCCCGCCCACGTTCCGGCCCGCCAGTGCGCCCAGCGCGAAGGCGCCGGTCAGATTGACGGCCAGCGTGCCCAGCGGGAACCCGCCGTCGTTTCGCATCTCCACCAGCCGGTCGAGCGCGAACCGGCCCAGCGCGCCGACGCCGGCCACGACCCCCACCAGCGTCCATACGAGCGCGCCGCTCACGCGATCCGCCACGCCCGTCTGACCAGCGCGGTGCCCGCCATGACGGCTGCGAACCCGGCCGCCAGGCTTGTCGCCACATACACCGCCGCCAGCCCGGTCGAGCCGTCTCGTGCCAGCCGGATCGCCTCCACCTGGACGGTCGAGAAGGTGGTCAGCGTTCCGCACAGCCCGGTACCCAGGAACGGCCGGCGGTACACGGACGGCGGCAGCCGCTCCTGCAGTCGCACGACCAGCACGGCGAGCACGAAGCAGCCGGCGATGTTCACCCCGAAGGTGACCCACGGCCAGGAGCCGGCGGCCGGCGGGAAGCGGTCGGCCATCCCGGCCCGGATCAGGCCACCCACCACTCCGCCGGCGAAGATGGCGGCGGCGTGGCGGAGGTCAAGGACTGCGCGCACGCGCGGGATTCTGACGGGCCGGGCATCCGAGCCGGAGCACTAAGATCCTCGGGCCATGGCATCGACCACGCGAGGGGTGACGGAGCGCTACGAGCCGGCGGCCGTCGAGGCGCGCTGGCAGCAGATCTGGGAGCGCGAGCGGGTGTTCGAGACGCCCAACCCGGCGCCGGGCGAGGACACCTCCCGCCTGGTGTACGTGCTCGAGATGCTGCCCTACCCGTCCGGCGAGCTGCACATGGGGCACGTCAAGAACTACACCATGGGCGACGTCGTGACCCTGTTCCGGCGCCGTCACGGCGACCGCGTGATGCATCCCATGGGGTACGACGCGTTCGGCCTGCCCGCCGAGAACGCCGCCATCCGCACCGGACGTCACCCCGCCGAGTCGACCCGCGAGAACATCGAGGCCATCCGCGGCCAGATGCGGCGCATGGGCTGGTCGATCGACTGGGCCCGCGAGCTGAACACCAGCGATCCCGCGTACTACCGGTGGACGCAGTGGATCTTCCTGCGCCTGTTCGAGGCCGGCCTGGCCTACCGGCGCGCGGCGGCCGTCAAGTGGTGCCCGGTCGACCAGACGGTGCTGGCCAACGAGCAGGTGATCGACGGCCGTTGCGAACGCTGCGGCAGCCTGGTCGAGGCCCGCAACCTCGAACAGTGGTTCTTCAAGATCACCGACTACGCCGACCGCCTGCTGGACGACCTGGGCGAGGTCAGCTGGCCGGAGCGCGTGGTCACCATGCAGCGCAACTGGATCGGCCGCTCCCACGGCGCCGAGGTGGTGTTCCGGCTGGACGGCTCGGGCGAGGAGCTGCCGGTGTTCACGACCCGGCCGGACACGCTGTTCGGCGCCACCTTCTTCGTCATGGCGCCGGAGCACCCGCTGGCGCTGGAGCTGGCGAAGGGCACGCCGCAGGAGGCCGAGGTGGCGGAATACGTGGCCCGCACGGCCGCCAAGTCCGCCGTCGAGCGGGCTGCGGGCGAGCGCGAGAAGACGGGCGTGTTCACCGGCCGGCACGTGATCAACCCGGTGAACGACGAGCGGATCCCGGTGTGGATCGCCGACTACGTGCTGATGGAGTACGGCACCGGCGCGATCATGGCCGTGCCCGCGCACGACGAGCGCGACTTCGAGTTCGCCCGGGCGTTCGGGCTGGAGATCCGCCAGGTGGTGCGCCCGCGCGAGGGCGAGGTCGACCCGGACGCTGCGTACGTGTCTCACTCGGACGACGAGGTGATGGTCAACTCCGGGCCGTTCGACGGCCTGCCCGCGCCCGAGGGCAAGGAGGCCATCACCGCGTGGCTGGAGGAGCAGGGCCGCGGCCGGGCCACGGTCGCCTACCGCCTGCGCGACTGGCTGCTGTCCCGCCAGCGCTACTGGGGCTGCCCGATCCCGGTCGTGCACTGCGACGCCTGCGGCATCGTGGCCGTGCCCGACGACCAGCTGCCGGTGCTGCTGCCGCACGTCGAGGACTACGCGCCCAAGGGCCGATCGCCGCTGGCCGCGGCGGAGGACTGGGTGGCCACCACCTGTCCGGGCTGCGGCCGCCCGGCCCGCCGCGAGACCGACACCATGGACACGTTCGTCGACTCGTCCTGGTACTTCATGCGCTACGCCGACCCGCGTAACGAGCAGGCGCCGTTCTCGAGGGAGCTGGTCGACGCGTGGCTGCCCGTCGACCAGTACATCGGCGGCGTCGAACACGCCGTGCTGCACCTGCTGTACGCGCGGTTCTTCACCAAGGCGCTGAAGGACCTGGGGCACCTGGGCTTCTCGGAGCCCTTCGCGAACCTGTTCACCCAGGGCATGATCTATTACCTGGGGGCCAAGATGGCCAAGTCGAAGGGCAACGTGATCGCGCCGGACGAGATGGTCGACCAGTACGGCGCGGACACGGTGCGCATGTACTCCCTGTTCCTTGGCCCGCCGGATCAGGACGCGGAGTGGTTCGACGGCGGAGTGGCCGGCCGCTACCGGGCGCTGGCCCGGCTGTGGCGGCTGGTCAACGAGTCGGTGGCCGAGATGGGGCCCGGGGTGCCCGTCGCGGCGCCCGCCGAAGGTGAGGGCCGGGAGGTCGTGCGCAAGGCGCACTGGGCGATCGACAAGGTCACTCGCGACGTCGGCGAGCGGTTCGCGTTCAACACCGCCCAGTCGGCGATCGACGAGCTGGTGAATGCCGTCCAGAACGCGCCGGCCGGCACCACTCCGGAGCAGCGTCGGTTCGCGCTGGTCAGCGCTGTGTCGCTCGTGCAGCCGTACGCCCCGCACATCGCGTGTGAGCTGTGGCAGCGCATGGGCGGCGGGGATCGGCTGTGGGAGCAGCCGTGGCCGGCCGCCGATCCTGATCTGCTGGTGGCGGATACGGTGACCTACGCGGTGCAGGTGAACGGCAAGCTGCGCGGTTCGCTGGCTGTGGACGTGGCGGCCGAGCAGGATGCGGTGCTGAGCGCCGCCCGAGAGGTCGACAATGTGCGCGCGCACCTGGACGGCCACGAGGTCGTGAAGGAGATCTTCGTGCCGGGCCGGCTGGTCAACTTCGTGGTCCGCTGACCGCCGGTCTGCGAGCGCGCTGGCCGCGTCACGCCGGGCGTGACGATTTCGCGCGCCTTCCACATCCGTACCAGCTACTTTTCCCCGGCCGGGGCGTTGTTGTGACGGTTTCGCACCAGGCGCCGTCTGGATCGGTGACAGGCCGCCGGTGGAAGCTCCCGGCATGCCGTCGCTCACGACCAAACAGGTGCTGGGGTACGTCGCGGTCGCCGCGATCGTGCTGGTCATCGGCTGGCGCTCCCAGTCCGGGGGCTCCCCATCCAGCCAGTCGTACTCCCACCCGGCCACGCATCCCACCACGACTGCGCCGGCCCCATCGCCGGTCGTGGTCGTCGACGTCACCGGGGCGGTTCGCCGCCCCGGTGTCTACCGGCTTCCCGCCGGCGCCCGGGTCCAGGACGCCGTGCGCAGGGCGCGCCCGCGGCAGCGGGCCGACCTGACCACCGTCAACCTGGCCGCCCGGGTCAGCGACGGTGAGCAGGTGATCGTGCCCAGGCGCGGCGCCGGTGGCGCCGCCGCGGCTGCCCCCTCCACACCCGACACCCCGGCCGTGGTGTCGCTCAACTCGGGCACGCGGGAGCAGCTGGAGACGCTCGACGGCATCGGCCCGGCCCTGGCCCAGCGGATCATCGACTACCGGACCGAGCACGGCGGGTTCCGCTCGCTTGCAGACCTGGATCAGGTATCGGGCATCGGGCCGGCGCGCCTGGCAGCGCTGCGGGGGCATGTCACGCTGTGACCGCCTGGCCGACCCGACCCGGGTGGTGCTGGCGGCGCTCGTCGGGCTGTGCGCCGCAGGGCTGGCCACGCCTGCGCCGCTGCCGCTCGTGGTCGTGCTGGGCAGGGACTGGCGGCTGCGGGTGGTCGTCGTCGCGGTGGCACTTGCCGCGTTGGTGTGGGGGGACATGCGGGTCGCCCGGCTGGACGAGCAGCGGCTGCACGTGGGGAGATTCCGGGGTGAGGTGACCGTCACGGCGTCCCCGTCCGGCGATCGGGCGATCGCGTCAGCCCTCGGTGAGGGTGTGCTTCTGAAGGCCCGTGGCACGCGGCTCGTGCTGGGCGGCCGCTATCTGGTCGACGGCCGGCTGGCCGACCTCGATCCCGAGGTGCGCGGGTACTACCGCACGCAGGGAGTCCACCTCGAGCTGGACGCCACCGGCGCGGTGCACATCGGCCGTCGCGGGGGCGTATGGGGCGCCGTGGATTCGACGCACGCGTGGGCGCTGCGCTCGCTCGAGGTGGGCCCGGATCCCACGCCGCGACGCGCCCTGGTGGCGGGCATCGTGGTTGGGGAGTCAGGGGCTCTTCCGCTCGCCGACCGCGACCGGCTGCGTCAGAGCGGGCTGTACCACATCGTCGCGGTGAGCGGCCAGAACGTGGCTTTGATCATCCTGTTCCTGCTGGTCGCGCTCGGGCTGGCGGGCGTGATCGGGACGCCGGCCAGGGTGGCGGCCATCGCCGCCACCGGCGTGT
Source organism: Gaiellales bacterium (assembly GCA_051955775.1). Classification (GTDB taxonomy): domain Bacteria; phylum Actinomycetota; class Thermoleophilia; order Gaiellales; family JAICJC01; genus DASUHT01. The sequence continues at coordinate 807 of JBQCGJ010000110.1, read as the reverse complement.
ACGTGCTGATGACCGGCGCCGGGCCGTCCATCGTGCGCGCGGGTGTGTCCGGCATGCTGGTCGCCGCTGCCTGGCTGGTCTCGCGGCCTGTGCGACGGTGGCACCTGCTGGCGCTGGGCGCTGTGGCGGTGCTCGCAGTCGATCCGCTGGAGCTGGCGGACCCGGGGTTCCAGCTGTCGTTCGCGGCCGTGGCGGCGATCTACCTGGTGGCGCCCCGGCTGTACCCGGCGCTGGGCCAGGCGGTGGGCGTATCCGTGGCCTGCACCGTCGCCACGGCCCCGATCGTGTGGTGGCACTTCGGCCGGCTCTCGCCGCTCGCGGTGCCTGCGAATCTGCTCGCCCTGCCCGCCGTCGCTCCCGTGCTGTGGCTGGGCGTGGTGGCGGCGCTCCTGCACTCGGTGTGGCCGCCGCTGGCGGCGCCGCCGCTGGAGGTTGCCGACCTGCTGGCCGGTTACCTGCTGTGGGTCGCCGAGCTGTGCTCGTGACGCGGTACAGGGATTCGTCCGCGCGCGAGAGAAGTACGGAGGAACCGCCGGGTCGCCGCGGGGGGTGAAGCTGCTCGAGGAGGCTCTCGGTACCGACCTCCGCGCGCCGGGCTTCCCGCCGGCGCTCCTCTGCCGCGACGGCTCGTGACCCTCGACGTCGTCGGCCCATGGGAAAACGCGCTCCGTTGTTCCCACCCCCGTCGCCTGCCGGTCCTGCGGCCGGGAGTCAGCCGGTGAGTTCTGCGGTGATGACTTGGCCTTGGACGCCGGGTTGGTAGGTCATGGTGGTGCCGGTGGGTGGGAGTTCGAGGGTGACGAACTG
>JBQCGJ010000109.1:0-8158 GCA_051955775.1 Gaiellales bacterium | reverse complement strand
ATTCGCGTCCGTCGGTGATCGATCTGGGGCGGTCGGAGCGGCTCTTCTACGGACTGGTCGCGCCGGGTGTCGGGTACAAGGTTGCCGAGGACGGAGTCGCCCGGCCATGGGATCCCGAGCGGCCCGATCGGCCCGTCGATCCCGCCCAGGAGACGCGGATCGCCGAGTATGTGCGCGACTGGTTCCCTGGGCTCGATCCGGAGCCGGTGCACGCAGAGGCGTGCCTGTACACCATGACCTCGGACTCCGACTTCGTGCTGGATGTGATCGACGGCGTGGTCGTGTGCGGGGGCGATTCGGGGCACGCCTTCAAGCTGGCGCCGCTACTCGGCCGGATGGCGGCCGATCTCGCCCAGGGCGGTGACGTGCTCCCGCAGGCGCGGCGGTTCGCAGCCGGTAGGCTTGCGCGAACGTGAGCGAGCTTCTCGACGGCGACGCCTGGGCGATGGCCGAGGCGGTGCGGCAGCGCACGGTCTCGGCAGCCGAGCTCGCCGACGCCGCGCTGGAGCGGCTCGGCGCCGACACGCTGGGTGCCGTGTGGCTGCTGACCGCTGAGCGGGCGGCGGCCGAGGCCGCGGCGGTCGATGCGGCGATTGCGGCTGGGCGTGATCCCGGCCCTCTGGCAGGCGTGCCGGTGGGCTGGAAGGACCTGATCGACACCGGCGGCCAGCGCACGACGTACGGCAGCGCCATCTTCCGCGACCACGTGCCGCAGCGCGACGCCGATGTGGTGCAGCGGCACGCCGCGGCCGGCGCGGTCAGCGTGGCCAAGCTGGCCACCCATGAGTTCGCGTGGGGCACGACGACCGACAACCCGCACTTCGGGACGTGCCGCAACCCGCACGATCCCGGCCGCATGCCGGGCGGTTCGTCAGGCGGCTCGGGCGCGGCGGTGGCGGCCCGGCTGGTGGGGCTCGCCCCCGGCACCGACACCGGCGGCTCGATCCGCTGCCCGGCCTCGTGCTGCGGGATCGTCGGCCTCAAGCCGACGCTGGGCCGGGTCAGCCTGGGCGGTATCCACGAGCTGTGCGTCGGGCTCGACCACTGCGGCCCGATGACCCGCTCGGTGCGCGACTGTGCGCTTGAGCTGGAGGTGATGGCGGGCGCCTCGCTGCGTGACCCGCGAACGCCCGCGGTGCCGGTCGACCGCTACACCGAGGCGCTCGGCCGCGGTCTGGCCGGGATGACCGTGGGGGTGGCCGAGCGGTATTTCTTCGAGCACACCGCGCCGGATGTGGCGGCTCCTGTGCGGGCCGCCGTGGAGGCGCTGCGCGAGGCCGGTGCGCGCATCGTCGACGTGGATCTGGGCTGGCCGCCGCCCGACAAGCCGCCGTTCGGCTTCTACGCCGCCGAGCAGGGGGCGGCCGTGGCCGGGCTGTGGCCTGACCGGGCCGCGGAGATGGGGGCCGACGTGGTGGAGAGCATGCGATTCACAGAGACCCTGACGGGCATCCAGACGGGCGAGGTTGGGTTGCGGCGCCTGCACTACCAGGCCAGGACGCTCGAGTCGGTGGCTGCGGCCGGGATCGATCTGATCGTCACCCCGACGGAGGCATTCACGCCACCTGCCGTGGGCACGCTGCGGGTGCCCTTCGCGGGCAAGCCCGACGAGGACGTGACGGTGGCCATGTGCGGCCTGACCGAGATCTACAACGTGCTCGGCTGGCCGGCGATCAGCGTGCCCTGCGGCCGCGACGACGCGGGGATGCCGGTGGGCGCGCAGCTCGCAGCGCTGCCCTGGCAGGAATCGGTCTGCATCGCCGCCGCGGCGGTGGTCGAGCGCGCCCTCGGCCCCGTAGCAGTGTCAGACACCGTCACGTAACCGTGACGGAAGCCAAACGCCTTCAGCGGCGGTGTCTGACACCGGGCTGTTTCTAGGCGGTGGCGGTGGCGACTGCCGCGCTGGGTGCGTATGCACACGGGCCGCCGCGCAGCACGCGCATCTCGGCGGCTGCCGGCTCGAGCATGATGGTGGCCAGTGTCGTCCAGCGCTCGCCGAACGGCGCTCCCGGCGCCGGATGGCAGCAGATCGCTCCGGGGCCGCCGCGGTGGCTGGTCATCGCCTCCAGCACCGAGGCCAGGTCGATCTCCCCCTCGGCCAGGCGGGACATCCGCCGCTGCGCGTGGTCGAACCGGAGCACGGTGTCAGGGGACTCCCGCAGCATGCGGTCCGCGGCCCGGCCGGGGTCGGCCAGGAAATGGTTGGTGTGCACCAGCACCCCGCGCGTGTCCGGGGTGACGAAGCCGGGCCCTGCCGGCGACAGCTCGATCGTGCAGGCGGCGCCGCCCTCGGCGTCGTCCGCCACGACGGTGACCGCGCTGGACGCGGACACCGCCGCGTTCGACAACAGCTCCAGCGCCGACACGGCGCCGTCTGCCTCGTCCAGCACGCGGCGGCATGCCACGTGCACCGGGACCCCCACGGGTGGGCCGTCGTGCTGGTGTCCAAGGATGTTCAGGTGGACGCCGACACCGGCGCCGGACACGCCGATCTTGCCGACGATCCCAGCCTCGGTCAGCGTTCGCACCCGGCGGCCGTCCGCGTGCAAGATCTCCCACACGAGCCAGCAGTCCGCCAGCTCCTCGTGCCAGTCCCAGGTCTGCACGCTGAGCGGGCGGCCGTCGCGGGTCGCACTTCCGAGCACCGCGACCATCGAGCACTCCCCGGCCCCGGCGGACGCCGCCAGCAGTTCCGTGCGCGCGTTCAGCGCGCCGATCACGGGCAGATCGACGCCGGAGCCCTCGGCGATGCCCTCCATCTCCTCCAGCAGGTCGGGCGCCCAGCCGCCGACCTGCTCGAGAGCCTGTTCGCCCAGCTCACGCACGTCGGCCTCCTCGAGCCCGGCCATCGACGAGAACAGGCGTCCATAGACGCCGGCCACCTTCTCGATCCGCTCCTGCTGGGCGGCGCCGAATGCTCGTCCGCGCTGCCCTGGTGTCGCCTCGGTGGAAACGTGGTGGAGGACGCTATCGGTCACGCCGGTCCAGGATACTCCTCCCATGGCCGCCATTGTGGGTGTCGACGTGGGCGGGACGTTCACCGACGTCGCCCTGGTGGCGGACGGAGCCGTCACCGCCGCCAAGCTGCCGACCACACCCGACGACCAGTCGCGGGGTGTGATGGAGGCCGTGCGGGCGGCGCTCGCCGCGGCGGATGCCGACCCTGCGCATGTCGGCCACGTCGGCCACGGCACGACGGTGGCGACGAACGCCCTGCTGGAGCGCCGTGGCGCGCGGACGGCGCTGGTGGCCACACGCGGCTTCGGCGACCTGCTGTGGCTGGCCCGGCAGGCACGTCCCCACCTGTACCGGCCGGAGCGGGGCCCGGCGCCGCCGCTGGCCGAACTGGTGGCGGAGGTGGACGAACGGATGACCCCGCAGGGGCCGCTGCGGCCGCTCGACATCGGTTCGGTGGAGCGTGCCGCCCGCCGGCTGCGGCGTCAGCGCGCGGAGTCGGTGGCGGTGTGCCTGCTCCACTCCTACGCCGACGACCGCCACGAGCGGGAGGCCGCCCGCATGCTCAGGGCCGAGCTCGGCGACGACGTGCATGTGGTCGCCTCGTGCGAGCTGGCGCCCGAGATGCGCGAGTACGAGCGCGCCACGACCGCCGTCGCAGACGCCTACCTGGGCCCGGTCGTCAGCCGGTATCTGCGCCGGCTGGCGGCGGCCTCCCGCGAGGCGGGACTGCCGGAGCCGAGCGTGATGCAGTCCAGCGGCGGGCTGTGTCCGCTTGACGAGGCGGCCTCGCATGGCGCGCGCCTGCTGCTGTCCGGGCCGGCCGGCGGGGTGGCCGCGGTGGCGTCCATGGGCGGGCGGGATGCGGTCAGCTTTGACATGGGCGGCACCTCGACCGATGTGTGCCTGATCCTGGGCGGGGTCGTTCAGCGCACGGCCGAGCGCTCTGTGAGCGGGCTCCCGGTGCGTCTGCCGCAGGTGGACGTGCACACGGTCGGCGCGGGCGGCGGCAGCATCGCGTGGATCGATCCCGGCGGGGCGCTGCGGGTTGGGCCGCGGAGCGCCGGCGCGGATCCGGGTCCGGCCGCCTATGGCCGGGGCGGCGAGCTGCCGACGGTGACAGACGCGAACCTGGTGCTCGGCCGGCTCGACCACAGGGTGCCGCTGGCCGGCGGCCTGCGGCTCGACCGTACCGCCGCCCGGCGCGCGGTGGAGTCCATCGCCGCCGGCTTCCCCAGCGTGGCGGCCGCGGCGCGGGGCATCGTGGCCGTCGCCAACCAGGAGATGGTGGCGGCGATCCGGGTGGTGACGGTGGAGCGCGGGCATGACCCGCGCCGGCTGGAGCTGGTCGCGTTCGGCGGTGCCGGCCCCATGCACGCGTGCGAGGTGGCGGACCAGCTCGGCATCCGGCGGGTGCGCGTGCCTGCCGCCAGCGGCGTGCTGTCGGCGCTCGGGATCGCCGGCTGCGACCGCCGCCGGGATGCCGTGCAGGGCGTGGTCGCCCCCCTCACGGGCCTGTCCGCGGCGGAGCTGCGGCGGCTGGTGCCGTGGCCGGCCGGCGAGCGCGGAGACCGCCGCGAAGCCGCCTGCGACCTGCGCTATCGCGGCCAGGCGTTCGAGCTGACGGTGCCGCTGGAGCCGGCGCGCACCCTGGCCCGCCGGTTCCATGACGCCCACGAGGCTCGCTTCGGATTCGCCGACCGCGGCGGCGAGATCGAGCTGGTGGCACTGCGGGCAGCCCGTATCGCCCCCGGGCCGCTGCTGCCCCGGCCGGCGCGCAGGACCGCCCGGCGGGTGCAGGGGCCGGCCGGTGTGCCCATGGACGGCGCCACGCTGTGGGTGGCCGAGGGCTGGACCGCGCGGGCGCTGGGCGACGGTGGGTGGGAGGCGGCGCGGTGATCGATCCGGGCCAGCTCCAGGTGATGGCCGCGGCGCTGCGCGGCGTGGCGGACGAGATGGGGGCCGCGCTCGTGCGGTCGGCGCACTCGGCCAACATCAAGGAGCGACGGGACTGCTCGACCGCGGTGTTCGACGCCCGCGGGCGGATGATCGCGCAGGCCGAGCACATGCCCGTGCACCTGGGCGCGATGCCCGACGCCGTTCACGCCGTGCTGCCGCTCGGGCCCCGCCGGGCGGAGGTGTTCGTGCTCAACGATCCATACACGGGCGGCACTCACCTTCCCGACATCACGCTCGTGTCGCGGGTCGACGACCTCGGCTTCGTGGTGTCCCGGGCGCACCACGCCGACGTCGGTGGGATGCAGCCGGCCAGCATGCCGGCCGGGGCCACCGAGCTGCTCCAGGAGGGTGTGGTGATCCCGCCGCTGCGGCTGACGGACGACCTGGTGGAGCTGCTGGTCGCGAACATGCGCCGGCCGCTCGAGCGGCGGGCGGACATGCGCGCGCAGATCGCCTGCCACGAGCTCGGGGCGCGGCGGCTGCGCGAGCTGAGCGCGAGTCTCGGCCGGGGCCGGCTGCGCAACGGCATGGACGAGCTCCTGCGCTACTCCGAGCGGCGGGTGCGGGCGGCGATCCGCGAGCTGCCGGACGGCCTGCACCGAGCGCAGGACGTGATCGAGGGCGACGGCACGCACACCCGCGACATCCCGATTGAGGTCGCTGTCACCGTGAACGGCGACGAGCTGGTGGTGGACTTCGAGGGCACCGCACCCCAGCAGCCCGGAAACATGAACTGCCCGCTGTCGGTCACCCGCTCTGCCGTGTACTACGTGGTGCGCATGGTGTGCGACCCGGATCTGCCCGCCTGCGGCGGCGCCTACACGCCGGTCGCGGTGGTCGCGCCGGCGGGCTGCCTTGTCAACGCGCGCCCGCCGGCCGCCGTGGTGGGGGGAAACACCGAGACGTCGAGCCGGATCGTCGACGTGGTCACCGCCGCGTTGGGGAAAGCTCTGAACGTGCCCGCAGCAGGCCAGGGCACGATGAACAACGTCACCTTCGGAACGCCCGGGTGGACGTACTACGAGACGCTCGGCGGTGGTCAGGGAGGCTCACCCCGCGGGGCGGGGCCGAGCGCCGTCCACGTGGCCATGTCGAACACGCTGAACACCCCGGTCGAGGCGCTGGAGCGCGACTACCCGCTTCGCATCGAGCGATATGGCCTGCGGCGCGGGTCGGGCGGCGCGGGAGCCATGCCGGGCGGCAACGGCGTCGTGCGCACCTACCGGGTGCTTGCGGACTGCCGGCTCGGCCTGATGACGGAGCGCCGCCGGCATGGCCCGCCGGGGGCAGCGGGTGGCGAGCCCGGGGCGCCTGGGCGAAACCTCCTGAACGGGCGGCAGGTGCCGGCCAAGGCGAGCCTCGACCTGCAAGCCGGGGACGTGCTGGAGATCCGAACGCCGGGCGGCGGTGGATGGGGGCGCGCACCGGGTCAATAGGCCCGCGCCCAGGTCGCGGTCTCGGTGGCGGGCGTGCCGCAGGCGGCGCACGCGCCGTCAACTCCGTCCTCCATCGACAGCAGCCGGATGCTGGCCGACGTGCGCCCGCGAATGTCCGCCTCGCAGGCCCGGCCGCCGCACCAGGGCGCCGTCGCGAATCCGCCGCCGGCTTCGAGGAACTCGATCAGCTCGTCCCGCCCGTGCGCCCGCACCGAGTTCGCCTCGCGGAATGCGGTCGCCCGGTCCAGCAGGCTGCGCTGGACGTCGGACAGGATCTGGGACGCCCGCTCGGATGCCCGGGCGGCGGCGACCGTCTCCCGCTGGCCGGTGTCACGGCGGCACAGCGTCACCCGCCCGGACTGCACCTCGTCCATGCCAAGCTCGGCCCGCAGGGGGACGCCGCGCAGCTCCCACTCGGCGTACTTGGCGCCGGGTCTCAGATGCTCCCGATCGTCGATCCGGGTGCGCAGGCCGGCGTCCCGCAGGCCGCGGGCGAGGCCGTCCGCCGCCTCGCCGAGGGCCGCGTCGGGCCCGCCGGAGGGGATGGGCACGATCACCACCTGGTGGGGCGCCACGGCGGGAGGCACGCGCAGCCCGCGCTCGTCGCCGTGGGCCATGACCATGGCGCCGACCAGCCGCGTGGTCGCGCCCCAGGAGGTCGCGAAGGGGTGGTGGCGCGCGCCGTCGCGGCCCGTATACGTGACGTCGTAGGCGCGCGCGAACCCGTCGCCGAGGTAGTGCGACGTGGCCGCCTGAAGGGCCTTGCGGTCGCCCATCATGGCCTCCATGGTGAAGGTGTCGACGGCGCCGGGGAATCGCTCCGACTCGCTCTTGCGGCCGGTCAGGACGGGCAGGGCGAGCAGGTCGCGGGCGACCTCGACGTACACGTTTCGCAGCACCAGCAGCGCCTCGGCGATGGCCTCGTCGGCGGTCTCGTGCGCGGTGTGGCCCTCCTGCCACAGGAACTCGGTCGTGCGCAGGAAGAGCCGGGGCCGCATCTCCCAGCGCACGACGTTGGCCCACTGGTTGAGAAGCATGGGCAGGTCGCGGTGGGACTGGATCCACCGGCGGTAGGTGTCCCAGATCAGCGCCTCCGAGGTGGGTCGCACGGCCAGCGGATCCTCAAGCTCCGCGCCGCCGGCCTCGCGCACCACCGCCACCTCGGGCGCGAACCCCTCGATCAGCTCGCCCTCGCGGGCCAGCAGCGACATGGGCACGAGCAGCGGCAGGTACATGTTCTCGTGTCCGGTGGACTTGATGCGATCGTCCAGCGCACGCTGGATCAGCTCCCAGATCGCGTAGCCGTAGGGCCGGATGACCATGGCGCCGCGCACGGCGGCGTGCTCGGCGAGCTGGGCGCGGGCCACCACCTCGGCGTACCAGGCGGGGAAGTCGGTCTTGGGGGAGGGCAGGGAAGACATGAGCGCATCCTCGGAATCGGGGTCGACGACGACGGGCGTTCGTCACGGCGTTCCGGGCGTGCGCCGGGAACGCCTACACCGGGATGCGCGGAGCGGCGGGCACGGCGGCGCAGGCGGTGGCTGCGGTGTGGTGCCGTTCGCTCATGTGGCAAGCGTAGCAGGACGCGCAGGGACGATTCGCGCGTACGGAGGGACATGCGGTGGCTGGCGATGCTCACCCTGGCGGCAGGTCTGGCGGTGGTCGCCGGCTTCGGATCGGGCTCCCGGCCGCGCATTCCCTCCGCCCGCTTCGAGGGGGCCGGCGCAAGCTGTCCACGACCCGCCGGGTTCATGCCTCGAGTCGTGCCCGCGAAGGGCCGGCCGGGCAGCGCGATCACCCTCACCGGC
>JBQCGJ010000108.1:0-4569 GCA_051955775.1 Gaiellales bacterium | reverse complement strand
GATGTTGCCGAGCGGGAAGTCGAAGTCCTCCCCGTCGGAGAGGTAGAAGTCGTTGACACCCAGCGTCTTCTGGAACACCGTCGGGTTCTCTTCCCGCGACAGCGCGAGCACGGCCTGGCTGTTGTGGAACATGTAGTTGCGGCCCACCTGGTCGGAGCCGTTGGCGAGCCCACCAGGGTGCTTGTCGTTCGCGGACGAGAGCAGCAGCCTGGCGGTGTTCGCGGCGCCGCAGGCGAGCACGACCAGGTCACCCGAGAACGTCTCGGTCGAGCCGTTGTGGCCGACCACAACGCCGGTCACGGTCTTGCCGTCGGACGCGGTCTCGAGCTTCTCGGCGGTGGCGCCCGTGAGCAGGGTGACGTTCGAATGCTGGAGGGCCGGACGGATACCCAGCACCTCGGCGTCCGACTTGCCGTGCACGGCGCACGGGAAACCATCGCAGTTCTGGCACCGCACGCAACGGCTGTACGGCATGTTGCTCTCGTTCAGCCGCACCCCGCAGGGGGCGTGAAACGGGTGGTACCCGGCCGCGGCCAGATCGTCGGCCAGCTTCTGGATGCGCGGCTCGTGGGACACCGCAGGGAACGGGTACGGGGCGCTCGCCGGCGGCTCGGTCGGATCCTCGCCGCGGGCGCCGTGCACCTCGTAGGCCTGCTCGGCGAGGGTGTAGTAGGGCTCGAGCTCGTCATACGAGATGGGCCACGCCGGTGAGATCCCGTCGTGGTGGCGAAGCTCGCCGAAGTCCTCCTCGCGCAGGCGGTACAGGGCCGCTCCGTAGAGCTTGGTCGCGCCTCCGACGAAGTAGTGGATCTGGGGCTGGAACGGCTTGCCTCCCGCGTCGTACCAGGTGTCGGGCGAGACATACCGGTTGTCGACGAACACGTCCTGGGCAATCCAGTTGGCCGGCTCGCGAGGCAGCCAGCCGCCACGCTCGAGTACCAGGATCCGCTTTCCCGACGGCGCCAGGTGGCGGGCGAGGGTACCCCCGCCGGCGCCGGAGCCGATGATGATGACGTCGTAGCTCTCCATCGCTCACACGTCTCCCAACATCTCCAGGATGATGATTCGGGCGGCCGCCTCCATCAGCGCCAGGTGAGAGAACGCCTGCGGGAAGTTGCCCAGGTGGCGGCCGGTGGCGGCGTCGAACTCCTCGGCATACAGCCCCAGCGGCGACGCAACGCGAAGCAGCCGCTCCATGAGGTCGCGGGCCCGCTGCAGCTCCCCGATGATGGCCAGAGCGGACACCAGCCAGAACGAGCAGATCAGGAACGTGCCCTCCTTGCCCGACAACCCGTCGTCGGTCTCGTCTGTGCGGTAGCGCAGCACGAACCCGTCCTCGGTGAGGTCGTTCGCGATCGCCATCACGCTGGCCCGGAGCCGCGGATCGTCGTCGTCCAGGAACCCGAAGATTGCCGCCAGCAGCGTCGAGGCGTCCAGCGACTCCGTGTCGTAGTGCTGGCACAGCACGCCGTCCTTGTTGACCCCATGCTCCAGCACGTCGGTTCGGATCTCCTCCGCGGTGGCGGCCCACTGGGCCTGCAACTGCGGATCGCCGCGGATCTCCGCCAGCTTGGCGGCCCGATCCAGCGCCACCCACGACATCAGCTTGGAGGACACGTAGTGCTGCGGCTTGCCGCGGGCCTCCCAGATGCCCTGGTCGGGCTGGCCCCACACCTTGCTCGCGCACTCGGCCTGCGACTGCACGATCGGCCACAGCCGCCGGGGCAGCCTCTCGCTGCGCTGGGTGTGCAGCAGGATCGAGTCGAGCACCGCGCCGTACACGTCGTTCTGGCGCTGGTTCCAGGCGCCGTTACCGACCCGCACCGGGCGCGCGCCGGCGTACCCCGAGAGGTCGTCGCGAGTCGTCTCGGTGAGATCGCGGCGACCGTCGATGCCGTACATGATCTGCAACGAGCCGTCCTCGGTCGGCTCCAGATCGGCCACGAACTGCATGAACTCGTCGGCCTCCCAGTCCAGGTTCAGCCAGTGCAGCGCCTGCAGCGTGAACGTGGTGTCGCGCATCCAGGTGAACCGGTAGTCCCAGTTGCGCTCGCCGCCCGGCGTCTCGGGCAGCGACGTGGTGAGTGCGGCCACGGTGGCCCCGGTGGGCATGTACGTGAGGCCCTTGATGGCCAGCGCCGAGCGCTGGATGGGGTCGCGGAAGCGGTGGTCGGGGATGCGCGCGCGGGCCAGCCACGACCGCCAGAACCTGCTTGTGGTGGCGATCCGTTCGCGAGCCTCGTCGTGGGTTGCCGGCCCGGCCGCGTTCTCCGCCCAGGACAGGGCGCAATACGCACGGTCGCCCGGCTTCAGCACGTGCCGTCCGCGCACGCGGTTGCCTTCGATACCCAGCGCCAGATCGGTGTACAGGCGGAAGGAGGCACCCGCTCCGGAAGCGTCCATGGCATGCCGGCCGCCATCGACCGACGTCCACGTCGCCGGCTCGCGGCCGTAGTCGAACGCGGGCTCGCAGACGAGTTCCACTTCGACGCTGCCCTCGAGGCACTCGACGGTTCGCACGAGCATGTGATCCGCGTCGTCGTCGGCCGGGGGCCGGGTGTGCGGGGTGATCTCGTCCTCGTGGTTCCAGGGCCCGATGGTCAGCGCGTCGCGCACCTCGATCCACCCGGCCGGGGTCTTCCAGGTCGTGATCAGCACGTTCGTGCCCGGCGCGTACACCCGCGCGGTGGGGTGGTTGATGCCGTACGGCGCGAAGCGGAAGAACCCCGCCTGGCGGTCCAGCAGGCTGCCGAACACGCTGGGCGAGTCGAAGCTGGGGATGCACAGCCAGTCGACCGCCCCGTCGGCGGCGATCAGCGCACCCGTGTGGCAGTTGGACAGGAACGCGTACTCCGCGATGGGCGGGAACGGCGACGGCGCGGCGGCGCTCTGCGGCTCGGGCTCCGTCGCCGGCTTTGCGGCCTGGGCGGCCTTGGCAGGTGACGGCTTTGTCGCGCTCATGACGTCACCCACGGCTCTCGCCACCGTCCGTGGCCGGCGATCAGCTCGTCGGCCTCCTTCGGCCCCCACGATCCGGGCTTGTAGGCATGCACCGGCGGTGGATCGTCGATCAACGGCTGCATCACCCTCCAGGTTTCCTCGACGCCGTCCTGACGGGTGAAGCGTGTGCTGTCCCCGACCAGCGCGGCATGCAGCAGCACCTCGTACGGGGTCGGGCCCTCGCCCCCTTCCTTGGAGAATTCCATGTCGAGCTCGATCGGCCCGGCTCCGTCTGCGCGGTGCGCCTCCAGCTCGAGCCGGATGCCGGTCGACGGATCGAACCTGACGACCAGCTGGTTCGGCTCGACGTCTCGGTCGAAGGCCTTGAAGCCCAGCTTCGGCGGGTGCTTGAACACGAGCCGCAACTCGGTCTGGGTCACCGGCAGCCGCTTCCCGGCGCGGATGAAGAACGGCACACCTGACCACCGCCAGTTCTCGATCTCCAGCCGCAGCGCCGCGTACGTCTCGGTCGTGGAGTCCGGCGCCACGCCGTCGATCGAGCGGTAGCCGTCGTACTGCCCGCGCACGCAGTGCCTCGGGTCGGCCTCCTTGACGGCGCGGAACAGCGAGACCTGGGCATCCTTGATGGTCTGCGGGTCACCCCGCGCCGGCGCCTCCATGGCGCACATCGCGACCACCTGCATCAGGTGGTTGACCACCACGTCGCGCACCGCGCCGACCGGGTCGTAGAAGTGTCCGCGGTCCTCCACGCCGAAGTCCTCCGCCATCGTGATCTGCACCGATGCGATGCGATCGCGGCTCCAGACCGGCTCCAGCATCGAGTTCGCAAACCGCACGTGGACGATCTCCTCGACGCCCATCTTGCCGAGGTAGTGGTCGATCCGGAACAGCTGCGACTCGTTGATGTAGGTGTGCAGCTCGGCCGCCAGCGCGATCGCCGACTCACGGTCATGACCGAACGGTTTCTCGACCACGATCCGGGCGTTCTCGGTCAGGCCCGCCTCGGACAGGCCCTTCACCACCCGCCCGAACAGGAACGGCGGGATCTCGAGATAGAACACCGGCGCCGACGTACCGTCGATCGCCTGCCCGACCCGCTTGTACGTCTCCGCATCGCCGAAATCACCCGACACGTACGAGAGCCGATGCGCGAAGCTCTGGAACACATCCTCGTCGAGCTGCTCCCCGGTGCCGACGATGGACTCGCGCGCACGGTCGACCAGCTGATCGACGGTCCAGTCGTTGACCGCGACCCCCACCACCGGGCAGGTCAAGAGGCCGCGCTTCTCCAGCAGGTACAGCGACCGGAAGGTCATCACCTTGGCCAGGTCGCCCGTGATCCCGAACACCACCAGGACGTCCGCGGTCGTGGCTCCGTGCTCTCCAACCCTCGTCCCTGTCGGAGATTCTGCGGTCGTCGTCATGCCATCACCTCACCCGAATCGAACATTTCCACCCTCCATCAGTGCTCGACCAACGCGTCCGCGGCCCCGGGCTCCGCGATCTCCGGTGTGGTCTCCACCGTGATCCTCCCGGGGCGCTCGTGTGTGAACCCGGCCCACGTCCAGTTGAGCACCGCCTTCGCCCGATCCTCGCCGGTTGAAAGCA
>JBQCGJ010000107.1:0-6724 GCA_051955775.1 Gaiellales bacterium | reverse complement strand
CGCCGGCGATAGGCGGCCCGCACCTCGACATCCTGCATCTCCGGCGGCTCGGTGAGCGCGAGGTAGGCGTGTCCTGCCGGCTCGTCCCCATCCCACGCCACCAGGTAAAACCCGTCGCCCTGCCCCACGCGCGCCAACCCGAGCACCGCGCCGACCCGATCCCCCTGCACGGGCTGGAGTCTGGTCACCTGCCAATCGCCGGGCACAGGCCGATCGTACCTACGCAGCCCGCCGATCCGGCAGCGCCGCGGCCAGGCCCGTCAGCAGGGCCACGAAGCGGGCCGGGTCGGCCAGGTGCGGGAAGTGGTGCCCGACCGGCCAGGCCAGCAGCCGTCCGTGCGGCACCCGCTCCTCGAACCACTCGCGGTCCTCCACATCCACCGAGTCGCCGGCCACACTGACGTACGGGATGGAATCCCGGCGCACGCGGGACAGCATCAGCTCGGTCTGATCGCAGATCCAGGCCACCGTTTGGTCGGGATCGCCGTCCAGCAACTCGGCCCAGTAGCTCAGCACCTGCTCCGGTGACACGTCGTAGGCCGCGGCCAGGTGCGAGCGCTGCGGCTGCGGCACACGATCGATTCGCATGCTGTTTCGGAACAGCGACCAGGCGCGATGAAAGCGGTCGCCGCGAAGCCGCGGGGCGATCGCCCGGGCGATGCGCAGATACCCCTCCGGCGGGAACATCGGGCAGTCGACGTTGACCACCGCGGCAACCGGATGGGTGGCGGCGTACATGGTGGCCACGATGCCCGAGATCGAATGGCCGACGATGATGGGCCGCTCCAGTCCCGCCTCGTCCACAGCCTTATGGACGACGGCCACCACCTCCCGCATGTGGTGCCGGGCGAGCGCCGGGGAACTGCCGTGGCCGGGCAGGTCGAGCGCCAGCGCAGGCTGGTCGTCGGGCTGCGCGGCCGCGACCGGCTCCCACATCCGGTGGTCGAATGTGAGGCCGTGCAGCAGCAGCAGGGGACGGCCGGCGCTGGGCGGGTCGCCGTACAGCGTGCCGGCCAGGCCGCCCCACCGGCCGCGCTCACCGAACGTGTCACCCCCGGTCGGGCTGAGGTACTGAACAGAATGCATTGACACATCGATACGCAGAAGGGCGCGGTCCGGTTCTCCAGAACCGCGCCCTTCTGACCTGCGGCCGGTGGGCCGGCCCAACGACCGGCCCACCGCGCCTCGTTACCAGCCGACCGCCTCGCCGTCCTTGCGGAAGTCGGAGGCGGCGCGATACACGCCGTTGACCGGCGGATCGCCCTTCGTCACCCACTCGGGCGGGGGCTTCAGCCCCGCTGCCCGGCCGAAGTAGATGGCCTGGTAACCGCCGAACACGTCGTCGGTCCCGTCAACGTTCCGCACGTTGTAGCCCATCGCCTTCAGCTTCGCCCCGACCAGCCCGTACAGCTCGTTCTCCAGGTCGACCTGGTCGCTGCTCTGGCTGTGGTGGAAGCGGGCGGCGTCGCCCGCGGCCTGCACGTTCATGCCCAGGTCGATGAAGTCCACCATCTCCTGAGCCTGGGCCTGGGCCTGCTCGTCACCGCCCATGTTGCCCCACGAGAGCAGCGGCTGCCCGTTCTTCATCACGAACGCCGGGATGATGGTCAGGAACGGCCGCTTGTGCGGCGCGATCACATCCGGCGACGATGGGTCGAGGTTGAAGAACGACCCGCGGTCGTTCATCGGGAACCCGTATCCGGGGATCGACACCGACGAGCCGAAGTAGTCGTACACGCTGTAGATGAACGACGCCATGTTGCCCCAGCGGTCAGCGGTCGTCAGGTACACCGTGTCCCCGCGCTCGCGGGCTGTCACGGACACTCCCGCCTTGGCGGTCGCGGACATGGCGGTCGCCGCCGGCGCGTGGTCGGGCGTGATCTGGCTGCACAGCGAGGCCGCGTACGACTTCGAGATCAGCTTCTTCAGCGGGATCTTCACGAACCGCGGGTCGCCGTTGTACTTCAGCAGGTCGGCGTAGGCCAGCCGCTTGGCCTGCACCAGGATGCTCCAGTACTCCGCGGAGCGGGGGCCCAGAGCGCGCAGGTCGTACCCCACAGGCCCCGCGCACTCCTGGAGGATGTTGAGCATCTCCAGGGTGGCGAAGCCCTGCGTCTGCGGCGGCATCTCGTACACGTCGTAGCCCTTGTAGTTGGTCGAGATCGGGTTCACCCACTCCGACTTGAACGTGCTCAGGTCGGACATCTTCCAGGCGGCGCCGTGCTCGTTCATGCGATGCACGATGGCCTCGCCGATCGGGCCGTCATAGAAGGCCTTGGGCCCGTCCTTGGCGATCAACTCGTAAGCGCGGGCCAGGTCCGGATTCTTGAAGATGCTGTACAGCGGGGGCACCTGGCCGTTGCGCAGGAACACCTTGTTCGACTCGGGGTCGTCCCGCAGCATGTCGACGTAGAACCCGTCGTAGCTCTTCCAGTCGCCGCGGATCCGCTCGGTCAGGCCGAAGCCCTGCTTGGCGGCCTCGATCGACGGCTGCAGCGCCTGGCCCAGCGACATCCGCCCGAAGCGGTTGATGAACCGGCTCCAGCCGTCCACGGCGCCGGGCACGGTGACGCTGTACACGCCGTAGAACGGCACGTGCTTCAGCCCTCGCTCGTGGTAGAAGGCCGGCGTGTGCGATGCCGGCGCCCAGCCGGCGGCGTTCAGGCCGTACAGCTTGTGGTCCTTGGCCGAGTAGTAGATGGCCTCCATGTCGCCGCCGATGCCCGCGCTCTCAGGCTCGGTCAGGCCCAGCATGGCCGCGGTGGCAACCGCCGCGTCGGCCGCGTTGCCCCCGTCCTTGAGCATCTGCAGGCCGGCCTGCGCGGCCAGCGGCTGGCTGGTCGCCACGACCCCGTGCCGGGCCAGTACCTCCGAGCGGGTCTGCTCGGTCCAGTCCCACATGCGGTCACCGCGCACCGCGGTGATGCTCTGGGCCGGATCAGTGATCTGCGGCGTCGGCGTGCCGAACGGCGTCGGCGAGACGTCGATCCCGCTGCTCCCCGCAGCGGAGGCAACGGCCGCCGCCGCGATCGTCACCAGGACGGCCAGCAGGGCCGTCCGTGCGTTCAGGAAACGCATCCCACCACCCCCATCATCGATTTGCGGATGCTGCCCGGACCGCGAAACCCCAGCCGGCACGGCCCGCGGCCGATGCTACTCCCTCTCCAGGGCTGCCGCGCGAACCCCCACGAAATGCCCGCAAATCCGCATGAACACAGAGGAAACCGCGATCTCACGACAGGCCGGCCGGGGCTCCCCTAGACTCACTGATCGTGATCACGTGCCCGGCGTGCGGTCAGCAGAACCCGGACGGATTCCGGTTCTGCGGGGCATGCGCCAACCCGCTGACTGCGGACGCCGAACCCGCGCGCGAGGTGCGCAAGACGGTCACCGTGGTGTTCTGCGACATGGCGGGCTCCACGCAGCTCGCCGACAGCTCGGACCCCGAGCGCGTGCGGGCGCTGATGGGCCACTACCACGACCTGGCCAGGCGCATCCTGGAATCGCACGGCGCGACCATCGAGAAGTTCATGGGCGACGCGGTGATGGCCGTGTTCGGGGTACCGGCACTGCACGAGGACGACGCCTTGCGCGCGGTACGCGCCGTCTGCGAGCTGCGCGACGAGCTGACCGCGGCCGGGATCCCGGCGCGCATCGGCGTCAACACCGGCGAGGTGGTGGCGGGCGGTGGCGAGGCCCTGGTCACCGGTGACGCCGTCAACGTGGCCGCCCGGCTGGAGCAGGCGGCGCCGGTGGGTGAAGTGTGGATCGGCGCCACGACCTACCGGCTGACCCGAAACGCGGTGCACGCGGAGTCCCTGGACGGGGTGCAGGCGAAGGGCAAGCCCGGGCCCCTGGTAGCCCACCGGCTGGTGTCGGTCAGCCCCACCGCGCAGGCCATCCCCCGCCGCGCCGACTCGACGCTGGTCGGTCGCGGGCTCGAGCTGTCCATGCTGTCGGAGGCGTTCGAGCGCGCCGTGTCGGAACGCCGCTGTCACCTGTTCACGGTGATGGGCGTGCCGGGGGTGGGCAAGTCACGGCTGGCGGCCGAGCTGGCGACGGGCGCAGCGGCCGGCGCAAACGTGCTGGTCGGCCAGTGCCTGCCGTACGGAGAAGGGATCACGTTCTGGCCGGTGGCGGAGATGCTGCGCAGCGCGGCCGGGATCGGCGAGCGTGACGACCGGGAGGCCGCCCGCACCGCGCTCGAGCGGTTGGTGGCCGACGACGAGGACGGACTGCTGGTGGCCGAGCGGGTGGCCCGTGCGATCGGGCTGGGCGGGACGCCCGCCGCCGTCGAGGAGGTGTTCTGGGCGCTTCGCCGGGCGTTCGAGATCGTCGCCCGGCGGCGGCCCGCCGTGCTCGTGTTCGAGGACATCCAGTGGGCGGAGCCGACGCTGCTGGACTTCGTCGAGCACGTGGCGGACTGGGCCCGCGACTGCCCGCTGCTGATCCTGTGCACCGCCCGTCCCGACCTGCTCGACGTGCGCCCGGGGTGGGCCGGCGGCAAGACGAACGCCAGCACGATCATGCTCGACCGGCGGCCCGTGGCGGACTGCGTGATGCTGCTGGAGGAGCTCGCCGGCGACTCGCTGCCGGCGGAACAGCGGGAGCGGGTGGTGGCCGCATCCGAGGGCAACCCGCTGTTCGTGGAGCAGATGCTGGCCATGCTGAGTGAGGACGAGCGCGGAGGCTCGGACGTGCCGCTGACCATCCAGGCGCTGCTGGCGGCGCGCCTCGACCGCCTGGACGGCGACGAACGACGGGTGGTGGAGAGCGCGTCCGTGGAGGGCCGGGTGTTCCACCAGTCGGCGCTGGCCGCACTGAGCTCGGACACAGCCCGGCCGGCACTCGTCGCACACCTGCAGCGGCTGATGCGGCGCGAGCTGATCGACCCCGACCGCTCGCTGTTCGAGGGCGATAGCGCCTATCGGTTCCAGCATGTGCTGATCCGCGATGCCGCCTACGCATCGTTGCCCAAGCGGGCGCGGGCGGAGCTGCACGAGCGGTTCGCCGAATGGCTCGAGGAGCGTGTCGCGCAGCGCGTCGACGAGTACCGCGAGATCCTCGCCTACCACGTCGAGCAGGCGTACCTCCTGCTGGCCGACGTGGCGCCGGAAGACGCACACCTCGATGCGCTCCGAGGCCGCGCCGTCGACGCCCTGGCCGCCGCCGCCCGCCAGGCCCACGAGCGCGGCGATGACCGATCGGCGTTCACCACCTACACCCGCGCGGCCGCGCTCCTGCAGGAGCAGACCGTGGAGACGCTGGACATGCTGATCGAGGCGCTGCGGGTGGGCTGGTTCGTCGCCTCGCCGGAGGAGCTGCTGGCCGTCTCGCAGCGGGCCCGCACGCTGGCCGGCGAGCTCGGCGACGAGTCCCGCGGGCTGCACGCGCGGGTGCTCACGCTGGACTCCGAGCTGATGGCCGACACAGGGTTCTCGACCGCCGACGCGCGTGCGCTGGCGGAGCGGGCGGCGGCCCGGTTCGAGGCCGAGGGCGAGCCGCTGCGGCTGTTCGACGCGCTGCACGCGATCGCCACCGCGTACCACCACGAGGGCCACTGGGGCTCGCTCAACGAGGCTCTCATGCGGGCCGCGGCGATCGCCCGCGACCAGGGTGACGACCTGCGTGAGCAGGACAGCGACAGCGCCCGGCTGGGCGCGTACTACTGGGGCGACGCCCCGGCCCGCCAGGGGCTCGAGCTGTGTGGCCGGCTCGCCGATCGGTGGCCGTCGTCGCCGGTCATGCGATCGCGCATGGTGTGTTTCAGAGCCCGCTTCCTGGCCATGCTGGACAGGTTCGAGGAGGCCCACAGGGACATCGACGAATGGCTGCGCACAGCCGAGGCGCTGGGGGACAGGTACAGCCTCAACTCACGCGCGTTCACGACCGCCACCATCGCCGAGATGGAGGGGGACATGGACACCGCGCTGGCGGAGCTGGCGTGGTCGATCGAGCGGCTGGAGGCGGAGGGACAGCGGGGGTTGGTGTCCACGCTGCGTGGGCTCGAGGCGATCTTCCGGGCCCGCGTCGGGCGGTGGGACGAGGCCGCCGAATCCGCCCGCCTCGGTCGCGAGCGGTCGCACCCCGACGACCTCGACTCGGAGGCCGTGTGGCGGTGGGCCGAGGCCCTGGTGACGGCGCACCGGGGCGACGCCGCAGGCGGCCTGGCGCTGCTCCGGGAGGCGATCGCGATCATCGATCGCACCGACGAGGTGATGTTCCAGGCCAACATCCGGATGGCGCTGGCCGACATGCTGGAGGGCCAGGGCGACGCCGACGCCGCCAGGGCCGCGGCGCAGGAAGCGCTCGAGCTCTACCGCGCCAAGGAGTCGGCGCCCAGCGTCGCCCGCGCGCAGGCGTGGCTGGCAGCGACCGAGGCCGCCTGAGCGGATCAGCGGAAGAGCGAGTCGTCCTTTTACGTCCTGTGAGCAGGGTCATTCGTCATCATGGAGGGCAGAACCATGAGCGAGATCGCAGGCGAGCCGCATGTGAGATTCGACGTCGACAGTCAGTCCGGCGGGACGATCAGCAACATCGGCGGCGACCAGACGATCAACTACGCCGGGCCGGGGTCGGGACGCGTTGCCGTCATCGGGCGGAGCGTGTGGGCGGCCGGGCTGGGGGTGTTCTTCATCGGATTGGGCGTGCTGGCGATCGCGGCCGTCCAGAGTGAGCACAAGCTGCAGCCGGACTGGGGCAACCTCTCGAGCCCGTACACCCA
>JBQCGJ010000106.1:0-6878 GCA_051955775.1 Gaiellales bacterium | reverse complement strand
ATGCGCGGGGACCTCGGGATGGGCGACAGCGAGTGGCTCGACCCGGCCAGAAACCGCTCTCGCGTCGTGAGCACCGCGGGCGGCGGACCCGGCGCGCCGCAGGCGATCGTGGACATCACGGCGCCCGGCGTGCACCTCGAGCGGCTGGCATTCGGCAAGAGCACCTTCCCCGGGATGCCGTCGTCGCAGACCACGGTCACGTATGGCGGCGGCCCGCTAGGCCTCGGCGATGGCCCCCCGCTCGACCCAGAACTGCCCATACTGCGGGCCTATCTGCACCTGCCGGTCAAGCACGCTCCGCGTTTCAAGGTGGAGCATCGCAACGGCCACATCGCGCTGGTGACGTCACTCACGCCGCTGATGCCGGATCCGCTTCCGCCGGGAACTATCCCACCGAAGATCCGGCGCATGCTGAAGCAGATGGCCCGCGGCAAGCTGGTGATCACGCTCGAGGGCACGATCACCGAGGCTGAAGCCGACAGACGCGGGCTGTTTCGCATCGACCCTTCGAAGGCCGACGACGTCATCCGCTCGCTTCGCCCCGGCGTCGCACCAACTGCGCCTCGGCCGGCCTACTGGCTCGGCCCGAGCTGGGCGGGGAAGTCCGCCTCCGGCGCGCAAAGCGAGCTGTCGGTGTCTCACTCGAAGTTCGGCAACCAGAACAGCTACGACATCCAGTACGGGCGCCAACAGCCCTTGGGTGGTCTCGATGTCGAGACCACATCGATGCCACCGCTGCCGCGCGTCGCCCGCAAGCACATGCTGGGTCCCGGCGGAAGGTCGGACCCGATCCGGCTGGCCGACGGCACGCGGGCGTGGTTCAGCTACGCGCGCTTTCCGCTGAAATCCGGGGCGATCACCCGGGTCTCATCGACATACGGCCCCGGGGTGACGGCCGCCACGGGATCGGCCACCTCCAGCGGGGGCTCCGCTCCGCCGTCCTCGTTCAAGCCTCCGCCGATGGTGATGGTGTTCACCGGCCGCACCCAGATCATCATCAACGGGCCGCCGTCCCTCACCCGCGGCCAGGCGCTGGCGATCGCCCGCGCGCTTCGTCCGGTCTAGGGGAGCCGCTGGGCGAGAGAGGCGACGGGCGCGAACAGGTCGCCGTGGCGGGCGATCCGCTCCAGCACCTGCGGCGCGGTGAACCGCAGGAGGTCCGGATCCGCCGCGTCCAGGCACGCCTGCACCTCATCCCAGGTCACCGGCGTGGACACCGTCGGCTCGGGCCGTGCCCGCACCGAGTACACGCCCACCGTGGTCTTGTGGGGGTCGTTCTGCGACCAGTCGATCAGCACCCGCTCCCGCCGCCGCGTCTTGGTCATCTTCGACACCACCTGGTCGGGAAGCTGGCGCTCGACCAGCTCCGCGATCTCGCGGGCGAACGGCTTTGTGTGTGAGTACGAGACCTCCTCCGTGTTCAGCGGCAGGTAGAGCTGAAGCCCCTTGGAGCCGCTGGTCTTGGCCAGCACCTCCAGCCCGAGCTGCCCGAACATGCCGCGCAGCACCAGCCCGACCTCGCAGCAGGCCACGATGTCCACGCCGGGTCCGGGGTCGAGGTCGAACACCAGCGCCGTCGGCCGGTCGAGGTCGTCCACCCGCGACAGCGACGGGTGCAGCTCGATCGCCGCCTGGTTGGCCAGCCACACGAGCGTCGGGCGGTCGCCGGCCACGACGTAGTCGATCGTGCCGTCGTTGCGGCCCGACCAGATCGCCTCGGTGCGCACCCACTTCGGGCGGTGCCCGGGTGAGTTCTTCTCGAAGAAGAACTGCCCGTCCACGCCGTTGGGGTACCGCTTGAGCGTCAGCGGCCGCTCGGCCAGGTGGGGCACGATCGCCTCCGCCGCCTGCAGGTAGTAGTCGATCAGGTCGCCCTTCGTGAACCCGGTCTGCGGGTACAGCATCTTGTCCAGGTTCGAGAGCCGCAGGTCGCGGCCGTCCACCGTCACGTCCACCCGTCCCTCATGGTCGGCCTTCGCGCCGGCCGTGAGCACCGCCAGCGTCATGCCCGACGCAGGCTGTGGAGGTTCGACGGCCGCCGGATCGACCGGCTGTTCGCGCACCACCTCGGCCGCTGACTTGTCGGTGCGCAGGCCTTTGAACGAGGGATGCCGGAGCTGCCCATCGCGCGTCCACTCGGTGAACTCCACCTCGCACACCAGATTCGGCTCGCAGAACCGTCCGCCGCGCGGCGGCTGGCGGCCGGCGAACGGCGAGTCCGGCCGCTCCAGCGGCTCCAGCTCCGCCCGCAGCTCGCGCAGCGCAGCGTCGGTGAAGCCGGTGCCCACACGGCCGGCGTAGCGCAGCCCGTCCGCGTCCATGACGCCCACCAGCAGCGCCCCGATCTCGCCCGACCGCCGCCCCTTGCCCGGCGTCCAGCCGCCGATCACGACCTCCTGCCGGGCCACGTTCTTGATCTTCAGCCAGTCGCCGCCGCGCTGGCCGGGCCGGTACGGAGAGTCGAGCCGTTTGGCCACGATGCCCTCCAGGCCCTGGTCGGCGCTGGCCTGCAGGAAGTCGGATCCATGGCCGCGGAAGCTCGTCGGCACCGACCACGGGCCGCCGTCCAGCCCGATCGACTCCAGCCGCTGCCGGCGCTCCGTGTACGGCAAGTCGAGCAGGGACTCACCGTCGAGGTACACCACGTCGAACACCATGTACACCACTGGCGTGTCGCGAACGCGCTGCTCCACCTCCTTGCGGCCGCGCATGTGCATGCGGCCCTGCAGCCGCTCGAAGCTGGGCCGGCCCAGCTCGTCGAGGGCCACGATCTCCCCGTCCAGGACGGCGGTTCGCGAGCCCAGCACGCGCTGCAGCGCCCGCAGCTCGGGGTAGCCGTCCGTGATGTCGTGGAGGTTCCGGCTCTCCAGTCGCAGCCTCCCCGGCTCGCTGTAGGCGATCGCCCGCACGCCGTCCCACTTGACCTCGTACGCGAACGCGTCGTCGTCCGCCGGCAGGGTGGACAGGGTGGCGAACATGGGCACCAGGTGCTCGGGCATGGGCTCCGCGGTCCGCTCCGGCTCGTCCATGCGGTGGATCAGCCAGTCCTTCTCCTCGCGGCCCGCCTGGAACAGCGCGAACCGCCCGTTGACCCGTGCGCCGTGCAGCGTCAGCACCATCTTACGCGGCTTCCACTCGTGGGTCTCGTACGTGCCGGTGTCCCACAGCGTCATCGTTCCGCCGCCGTACTCGCCCTTGGGGATCTCACCCTCCCATTCGAGATAGGCCAGCGGGTGGTCCTCGGTATGCACCGCCTTGCGGTTGCGCTGGGTGTCCTCCGGCAGCCCGTTGGGCAGGGCGAAGCTGACCAGAACGCCGTCCCGCTCGATGCGCAGGTCGAGATGCCAGCGGCGTGCCGAGTGCTCCTGGATCGAGAACCGCGCCGCGCCGCCGGCAGCCGGTTCGTCGCCCGCCGGCTCGGCCGTGCGCTCGAAGCGCCGCTTTTTCCGGTACGTGGACAGGTCGCGCGACATCCGGCTGGAATCCTCGCACAGTCCTATCCTTCAGCCGATGGCCCGGACAGCGAGCCAGGCGGTTGTGGTCGAGAGCGCCGGCCGCGCGGTGCGTGGCGTGCTCGCCCACGCCAACGCCCAGGCCGAACCGACGGTGGGGGTGGCGGTCGACGGCGCCCGAATCGTGCTCTCGGCACCGGGCGCCAGCTCGCTGGTGTACGCGATCCTGACCGCAGCCGCCGACGCGCCGAGCGGTCTCAACGGGAGCTTCCAGGCTCCGTCCGCGGACGCGCGGCTGCTCACGGACGGTGCCGACCTGGAGCTCGGAGTGCAGGCCAACGACCTGCGAATCGCGGCCGGCAAGCGCGCCCTGACGGGGAAGCGGCTGTCGGACGCGCCGGTGGAGGTGGAGTGGGTGTGGCCGTCGTCGGCGGCGGATGTCGAGCTGACCGTGAGGCGGGATGCGCTGCTCGACGCGCTGCCCGACGGGGAGGGCGTGATCCGCTTCGACGGGCTGGACAAGCAGCTCGTGATCGAGGCGGCCGCCGGAGAGCGCCGGCTCGGCCTGGCCAACCGGCCCCGACGGCGCAAGCCGGTCGGCACCCGGATCGCCTTCGACCGGCTGCGCCTGGCGCTCGAGCCGCATCACGAGCGGGTCGTGCTGGGACTGACCGACGGCCGGCCGCTGACGGTGCGAAGCGAGACGGTGCGGTCAGTGCTCTCGCCGCTTGCGCCCGAGCCTCGCCCGGCGGGGCGTCGCGCGCCGGCCGAGCGGACGGCCGAGAAGGCCCGCCGCACGACTGCGAAGAACGCCGACGGCGATGGAGCGGAGCGCCGCGCCGAGCAGCTCAAACGGGACCGGGAGCGCAGGCAAGCGGCGGAGAAGCGGCGCGAGGAAGAGCGCCGTAAGGCCGAGCAGCGGCGGGCTGCCCAGCAGGAGCGGGCACGCGCGCGGGCGGCGGCGCGGGCCGATCAGGCTCTGGAACGGGCCGCGTCCCAGCTCGAGGCGGCGGCGGGCGCCGTGCAGGGCACGCCGCTCGAGTACCTGAAGCCCGAGCTGGAGGATCTCCGCTCGCGGATCGCCGAAGCCCGGCGTTCGATCAGCTGACGGACGGTCCCGGCACCGCCGAAGGGCCGCCGCTCGGGGAAACCGCGACGACGACGATGTCGTCGCTCATCGGGCCGCCGTTGGCCTCCCGCACCCGGGCCAGGACGTGGTCGATACGCTCCTCGGTGAGGGGAGCGTGTCCGTCCAGCAACTGCGCCAGCCGCGGGAGCCCGAACGGCCGCTCGCCCCCCGGCGCTACACGGCCTTCGACCAGGCCGTCCGAATACAGCAGGAGCGTCCACACCTCGTCCGGCAGGGCCACGTCGTGCACGGCCCACCTGCGAGTCGGGTCGACTCCGATCGGGGGGTCGGGCTCCAGTTCCAGCGGCGCCGTGCCGTGCCGGCGGACGAGCAGCGGGGGAGGGTGGCCCGCCAGCACGACCCTGGCGCCCATCCTGTCGGGATCGACCGACGCCACGCACACGGTGGCGAACACGACCTGCGTCGCCACGCGCCGGCGCTCGGCGATCAGGGAGTCGTTGAGCACGCTCATGATCCGGCCCGGCGCGACGCCGGCGGTGGCCAGGCCGCGCCACGCAGCCCGCAGGTGTGTTGCCACAGCCGCAGCGCTGGCGCCGTGACCGGCCACATCGCCCACCATCACCTCGACCGTCCCCGTTGGCCCCAGCACCACCCCGTAGAAGTCGCCCGCCAGCATCTGCGCCTGCTCGACCGGCATGTACCGGCTCTTCACCTCCAGGGGGCCCACGACCTGGTCCTCGGACAGCGCGACCAGCCCCTCCCGCAGCTCCACCAGGAGGTCACGGCGCAGGTCCTCGGTACGCCGCACCCGGTCGCCCACCACGCCCACGCCGACGATCACGGGGATCCACACGACCGGCTCGGCGACGGCGTTCTCGCCGATCACGATCACCGCCAGCCCGACGCCGAAGATGCCGATGGCGCCGCCCAGGCGCGGCCCGAGCAGGAAGCTTCCGACCAGGCACACCACAATCACCAGCGGCCCCGGCACGCCGCGCACATCGGACGAGGACACGAACAGAAACGGCAGCGAGATCACGACCAGCAGGCCAAGGATGACGGCGGCCACCGTCATGCGTCGCCTTCGGCCCTCGACCCACCATCCAAATGTCTCCATTGCTGGATTCCATCATGCAGCGGCCGGGCTGTGTGCACCCATCGCGAGCGGCGCGTAGGATCGCCTGCGTGGGCCGGATGATCGACGCGGACGACAGCGTCCTGGTGATGATCGACGTCCAGGAGGGCTTCCTGGAGCGCGTCGAGGCGCCTGCGCGGGCGGGCCTGGTCGAGCGCATCGCGTTCCTGGCGCTGAGCGCCGAGCACTGCGGAGTCCCGATCATCGCAACGGTCGAGTCGCCCGAGCGATGGGGCGGTCTGTATCCCGTGCTGGCGGGTGCGATCGGCAGGTCCCCGGTGATCCGCAAGGAGGTGTTCGGCCTGGCGGACGACCCCATGGTGGCACCGGCGGTGCGCGAAACCGGGCGCTCGACCGCCGTGCTGGTCGGCCTGGAGACCGACGTGTGCGTGGCGCAATCCGCCCTGGGGCTGCTGGATTGGGGGTTGACCGTGGCCGTGGTGGAGGACGCGGTGGCATCTCCGGGGAACGCCCACGCGGCCGGCCTCGACCGCATGCGCCGCGCGGGCGTGATCCCGGTGGTGTCCAAGCAACTGCACTACGAGTGGATGCGCACGGTCGAGCGCTCGCAGGCGTTCGAGGCGGCGAATCCCGGCCTTGTGCAGCCCCCCGGCCTGCTCCTGTGACGCCACCGGGGCCAGGCCCCCGTCACGTGGGTGTCGGGCATCCGTCGCGTTCGTGTCTGGCATCCGTCACGGGGTTTGTGACGGTGCCTGACACCGCTTCCTCACGGAGAACCGGTACCGGGTACAGGGGCGGGGTCTTTACAGTTTCTGGTGTCTGGCATCCGTCACGGGGTTTGTGACGGTGCCTGATACCGCTTCATCCGGCCTGTGCTGTGATCTCACGCCTCGGGCGTACGCCACGTTCCTCGTGAAACAGCCGAGGAGGTCACCATGCCGTTCGTCTTTCATGCCCTTCCCGCCGGTGAGCCGGACGCCGGCTCGCAGATCGTCCACCGCACCGTGGCCGATCAGGCGGGTGCGTTTCCGTGCCGTCGCTGCCTGCGGGACGCGCAGGACGGTGACCGGTTGCTGCTCCTGCGGTACGACCCGTTTGAGAGGGCCAGCCCGTACACCGGCGACGGCCCAATCTACGTGCACGCCGACGGCTGCCCGCCGCATCGGCCGGACACCGTGGTGCCGGCCCAGCTTCGCAGCCGCCTGCTGGCAGTGCGTACCTACGACGTTGACGCGATGTT
>JBQCGJ010000105.1:0-4671 GCA_051955775.1 Gaiellales bacterium | reverse complement strand
CCGGGGTTGTGTCAGGCACCTCCTGCGGTGCCTGACACCGCTAGTCGCTGTGCACCCCGCACACCGGAGCGGCTCGCAGAGTAGGCGCGCGGCCCGTGGCCGGCACCCTCCGGCTTGGTTAACGTAGGCCGCGTGTGCGGGATCGCGGGATTCCTGGCCAAGCGCCCGGGGGTCGACGTGGCGGGGGCGATGGTCGCCATGCTCCAGTCCATGCGCGGCCGTGGCCCGGACTCGACGGGTCTGTCCCTGTACGGCGCCCCGCACGCCGGCGACCTGCTGGCCTCCGTGTGGGCGGGCGACGACGGTGGCGCGGCGTCCGGCCCCGCCGTGCTGGAGGCCATCGGCCACAGCGCCCGGGTCGTCGAGGAGGACTACCGCGAGGGCTACTTCCGGCTCGGCCTGGAGGCGCCCGATGCCGACCCCGACCGCCTGCGCACGATCGCCGAGCGGGTCGAGCAGGCCGCTCCGGGCGTGCGCGTGTTCTCGGTCGGCCGCAGCCTGGAGGTGATCAAGCACACCAGCGACGCCGAGCGACTGGCCGACCTGTTCGGCCTGCGCGAGCGCTCGTTCACCCACGCCGTGGGCCACGTGCGCATGGCCACCGAGTCGCGGGTCGACGTCAACCACTCGCACCCGTTCTGGGCGCGGCCGTTCGCCGACGTGACCGTCGTCCACAACGGCCACGTCACCAACTACTACAAGAACCGGCGGATGTACGAGATGCGCGGCCACCGCTTCCAGACCGACAACGACACCGAGTTCGTGGCCGTCTACCTGGCCGACCGCATGGCCGCCGGCGCGACGCTGGACGACGCAGTGCGCGCCTCCATCGACGACCTGGACGGCTCGTTCACCTACCTGGTGTCCACGGCGGACGGGTTCGGGGTGGCCCGCGACCGCTTCTCGACCAAGCCATGCCTGATCGCCGAGACCGGCGACTGGGTGGCGGTGGTCTCGGAGGGGATCGCGCTGGCCGGCGCGTTCGGCGACCAGATCGACTTCGACACATTCGAGCTGGCCGGAGGGGAGGCGCGGGCGTGGACGCGCTGACGGCCCCCGCGGTCGACGCCCACGGCAAGACCAGCCGCCGGGTCAACGAGGAGATCCGCGACCTGATGGCCTCCGGCGCGACCGACATCGAGGTGCTGCACCCGGGCTCGCGGCACAACCTGGCCGCTGGCATCCTGGAACCGGCCCGGATCCACTTCCGTGGAGACGTGGGCTACTTCTGCGGCGCCCTCTGCGACGGCCTGGAGATCGAGGTGGACGGGAACGCGGGCTGGTCGCTGGGAGCCGACATGATGAGCGGGTCGATCCTCGTCCACGGCAGCTCCGGCTCGTCCACCGGCGCCTCCATGCGCGGCGGCACGATCGTCGTCAAGGGCGACGCCGGCGCCCGCAGCGCCATCGCAGGCAAGGGCGGGACGGTCGTGATCGGCGGCTCCACGGGCTACATGAGCGGGTTCATGAACCAGCGCACGACGCTCGTCGTGTGCGGCGACGCGGGGCCCGCCTTCGGCGACTCCATGTACGAGGCCGAGCTCTTCTGCGGCGGGCAGGTCGCCGACCTCGGCTCGGACACGGTCGTCGAGGAAGCCAATGCCGAGGAGCTCGCCATGCTCGCGGGCCTGACAACGCCGCACGCCCTGTCGCCCGCCGGGCAGTGGACGAAGGTGCGCAGCGGCGGTCGCCTGTGGCGGTACTCCAAGAAGGAGTTCTCGGTGTGGAAGGAAGCCCTGTGAGCACCAACGGCCGCCCGTCCCACGTGTGGTCGCAGGCCACCATCGACGACATCCGCCTCAAGGCCGAGCTGGGCCGCTACGTGATGGGCGCGTTCTCGACCACCCGCCGCCTGCCCAGCTTCGACGACCTCACCTTCATCCCGTGCACGCTCTCCCGTGTGCCGCTGGAGGGCTACCGCGAGCGCTGCGTGACGCGCACCGTGCTGGGCACGCGATGCCCGCGGCCGCTCGAGCTGGACACGCCCGTTGCCATCACCGGCATGAGCTTCGGTGCCCTGTCCGCCAACGCCAAGGAGGCGCTGGGCCGCGCGGCCAGCCAGGTCGGCACCTCCACCACGACCGGCGACGGCGGCATGCATCCGCGCGAGCGGGCCGCCTCCAGCAAGCTGGTCTACCAGGTCACGCCCAGCCACTACGGCAACAACCCGCACCACATGCGCACGGCCGACGCGATCGAGATCGTGGTCGGGCAGGGCGCCAAGCCGGGCACCGGAGGCGTGCTGCTGGGCTTCAAGGTGTCGGACGAGGTGGCGGGGATGCGCGATCTGCCGGCCGGCGTCGACCAGCGCTCGCCGGTCCGCCACCCGGACTTCATCGGGGCCGACGACCTGCGCCTGAAGATCGAGGAGTTGCGCGAGGTGACCCGACACCAGGTGCCGGTGTTCGTCAAGCTGGGCGCCTGCCGGGTGTTCGACGACGTGCGGCTGGCCGCCAAGTCCGGCGCCGACGTGATCGTGATCGACGGCCTGGAGGGCGCCTCGGCCGCCTCGCCGCTGCTGCTCTTCGATCACACCGGCGTGCCCACGCTGGCCGCCGTGGTGGAGGCCCGCGAGGCGCTGATCGATATCGGCGCCTACGGCGACATCCAGATCGTGATCGCCGGCGGCATCCGAAACGGCGTCGACGCCGCCAAGGCGCTGGCCCTGGGCGCGGACGCCGTCTACATCGGCACCGCCGCCATGATCGCGCTCAACTGCAACGCGCCGCTGTACGAGGAGGACTACGCCAGGCTGGGCGTCACGCCCGGCACCTGCCGCGAGTGCCACACGGGGCTGTGCCCTGTGGGGGTGACCACACAGGACCCCGATCTGATGGCCAGGCTGGACGTTGAAGCCGCCACCGAGCGCGTGGTGAACTTCCTCAACGCCATGACCATGGAGATCCAGATGCTGGCCCGCGCCTGCGGCAAGTCCGACGTGCACAACCTGGAGCCCGAGGACCTGCGCAGCCTCACCCTGGAGGCGGAGGCCATCACCGGCGTGCCGCTGGTGGGGAGGATCCACCGGTGAAGCACTACGTGACGGCGGACGACGTGCGGGCGCTGGCGGCGGCCGGCGAGCACGAGCTGATGCTGCGCGAGCACACGGTGCTGACCGACGCCGCGGCCGACGCCGCCCGCCTGCTCGGCGTGCGGCTGGTGGAGGGCTCGACGTACTCCACGGGCGGCGCGCAGACCGAGCCTGGCCCGACGCCGCCGACCCCCGGCGGCCTCCCGGCGCCGGTGCTGTCCGGGCTCACCCGCGAACGCGCCTCCGGGCGCCCGGCTGCCCGTGCAGCCGCCCCGGCCGAGCCGTCGTCCGCCCCAATCGAGGGGCTGCCCGACGCCTCCAGGCTGCACACCCGGCTCCTGATCGGCGGCGAGTGGGTGGAGGCGACGGGCGGCGCCACCGTGCCCACAGTGGATCCGGCCACCAACCGGGCGATCGCCAACGTGTCCGCCGCGCAGGCCGAGGACATCGACCGCGCGGTGGCTGCCGCGCGCGCCGCCTTTCCGGCCTGGCGCGACCTCGACCCCGACAGGCGCGCCCGCATCCTGCTTCGGGTGGCCGAGCTGATCGAGGCCGAGCGCGACGAGCTGGCCCGCATCGAGAGCCACGACGTCGGCAAGCCGATCCGCGAGGCGGCCCTGGTCGACCTGCCCGCGTGCTGGGATCCGTGGCGGTTCTTCAAGGGCCTGGTGCGGGCCATCGACGGCCGGGTGCTGGCCCTGCCCAAAAGCTCGCTGGACTACGTGCGCAAGGAGCCGATGGGCGTGGTGGGGATGATCATCCCCTGGAACTTCCCGCTGCACATCGCCTGCCGCAAGGGCTCCGCGTGCCTGGCCGCCGGCAACACGATCGTGCTCAAGGCGCCGGAGCTGGCGCCGCTGACCTGCCTCGAGCTGGGCCGGATCTGTCTGGAGGCGGGGATGCCGCCGGGGGTGTTCAACGTCGTGCCCGGGCTGGGCGAGGTGGCCGGCGCGGCGCTGGTCGAGCACCCCGACGTGAACAAGATCGCCTTCACCGGCTCGACCACCACCGGCCGCTCGGTGATGCGCGGCGGGGCCGGCACCATCAAGCGGGTGTCGCTCGAGCTGGGGGGCAAGTCGCCGTCCATCGTGTTCGCCGACGCCGACCTCGAGCGGGCGGTCAGCGGCTCGGTGTTCGGCATCTACCTGGCCCAGGGCGAGGTGTGCTCGGCGGGCTCCCGGGTGCTGGTCGAGCGGGCGGTGTACGACGAGTTCGTGAGCCGCTTCGCGGAGCGGGCCAGGGCCATCCGCGTGGGCATGCCGCACCGCTGGGCGACCCAACTGGGGGCGCTGATCAACCGCCGCCAGTGCGAGCGCGTGTACGAATACGTCGAGGTCGGGCAGGCCGAGGGGGCCACGGTCGTCACCGGCGGCGTGCGGCCGGACGACCCAGAGCTGGCGGAGGGCAACTTCATCACCCCCACCGTGTTCGCCGACGTCCGCAACGACATGCGGATCGCCCAGGAGGAGATCTTCGGCCCGGTGGTCGTGATCATCCCCTTCGACGGCGAGGACGAGGCGGTGCGGCTGGCCAACGACGTGCGCTACGGCCTGGCTGCGGGCGTGTGGACGCGCGACACGGGCCGGGCGCATAGGGTGGCGCACGCGCTCGAGGCCGGCTCCGTGTGGGTGAACCACTTC
>JBQCGJ010000104.1:0-11478 GCA_051955775.1 Gaiellales bacterium | reverse complement strand
ACTGGGATGCCTCGGACCCCTGCCGCGACGGCGTTGAGGCTTGCGCCGTAGAAGGGCTCCGGCTGCTGCGCGGGCGTGTCATCGATCGAGACGACGCCGGTCACATGAGCGCCGATCAGCGCTGCCGCGGCGTCGGCGTGTGCGCGCGCGTTCGACATCGCTGCGCGGAGGGCGGCGTCGTAGCCCGTGTTCTGGTCGGTGAGCGAGAAGTACGGGCCCGAGGAGCTGTCGGCGCCCGCGTTGAGGCCGGCGGCGATCAGCGCGCCCACACCCACGGTGTGGTGAACGGTCACCTGCAGGTCGTCGTTGGCCTGGTAGATGCCCTGGCTCGTGTCCTGATACACGTTCATGCTGGTCTGGAGGTCGCTGCCGGGGATCCCGTGCGCGCGCATCGCCGACAGCACGCGCCGCATCGCCGCGCTGGCCTGGTTGGTCGCGGCCGACTTGGAGCTGTTTGTGCCGCTGGTATCGAACGAGATCGACGCCGTGTCCGGCTTGACCCGGACGGTGCCGGTTCCGGTGAAGCGCAGATACGAGGCGAGCTGCTGGGGCGGCGACGTGACCGACGCCGCCTGCGCCGCCTGCGCTGTTTGCACCGGGCCCGCACTGCCGCTACCGGACCGCACTACCACGACCGTGGACACGATCGCCGCAGCGACCGCCGCGCCGAAGAGGAACTGCCGGATCCCGCTCATCGCTTCCTCCAACTCCGAGGTGAGGCCGTCAGGTCTTCGACGGCGGCCGGCGGCGGCCGGTTCCCGGCGGGCACAGCGAAGCTGAGAGCCGATACGAGAGGCGACGGCATCCGACTGTCGCTGGCCGGCGCCGAGGCGGGCGTCGAGCCGGCGTGGCTGGCCCGGCGGCCCGGGGGCGCCGTGAAGCTGGCCCGCATGAGCCGGGCGGCGGTCGGCCGCATGAGTGGAGCATCGGCGCGGGCAGCAGCGGCGTCACCGCTGGAGAATGTTGCCAGCCCCTGGCTGCGCCCGGCGCTCGTTCGACCGGAGCAGGCGAGATATGCGTCCGATGAGTCACTCCAGCGGCGGTCGTGCCGGACTCTGGCGTCCAGCCCATCTAGCGGCCAGCCCAGCCGGTCTTCTTCCGCCTCTGTGCTGAGTAGCTTCCGTACATCGAATGACCGCCTGACGTTCTAGGAGCCGGCCTCTAGTCCGCTACCCGTCCCCGATGCGGCACTGCGTGAGGGTTTCGACGCTGAAGATGGCCGCGATCCAGCCACCTCGCGTCCCATGCGCGAGCGTCCTCGGTGTCTGCGAGCCGGGCGTGTCCGCCACGTGTCCGTCACAGAGCCCACGAGGAAGTGGACAGTAGCGGACGTCCGTGGATTGGCACCAACTCGCGTTTCGCGCTCAACCATGCCCGTTTCGGCTTGGTTGGGCGACAGGGGTGGCAGGATTCGAACCCGCGACCTACGGTTTTGGAGACCGCCGCTCTACCAACTGAGCTACACCCCTCGGATCGAGGCTCAATCCTACCGTGCCTCGGCTCGGGGTCTGACCGGGGAGCGCGCCGATCCCGGGCGATCCGGACGGTGGGCAGGGCTGAGCACTCCGGCCTCGTCGCGGATCACCAACCCGTCCAGCTCCAGGCGGACGATGGCGGCAGCCACATCCGCCGCCGAGCGGCCCAGCCGGCCCGCGAGCTCGTCGGCGCCCGAGGGCTGTCGCGCCAGCTCCTCGAGCACCGCCGCCAGCTCGGGAGCCACCGACGGCGCCGGTGCGGAGGGCGGCTCGACTCCCAGCCAGCCCGCCAGGTCCTCGGCGTCCTCGATCAGACCGGCGCCTGCCTTCAGGAGGCCATTCGTGCCGGCTGAGCCGGCGGCTGCGGGGGAGCCCGGCACCGCCAGCACGTCCCGCCCCAGATCCAGCGCCTGATCCGCCGTGATCAGGGCCCCGCTGCGGGCTCTCGCCTCCACCACCAGCAGCGTCTCCGCCAGCGCCTCGATCAGCCGGTTGCGGGCCGGGAACCTCCACGGAGCGGGCGCCGTGCCCGGCGGGTACTCGGAGATCACCAGCCCGGTCTCCAGCACCCGCTGGAACAGCCCGGCGTTGGTGCGCGGATACACCACGTCCACCCCGCAGCCGAGCACCGCGACCGTCTGCCCTCCGCCCTCCAGCGCGCCGGCGTGGGCGGCCGCGTCGATCCCCAGCGCGAGCCCGCTGACCACCGTCACATCGCGGTTGGCCGCGAACCGCGCCAGCCTCCGGGTCAGCGCCAGCCCGGGGTCGCTGGGCCTGCGGGAGCCGACGATCGAGACCCGCTGGGTTCCAGGTCTCAGCTCCCCGGCCCCGCGCATGAACACGGCGACCGGCGGATCGGCGAGCTCCAGCAACTCCGGCGGATACCCCGGATCGTCCACACCCGCACACCGGATCCCGCCCCTGGACAGACGCTCGCGATAGGCGCCGATGTCCGTCGCCCGGGCGCGGCCGAGCGCGGCCGCGAAGTCCTCCGGCGCCCCCATCCTGACCAGCGCCGCCCGGCTCATCCTGGCCAGCTTGGCGGCACCGCCCGAACGCCGGGCCAGCCATGCCGGCTCGACACCCGCCTCGGCGCCGGCCAGGGCGATCCGCAGCCCCTCGCCGCTCACATCGGCTCCCGGTAGGACAGGGCTTCCGCCAAGTGCTCCTCCCCCACCTCGTGTTGCCCGGCCAGGGCGGTGATCGTGCGTGACACGGACACTGTGCGGGCGGCGCCGCGCCCTGACAGCATGCGGGAGTCGATCGACCGTTCGAGCAGATGCCGCGCTGCCTCGCCCAGCCGCGGCCGGCGCTTGGCCAGGAGGTCCCACGCCGCGGCCACCCGAGCTGCGACGACCTCGGACGATTCGCCTCGTGCGCCGTGCGCATCCGAGCGCGGAGCCCGCACGCGCAAGTCGAACCGGTCGAGCAGCGGGCCGCTGAGCCGCCCTCGATAGGCCGACAGCCGCTGGGGAGAGCAGGTGCAGGCGCGATCCGACTCCCCGGCGTGCCCGCACGGGCAGGGGTTCATCGCGGCCACGACAAGGCAATCCGCAGGCATCACGACCCTGCCGCCGGCCCGCGCCAGCTCCACCCGGCGCTCCTCCAGGGGCACGCGCAACGCCTCCAGCGCCGGCCGCGTGAACTCGGCCAGCTCATCCAGGAAGAGCACCCCACGATGGGCAAGCGTCGCCTCACCGGGGCGAAGCGAGGCACCTCCCACCAGCGCCGCCGCCGACGCGCTGTGATGCGGCGCGCGAAAGGGCCGCCACGCGGCCAGCGTGCCCGCGGCGAGGGTGCCCGAGGCCGAGTGCACGCGCGTGATCTCGACCGCCTCGGTTGTGGACGGTGGCGGCATCAGGCCCACCAGCCGGTTCGCCAGCATCGTCTTGCCCGAGCCGGGCGGCCCGACCATGAACAGGTTGTGCCGCCCGGCCGCGGCGATCTCGAGCGCCCGCCTGGCCCGCGCCTGGCCGCGCACGTCGGCCAGATCGGGCTGGGCCGGCGGCGACACCGGGACGGGACGGGGCACGGGCCGCGGCTCGGCCCGACCCCACAGGATGTTCACCGCCTCCGTCAACGACCCGGCGGCCACCACCGGCGCGCCCGGTACAGCCGTTGCCTCGGCGGCGCTCTCGGGCGACATGACCAGCGCCTCCAGCCCCAGCCGGGCCGCCGTCTCGGCCATCGCCATTGCCCCCCGCACGGGCCGCAGAGTGCCGTCCAGCCCGAGTTCGGCCGCCGCGGCGATGCGGCCCACCCGCTCGGCCGGCGCCTGGCCGGACGCGGCGAGCACCGCCAGCGCGATGGCCAGGTCGAACCCGGTGCCCTCCTTGCGCTCCTGGGCGGGCGCCAGGTTCACGGTCAGCCGCTCGATGGGGAAGTTGAACTCCGCGGACGTCAGCCCGCTGCGCACGCGGTCGCGGGCCTCCTGTACCGAGCGGTCGGCCAGCCCGACCACCCGGAACGCGGGCAGCCCGCCCTGCACGTGGGCCTCGACCTCCACCCGGCGGGCATCCAGGCCCGTCAGCCAGAACGCATGCGTGCGCGCAACCATGCGTCCATGCTCACCCCTCACCCGCGCGCGTGTCTGTCGCAGGATGTCGAGAAACCGTCAGGAGAATGCGCCGGGCAGGTGACGGATGCGCAGCCCGTCGACGGTGACCACGTCGAAGCGGACGCGGCGCACCCCCGGATCGGACGCCGCCAGCAGCTCCGCGGCCTGGCGCATCCGCCGCTGCCGGCGCGAATCCACCGCCTCGGCGGGCTGCCCCCGCCCGTGGTGACGGCGCGCCTTCACCTCGCACAGGATCAGCAGCTCGCCCCGCCGGGCGACGATGTCGATCTCCCGTCCGGCCACGCGCTGGTTGCGGGCCACGACCCGGTAACCGCGCAGGCGCAGCATCCAGCCCGCCGCCAGCTCAGCCAGGCGGCCGTACTCAGATGCCGAGATCGAGGCCCAGCTGCTCATAGGCCATGGCCGCGAACGAGCGGCGGTGCAGCGGCGTCGGCCCCAGCTCGCGCACCGCGCGCGTGTGCTCGGGCGTGATGTAGCCGACGTGGGAGTCGAAGCCATAGCCCGGGTACAGGTCCGACAGCCGGTGCATCAGCCGGTCGCGCGTCACCTTGGCCACGATCGACGCGGCGGCGATCGCCGCGCTGCGGGCGTCGCCCCCGATCATCCGCCGGTGCGGCAGGTCGTCGGCGGCGATCGCAAAGCCGTCGGTCAGGCACACCCCGGGCGTCGGGTGCAGCCGCCGCAGCACCCGCTCCAGCGCCGCCAGGTTCGACCGGTGCAGGCCCACGCGGTCGATCTCGGCGGCCGATACGGCGATCACCGTCACCTGCTCGGCGCAAGCCAGCACCGCGTCGTACAGCACCTCGCGGCTGGCCGCGGTGTGCTGCTTGGAGTCGTTCAGCGCTGCCAGCGGCCTGGCCCGGGCGCCGGTCAGCCGCTCGACGTCCAGGCACACGGCGGCGGCCACCAGTGGGCCCGCCAGGCACCCTCTGCCGGCCTCATCGGCGCCGGCCACGAACCGCACCCCCAGTCCCCGGTCGTGCGCCAGCAGACGTCGCCCGCTGGTTCGGCGGGATCTGCGGGGAGCGGCGGTGACCACCTGCCAACCGTAGCGCGGGCCGCGGACGGGCGCAGGCCCGAGGTGTGCCTAGAGTGTGCCGATTCTGTTCAGCGGCCAGTAGATCAGGAACGCCTCGCCGATGATGTTCTTGCGCGGCAGAGGGCCCCACACGCGGCTGTCGTCGCTGTTGCCGCGGTTGTCCCCCATCACGAAGTAGTCGCCCTTGGGCACGGTGTACGGCCCGTAGTTGTCGCCGGGATAGCGGTGGGCCATCACGTACGGCTCATGCAGTGCGTGGCAGGCACGGTGCGGTGCGGCGCAGATCAGCACCGTCCCGCGCACGATCTGGATCGTCTCGCCGGGCAGCCCGATGATCCGTTTGATGAAGTTGACGCTGGCCTCGGTGCGGGCGCCGCGCACCGGCGTCTGACCGGTTCCCGGCGGGTGGAACACGACGATGTCGCCGCGGCGCGGCGGGTGCACGCGGTAGATGAAGCGGTTGACCAGCACCATGTCGCCCACCTGCAGCGTCGGCTCCATGGACACCGACGGGATCCGATACGGCTTGACCACCCAGCCCTGCACGAGGTAGGCCAGCCCGAACGCCACCGCCAGGATCAGGATCAGCTCGACGAACGGGTTGATGCCTGCCTTGGCCGGCCGCTTCTTCTCGTCTGGCTCCGCGTCCGCATCCGGCTCGGCAGCGCCGTCAGGCGGCTGTTCAGGCGGTGCTGCGGGTGACTCCGGAGGCTGCTCTCCAGGGTCATCCGGCTCCGACCCGGGCCGGGCGTGACGCGGCACGTACGGGCCGGGCTCCGCGGCCGGCGGTGTGGTGCCCCCCGGTGGCGAACTGTCCGCAGGCGGCCCGCCCTGCTCAGCGGGTTCGGGGACGGGCGGCTTGGCGTGTCGCGGCACGTATGAGGGGGCGGGATCAGGCCCGCCCGGGGGACGCGAGTCGCTCTCGCCCATCCGGGGCTCGGTCAGCGCGATTTCTCGCGGACGCGTGCGGCCTTGCCCACCTTGCCGCGAAGGTAATACAGCTTCGCCCTATTGACGTCTCCGATGGACGCCACGTCGATCTTCTCGATCTTGGGGGAGTGCACCGGGAACGTCCGCTCCACGCCCACGCCGAACGACTGCTTGCGGACGGTGAACGTCTCGCGCACACCGGCGCCGGAACGCGCGATACAGATCCCCTCGAAGACCTGGACGCGCTGCCGCTGGCCCTCGATCACCTTGAAGTGCACCCGAACCGTGTCCCCGGCCTTGAACTGCGGCACCTCGCGTAGCTGACGCGCCTCGATGTCCCCGATCACGGTCATGGCCGCCGAATGGTACCCGTCGCCCCGAATGGTCACAAATCGGAGGCGTCACGCGCGCGCGACTGCTGTTCGCGCCAGGCCCGGACCTGTGCGTGATGCCCCGAAAGCAGCACATCGGGCACCCGCCAGCCGCGGAACTCCTCGGGCCGCGTGTAGTGCGGATACTCCGGCCGGCCCTCCAGCGCCTGCGAGAACGACTCCTCGAGATGGCTCTGCTCCTTGCCCAGAGCGCCCGGCAGCTTTCGCACCACGGCGTCGATCACCGCCATCGCGGGGATCTCCCCGCCCGACAACACGTACTCGCCGACAGACAGCTCCTCGGTCGCAAGGTGTTCGTGCACGCGGTGGTCGAAGCCCTCGTAGCGGCCGGCCAGCAGCGTCAGCCGCTGACACGCCGCGTACTCGCCCGCCAGACCGTCGGTCAGCCGGCGGCCGGCGGGCGCCAGCACCGCGATCCGCCGCTCGGCGCGCACACGCTCGGCCGGCACGCCGTAGGTGCCCTCCAGCGCCGCACACACCACGTCCACCCGGATCAGCATGCCGGCGCCCCCGCCGTACGGCGCGTCGTCCACCTGCCGGTAGCCGCCAAGGCCGAACTCCCGCAGGTCGACCGTCCGGATTCTGAGCTCACCGGACTCCACCACGTTTCGCACCGGCCGGGTCGCGAACAGCCACTCGAAGGCGTCGGGGAACAGCGTGAAGACGTCGATCTCGAGGCTCACAGCAGATCCTCGCGGACGACGATCCTGCGCCCCGGCACGTCGACCTCGAGCACCGTGTCCTCGGCAAACGGCAGCAGCAGCTGATTCTCGCCGTCGCGCACGTCGAGGACGTCGTTGGCCGGATACTCGAGCACGTCCGCCACCTCGCCCAGCCGCGTGTCCCCCGCCATCACCTCGCATCCGATCAGGTCGACGTGGAAGTACTCGTCGGCCTCGGGCTCGGGCAGCTCCGTCGACGCCACGGTGACCGGCTGCCCGCGCAGCTCGTCGGCCTGCTCGCGGGTCGAGGCCAGGTCGAAGCGCAGGATCGGCCGCCGTTCGACGCCGCGCCGGGCCGCCACCGTGGCCGGCTGATCACCGACGCACACCCGCGTGCCGGCGGCCAGCGGCACCGTGCCGCCGTGTCCCTCCAGGTACACCGATCCGTCCAGCCCGTGCGCGCGCCCGATCCTGCCGACCACGATCCGGGCCGGCCGCCAGGGCCGCTCAGGCGACGATCTCGACATGCACGCGGCTGCCGGTGCGCACAGCCGATGCCTTCACCACCGTGCGCAGCGCACGAGCCACCCGGCCCTGCTTGCCGATCACCTTGCCCAGGTCGTCGGGCGCCACGTGCAACTCCAGCCGGACATCTCCCGGGCCCACCTCCACCCGCTCCACACGCACCTGATCGGGGTCGTCGACGAGCTCCCGGGCCAGATAGGCGAGCAGGTCCTCCACGCGCCGCCTCAGACGCCGGCGATGCGCAGGAGCTTGGCGACGGTCTCGGTGGGCTGGGCGCCCTTGGAGATCCAGTCGCGCGCGCGATCGGCGTCGATCTCGACCAGCGACGGCTCGACGTGCGGGTTGTACCGCCCGATCTCCTCCAGCGTCCGCCCGTCGCGCTGCACGCGCGAATCGGCGACCACCACCCGGTAGATCGGATGCTTCTTGGAACCATGCCGCGCTAGGCGGATCTTGACTGCCACGCTACCTCCGTTGTAGCCCTGGAAACTGCGGCATCTTACCCCGGCCGATCTGTTTCATCATCCGCTGCATCTGCTTGAACTGACCGAGCATCTGGTTCACGCTCTGCACATTGGTGCCGCTGCCGGCCGCGATGCGGCGCCGCCGGGAGCCGTCGATGAGGCGCGGATTGCGTCTCTCGGACGGCGTCATGGACAGGATGATGGCCTCCACGCGGTCGAGCTGGCGCTCGTCCAGCTGCATGTTCTTGATCTGCCGGCCGACGCCGGGCAGCATGCCGAGCAGCCCGGCCAGGCCGGTGCC
Source organism: Gaiellales bacterium (assembly GCA_051955775.1). GTDB lineage: Bacteria > Actinomycetota > Thermoleophilia > Gaiellales > JAICJC01 > DASUHT01. The sequence continues at coordinate 3,112 of JBQCGJ010000104.1, read as the reverse complement.
CTCGCTCATTTTGCGCACCTGCCGCAGCTGATTCAGGAAGTCCTCCAGCGTGAACTCGGCCCGCCGCAGCTTGGCCTCCATCTCCTGGGCCTCGCGCTCGTCGACCTGCTCCTGCGCGCGCTCGATCAGGCTCAGCACATCGCCCATGCCGAGGATGCGGGAGGCCAGCCGGTCGGGATGGAACGGCTCCAGCTGGTCGAGCTTCTCCCCCACCGACACGTACTTGATGGGCTTGCCGGTGACCGCCCGCACAGCCAGCGCCGCGCCGCCGCGGGCGTCGCCGTCGAGCTTGGTCAGGATCACGCCGTCGTAGTCCACGGCCTCGGCGAACCGCTCGGCCACGGTGACGGCGTCCTGGCCGGTCATGGAGTCGAGCACCAGCAGCACGTTGTGCGGCTTGGTGGCCTGCTTGATGCGCACCAGCTCGTCCATCAGCTGCTCGTCGATGTGCAGCCGGCCCGCCGTGTCCACGATCAAGACGTCGCGGCCCTGCGCCTTGGCCTGCTCGATGCCCCACACCGCCGTCTCCACCGGGTCGGCGTCCGTGCCGCGCTGGTACACCGGCACCTGAAGCGACTTGCCCAGCGTCTCCAGCTGCTGAATGGCGGCCGGCCGGTACACGTCGCAGGCGACCATCGCCGGCCGCCGCTTCTGTTTTGCCAGCAGCCGGGCCAGCTTTCCGCAGGCGGTCGTCTTGCCCGAGCCCTGCAGACCCGCCATCAGCACCACGGTGGGCGGCCGGTTGGAGAACGACAGCCCTGTGCCGGCCGCGCCCATCAGCTCGGTCAGCTCCTCGTGGACGATCTTGATCACCTGCTGGCCGGGGGTGAGGCTGTCCAGCACCTCCGAGCCCATCGCCCGTTCCTTGACCTTGGCCACGAACTGGCGCACGACGCCGAAGTTGACGTCGGCCTCGAGCAGCGCGAGGCGGATCTCGCGCATGGCCGCATTGATGTCGTCCTCGGTCAGGCGGCCCTTGCCGCGCAGGCCGTCAAGGGTCGTGCCAAGCCGTTCGGAAAGCGAATCGAACATCCGACGAAGCGTACAGGGGCGCTACTGCGAGTCGCCGAACAGGGCCCGGGCGAAGTCTGCCGGATCGAACGGCCGCAGGTCCTCGATGCCCTCGCCGACGCCGATCAGCTTGACCGGGGTGCCGAGCTCATGTGCGATGGCCAGCGCGATCCCGCCCTTGGCGGTGCCGTCGAGCTTGGTCAGCACGATGCCGGTGACCTTCACCGCCTCGGCGAACAGCCTGGCCTGCTGCAGCCCGTTCTGGCCCGTGGTGGCGTCGATCGTCAGCAGCACCTCGTGGGGGGCGCCTTCCATGCGCTGGCCGATCACGCGGTGGATCTTGCGCAGCTCCTCCATCAGGTGGCTCTGCGTGTGCAGACGGCCCGCGGTGTCCACGATCACCACGTCGCGGCCGCGGGCCTCCGCGGCAGCCACGGCGTCGAACGCCACCGCGGCCGGGTCGGCGCCAGACTGCGACGACACGAAGTCCGCGCCGGCGCGTTCGGCCCACGTCTCGAGCTGTTCTCCGGCGGCGGCGCGGAAGGTGTCGGCGGCGCCGATCACGCAGGTTCTGCCGGCCTCGCGCAGATGCCACGCGATCTTCCCGATCGAGGTGGTCTTTCCGGTGCCGTTGACGCCGGTCACGAGCATGACCGCCGGGCGCATCGAGATGTCGATGCGGGGATCGCCCTCGGGCGTCATCAGCTCGGCCACGATCGCGGTCAGCCGCGTTGTCAGATCGGCTGAGGTGGTGAGCCGGCCGGCGGCGGCCTCGGCCTCCAGCTGCTCGATCACCGTGACCGTGGCGGGCACGCCGCAGTCGGCCGCGATCAGCGCCTCCTCCAGCCGCTCCCACACCTCGTCGTCGGCGGGGTTGAACACGACGCCCGCCAGCTGCTGAGCCATCGCCCTGCGGCTGCGGCTGATCGAGTCGCGCAGCCGCGAGAACATGCCGCCGCGCTGCTCCTCCGGCTCGTCGGGGGCTTCCCCCTCCCCCGTGTTGAACATGGTCTGCCAGGTGCGGGTCATGAGCGCCAGGCATGCTAGTCGGCTAGCGTCTTCGGCCATGGCGGACGTGGGGCTGGACGAGCTGCGGGCGCGGATGCAGGCTCGAGCGTGTGGGATGGGCATGCCCGAGGCAGACGCGGACGTTGTGGTCGACCACTTCATAGACGCCGAGATGCGCGGCGCAACCGGCCATGGCGTGGAGCGCCTGCGGTGGCTGGCCGGTCGGGCGGGCGACGAGAACCGCGGCTCGCTGCGGCTGCTGGAGCGTGCGGAGGGCTGCGCCCGGTACGACGGCGCCGGCATGCTGGGGTACGTCGCACTCATGCGTGCGCTCGAGATCGAACTGGCCGACCCACCGGCCGGGGCGCGGCTGGTGGCCGTGTCCCACTGCTTCCCCACCGGCCGGCTCGGCCACTACGCGGAGCGGGTCGCGGAGCGCGGGCTGGCGTGCGTGATCATCGCCACCTCGACCGCGCGCATCGTCCATCCCGGCGGTGGGCGCCCGATGCTCGGCACGAATCCCATCTGCCTCGGCCTGCCGGGAGATCCCAGTCCCACAGTCGTGGACGTGTCGATGGGGGCCGTCACGTACGGCGCCGTGCTGAAGGCGTCTGCCGAAGGCCGCAGCCTGCCCGACGGCGTCGCGGCGGCGGCCGATGGGTCGGCGGAGCTCGACCCGGACGCGATCACCGACGGCCGGGCCGGGATCCTGCCGTTCGGCGGCGAGCTGGCCCACAAGGGGTTTGCGCTGGCGCTGGTGGTGGAGCTCCTGTGCGGGGCGCTGGCTGGGCTCGACGGGCACTCCGCGGTGGCGCTGCTGGCCTCGCCGGTGGCGGCGCCGGCGGACGCGCTGCGGACGGGATTGGACGGCCGCCGGTTTCCGGGCGACCGCGGCGCGGCGGCGTTCCATGCCGCACGCGACCGCGGGCGGGTGATCATCCCCGACGATCTATGGGAGTGGCTCGGCGCGCGATAACCCTTCTGCGCGGTTGCCGGCCGCACAACGGCTCGTACGATGGAGCTGTGGGCCCGCTCGACCGCTTCCTCCCCTGGCTTCCCGCGCTGATCGGCGCAGCCGCGGTGTGCGCGATGG
>JBQCGJ010000103.1:0-6296 GCA_051955775.1 Gaiellales bacterium | reverse complement strand
TGTCCCCCCGGGGGCGCGCGCCTGATGTTCGCCCCATCACGCGGGGCCGGTTATCTGGCCCTGGGTGCCCCCTCTGTTCGGCCCCCCACGCGACTCATGGATGTGCCCGTGCAGCGCCACCGACGGCTGGTACTTCTTGATCGCGTCACGCACGGCGGTGCTGCCGACGGGCACGAAGCTGGGCCGCCCTCCCCGCAGCACCGGCCTCAGGTCCTCATCCAGCTCCGGTGCGGTATCGAGGCCGGACGCGTAGGGCGGGTCGTGGAAGTTGAGCACCGTGCTGCGGCCCTCGGGCACCTGGTCCAGCATGGCTGCGATCCGCTCGCTCAGTTCCTCCTCGGAGTACTCTCGCTCCGTGTTCCACGGCGTCGGCGTGACGTCGCCCATGCTGGCCAGCAGCACCGGCCCCAGCTCGCACAGGGCCCGCTCCGGGCACTCCACGCGGTCGGCCGCCTCGAGCACCGCATCGATCTCGAACGGATCGTCGTTGCCCGGCGTGATGATGCAGCGCACCTCCGGCCGCAGCCGCTCGGCGGCCAGCTCACACCACCCCTCGAGCTGGGTGATGATCTCTCGCCGGAACGCCTGCTCGACGTGGTCCTTGTCGTTGGCCAGCCGCTCGATCTCCGAGCCGTCCATCTCGACCGGGTAGAAGCCGAGCATGTTGATCTCCGAGAACAGCCTGTCCTTCTCGCCGGCATCCACCGACACCGCCTCACCGCGTACCTCCGCGTGCAGCGCACCGTTCTCGCGCCGCACCGGCACCAGGCCCTTGCCGGCGACATCGCCGCCCAGCAGCAGCACGTCGGCCTCGTAGGCGTCAGCCGCGTTCAGGAACTTGCGGAAGCACCTGTCGGAGCCGTGCACGTCGGTCGCGAAGAAGATCCGCAACGCCCGCGGCTGACGCTTTTTTCGCCTCAGCGGCATGATGGATCAGGCTGTGGCCGGCATCACTCGGGTGGCAGCTCCCGCATCGCCAGGTCGAGGTCGATCGAACTGCCTCGCCGCACCACGCGGGCGATCGCGTAGATCACCGGCCCGGCAAGCAGCACGAGCGCCAGGGTGGTCAGGCTCTGCACGCTGAACTTCCCGAACACGTTGGAGTGGGTGATGATCTCCAGGATCACGATCAGCGCGAGGATCGTCGTCAGGCCGCCGGCGATGGCCGCCTTGGGCATGCCGCCCCAGCGGTCGACATCGTTGGTGCCCGGCTTGAGTATCAGCTCCGGCCGCCGCCACGGCAGCAGCAGCGCGGCAACCGCGCCCGCCAGCAGGATCAGCGCGACGAACAGGGCCAGGTTGGCGACGATGTTCGCCAGGTTCAGGTATGTCGCCAGGATGGCGAACACGATCCCTCCGGCGACCGCGATGAAGGTGCCCACCAGGGGGCTGTGCGTGCGCTCGTTGACGCTGGCCACGCTGACCGGCAGCATGCGGTCGAACGCGAGCGCGAACAGCACCCGGGTGATCACGGCGACGAACGCCAGGTTGACGGCCAGCTCTGCGCAGGGGACGGCGATCGCGAGCAGGATCTTGCTGATCGGGTCGCCGGACAGGACGAGGCCGTAGCCCAGACCACCAGCCGGCGCCGACAGGTTCGTGATGTGGCCGTACGCATCCCCGTTGGTGTTGTTCAGGTTGATCTGCGCCTGCATGAAGTCGAGCCCGACGCGCCACCGCATGAGCACCCAGATGCCGACCCACACGAGCACCAGCACGGCGATGCTGATGGTCGAGGCGTACATGTAGGTGCGGCCGGGGCGCTTCAGCTCTCCGCCGATGTAGTACGCGTACAGCACGCCGTTGTAGTTGAGCACCATGAAGGGAATCACGAGCAGCGACGCCGTCAGGCTGATGCCGGTCGCGATGCCGTTGGACTTCGCTGCCGAGAGGATCTGGTTGTAGGCGTTGGCGTGGCCGCTGAAGCTGCCGAACGACGTCACGAAGTCGCTGTGGGAGTGGGTGAGCAGGATCAGTCCGAGGGCCACGAAGGCCAGGAGCTGCAGCACCACCAGCCCCAGGATCACCTGGGCGACCCGCCTCAGCGGCATCAGCGACAGCAGCCCGACGATGATCAGCATGCCGACCGCGATCCCCGCCATCGCTCCCTTGCTGCCGATGTGGTTGGCGCCGGCCGCGATCCACGAGCTCGAGAAGGCATGGCCCAGGCCGGTCAGGGCGAACGGCATGAAGATGGCGGTGAACTGCGCGTTCGCGGCCAGGATGTACATGAACGCCACGGCGATGCCGATGCCGACCATCGCGCCCAGCACCGGCGAGATGATGCGGGACACATACACGTACTCGCCGCCGGCGCGTGGGATCGCCTGCAGCAGGTACCGATAGGCGAACATGGCCACCAGCCAGATGCCGGCGCCGAGCAGCAGCGGAACGATCATGTCGGGCCGGTCGAAGGCGGCCAGGCCGTTTGCGAAGTTGATGAAGGTGTTGACGACGGCCACCGACGCCAGCGCGATGGCGGTGGCGGCGGGAATGCCGATCTCCCGCACAAGGCCGGACGATTTCCGTGTGAAGAGCCCGGCCGACGTCTGCGCCTGCGGGGCGTGTGCAGCTTCACTCATGGCCTGCCTCCCATCGTCTGGAACGTTCCACGAGGGAGAACCTACCAAGTCCAGGTGACGGTTGCAACCAACCCGGACCGCCGGCCGCGAGGATCAGCTCTCGGCGATGGGCACGGGCCGCTCGGCGCTCGGCGACGGCAGCACGCGGCTCGCGTTCTCGCGCATCAGCAGTGGCACCAGGCCCAGCGCGTCGTCCACGGTCAGCCAGTGCTCCTCCACCAGCCCCTCCAGCGCGCGCTGCAGGCCGCGGCGGGCCAGCTCGGCGTGGCCGACGACGTTCTCGACGGTCAGGTAGTCGGCACCGAAGCAGAGCAGCTTGGTGGCCGGTACCGAGGTCAGGAACCGCTGCACGAACTCACAGGTCGAACGCGGCGCCGACGTCCACGCCCAGCTCGTCTCGACGATCACGTTGGGCTGGTGCTTGGCCAGCGCCAGCAACTGCTCCTGTTGGGGCCAGGCCATATGCATCAGCACCCAGGTCGTGTTCGGGTACTCCTGCACCAGTCCGGTCATGTCCGCCACGCAGCTGAAGACGTCGCGCAGGTGCGGATCGCCGTTGCGGGCCAGCGAGCCGAGGTGCATCTTGACCGGCAGCCCGGCGGCCGTGGCCAGCTCCACGCAGCGGCGGAACAGGAAGTCCTCCACCCGGCGGCGGCCGGCGGCATCCTCCTGGCCGCGGCGCAGCCGCTCGAACTCCCGCCGGGGAGGGGCCTCCACCGGGCCGACGGCCAGCGAGCGGAAGTACGCCCAGAAGCACTTCACCGCCACCGCGCGGCCGGCGTACCGCTCGAACACCGACTCGATCATGTCGGTGTAGTCGTCCAGCGTGCGGATGTCGATCCCGCTCTCGGCCTCCACTCCGGGGTGCCGGCCGCGCACCAGACCGGCGATCGAGATGTCCTGGTCGAGCAGATCGGGCAGGTCGGTCTCGCAGAACGGGTCGGCGTCCAGCGAGTTGACCTGGCACCGCTCGACGTTGGCCACGTCGTTCAGCACCTGGCGGTAGTAGCCGGGCCGGCGCAGCGCCCGGTAGGCAGCGTCGACCTGCTCGCAGGTGTCCCGTGCCAGCGGCACCCCGAACAGCTTCTGCGCCGATGCGTCGACGGCGCGCATGTAGCCGGTCAGCCGGGCCGCCTCGAGCTGGGGCGCGACCAGATCCCACTTCTCCAGCGGGCCGAGCCGATCGCCGGAAAACGCCTCGGCGGCATCCGCCGCAAGGCCGGCGCTGACCAGGTCGTCGATCGCGTACCCGCCGACCACCAGCGCGGCCCAGCCGGCCGGGATGCGGGCATGCTCGCCGAACACCTCCTCGAACTCGTATGCGCCGTCGCCCAGCCGGTGGCGCTCCTCCACCAGGTGCTCGTGGACGTCGATCCACGGCGTGGCGTCGATCAGCTCCGCCAGCGCAGCGGAGGTGGCCATCAGACCGCCGGCGCCGGCGCTGCCGCGGCGGACAAGAGCTCGGCGGCCTCGACGACGCCCGGCTCGGGGGCCACCGCCGGATCCTCGTGCTCGATGCAGCAGGCGGGCACGCCGCGGTCGGCCAGCGCGGTCCAGAATCGGTGCCACCAGCCGGAGTCGTGGCCGCGGCCGACGGTCGTAAACGCCCACGGGGCGTCCGCGTCCTCGCCCGACCACCGGTGATCCAGCAGCCCCTGCAGCGCCAGCCGGCCGGGGTTGAAGCGCACGTCCTTGGCGTGCGCGTGGCCGATCAGCGGCAGCGCGGCGACCACTGACAGCGGGTCCATGTGCATCCACATGAAGTGGCTGGGATCGACGTTCGCCGCCAGGTTGGGCCCGAGCGACGCTAGATGGGCGAACGTCTCGACGTTGTACACGCAGGTGCCGGGGTGCAGCTCGATGCACACCAGCAGGTCGGGGTGCTCGGCCCGCGCAAACTCGCTCAGGCCGCTCCAGTACGGCCCGGCCGCGCGCTCCCACTGGGACTCCCAGGCGCCCTCCAGGTACGGCAGCCAGCCGCCGGCCGAGAACACCGGTGCGCGGTCGCCCTCGGCCACCGCGGGCGCCCCGGCCAGCGCCACCACCCGGTTCACACCGAGCTGGGCGGCGGCCCGGATCGCGGTGCGCAGGTCGCGGTCGTGGCGGCCGGCCACGTCCGCGTCGGGGTGCAGTGGGTTGCCCCAGGTGTTGAGCGCCGCCAGGTGGATGCCGCGGCGCTCGAGCTCGCCCACATAGCGCTCGCGCAGGCCGGCGTCGGCCAGCAGGGCGGCGGGATCGCAGTGGGTCGTCGGCGCATAGCCGCCGGCGCCCACCTCCAGCGCCCGCACGCCGGGTGCGTGGCGACCCAGCCAGTCCAGCAGCTCGCTCAGCGGCCGGCCGGCGAACGCCTCGGTGACCAGTCCCAGCTGCACGCTCGCGCTCCTTCCGGACGGCGCATGGAGCGTTCCATGCCGTCACCGGCGAACCTAGTGCGGCCGCCGATCGATGTCAAGCGGCCCGTCCAGGTCGCCCCGCTTGACATCGCGCCCCGGTGTGGGCGAACATGGTGGAACGTTCCAAGCGTGAGGACGGAGGCACGGTTGGGGGAGCGGCTCCAAGTCGGTGTGGTGGGATGCGGGCTGATCGCCCAGGTCATGCACCTGCCGCATCTGCTGGAACTCGATGATCGCTACCGGGTGGCCGCGCTGTGCGACCTGTCCGAAGAGGTGGTGGCCGCGTGCGGTGAGCGGTACGGCGTCGAGCGCACCTTCACCGACCTGGACAGGCTGCTGGGCGAGCGGCTGGACGTGCTGCTGATCCTGACCGGCGGCAGCCACGCACCGGCCGCGATCGCGGCTGCCGAGGCGGGCCTGCACGTGATGGCCGAGAAGCCGCTGGCGTTGTCGGCGGCCGAGGGCCGGGCGATGGTGGACGCCGCCCGCCGGCACGGCGTGCGGCTGATGGTGGGCAACATGAAGCGGTACGACCCGGCGTTCGAGCGGCTGCGCGAGGTGCTGGCCGAGACGGATGGCCTGCGGCTGGCCCGGGTGACGACGCTGGAGTCGCCGCTGCAGCCGTACGTCGCCCACCGCCCACTGCTGCGCGGCTCGCTGCCCGCCGGCACCGTGGAGCGGCTGACCGCGGAGGACGATCGCAGCGTGCGCGAGGCGATGCCTCGAGCGGACGACGAGACGCGCTGGTGCTACCGGTGGGTGGTGCTGGACAACCTCGTCCACGAGCTGAATCTGCTGCGCGGCGCGCTGGGCGAGCCGACCAGGGTCGACCACGCCGGTCTGGCCCGCAACGTGGTCGCCGTCAACCTGTCCTTCGGCGACGTCGCGTGCCACCTGTCCTGGGTGGATCTGCCCGGCATCGCCCGCTACTCCCAGGAGTTCGCGTTCTACTCCCCGGACCGCCGCGCGACGCTGCGCTTCCCCTCGCCGTTCTTGCCCAACATGCCCACCGAGCTGGCTCTCGAAGGCGGCGTGTCCGGCACCTCCCGGGCCTGGCTGACCAGCGAGACGGCGTCCTACGAGGAGGCCTTCAAGCGGGAGCTGATCGAGCTGCACGCAGCGATCAGGGGGGATCGCGATCCGCTCACGTCGGGCGACGACGGCCTGCGCGACCTGCAGCTCGGCGCGGCCATCGTCCGCGCCCATCTCGAACGGCGGCCGATCGACGATCCGGTCAGCCCCGAGCACGCGGAGGTGCTGCGATCCCCATGACCGACCGGCTCGGCATCGCGGTGATCGGCGCCGGCCGCATGGGCCAGGT
>JBQCGJ010000102.1:0-7631 GCA_051955775.1 Gaiellales bacterium | reverse complement strand
GCCAGTGCCGCCGCCAGCTCGGCGATCCGCGTGCGATCGGCGTGCCATGGCACGGCGGGCTCTGCCAGGTCGAGCTCGCGCGCGTACAGGCGCAGCACGTCGGTCCCGGAGCCACCCAACAGGGCCAGCGTGCCGGCGGCGCCGCCGAGCTGGGCGGCCAGCCGGTGCCGGCGCAGCTCGAGCAGCCGCCCGCGGCAGTCCATGACCGCGATCAGCCAGCCCGCCGCCTTCGCCCCGAACGTCGTCGGCACGGCCTGCTGGAGCAGGGTGCGGCCTGCGATCGGCGTCGTGCGGTGCGTGCGGGCCAGCTCCACCAGCCCGGCGGCCGCCCGGTCCAGGTGGGCAATCACGAGACCCAGCGCCCGCCGCGACACCAGCATGGCCGCGGAGTCCATGATGTCCTGGCTGGTGGCGCCCCAGTGCACCCGGTCGCCGGCGTCGCCCGCCGCGGCCCGCAGGTGGCGTACGAGAGGCTCCACCGGATTCCCGGCCGCCCGCCCCTCGGCAGCCAGCCGGTCGGCGTCCACCACCTCCAGACGGCAGGCGTCGGCGATCCCGGCCGCCACGTGCGCGGGCAGGATTCCGGCCAGCGACTGCGCATTCGCAAGCGCCCGCTCCGACTCCACCAGCGCAGCCACCCAGGCTCGGTCGGACACCGCGTCGGCGAGTTCGGCGGGGACGAAGGTGGCCGCGAAGGTCATACCGCGAAGAAGACGGTCTCCCGGTCGCCCTGGAGGCGGATGTCGAACCGCAGCACGTCTCCCTCGGCCACCGCGATCATGGTGGCGGCGCGCTCCGGCGGCAGCGCCGACAGCACCGGGTCGGAGTCATTCGCGGGGTCGCCGGGGAGATACAGCCGCGTCATCACCGGCTTCAGCAGGCCGCGCGCGAACACCAGCACGGCGAGATGGGGCGCCTGGCCGTCGACGGCCTTGGGCCGGGCCGCGACGAACGAGTAGTTGCCGCTGGGGTTCGTGCCGCAGCGTGCCCAGCCGGTGCCGGGCCGGCCCGCGGCCTGCCAGATCTCGACCATCGCGTCGGGGATCGGGGCCCCGGCGCCGTCCAGCACCAGCCCGCGGATTCGCACCGCACCCTCCTGGTCGGATGCCAGCAGCTCGTTCTGGGGACGCGTGCACAACGCGAATGCGAAGAATGGTCCCACGGTCTGCGACGGAGTCCTGGGCAGTGTCACCTAGCGGCCCCCCTCGTGCCGTTCCATGGGCGTCGGGTCGAGCCCGCCGAGCACGATGTCGAAGCGGAACCCCAGCGCCCACTCAGGCGTCGTGGTGTCCCAGTCGAAGCTCGAGATCAGCCGCTCCCGGGCGGCCGGGTCGCGCACCGACTGGAAGATCGGGTCGGCGTCGAACAGCGGGTCGCCCGGGAAGTACATCTGCGTCACCAGACGGTCGGCGAACTCGCGGCCGAACAACGAGAAGTGGATGTGGGCCGGCCGCCACGCGTTGTGGTGGTTCCGCCACGGGTAGGCGCCCGGCTTGACGGTGACGAACCTGTAGCCGCCCTCGTCGTCGGTCATGCAGCGGCCGGCGCCCGTGAAGTTGGGGTCGAGCGGCGCCGGGTGCTGATCGACGTGGTGGATGTAGCGACCGGCCGCGTTGGCCTGCCAGATCTCCACCAACGTGTTGCGGATCGGTTTGCCGTCGCGGTCGAGCACGCGGCCGGAGACAACGATCCGCTGGCCCTGCGGCTCACCGCCGTGGCGGCTGGTGAGATCGGCCTCGCCCTCGGACACCGCGTCGTCGCCGAACACCGGGCCCGAGCGATCGCTGAGGTCCCGCGGCAGAAGGAGCAGCGGGCGGCGCGGAGCGCGCAGCGAGGTCGACCGGTACTCCGGAGAGTCGTAGGCCGGCTCCTGGCCGTCGGAGACCCGCTCCGCGTCGCGCTGCTCGGGCAACGGCCGGGCGCTCATTCGGCCGTCCTCGCATCAGAGGGAGACAGCGCCCGCAGCGCCGAAAGCTCATCGGCGGTGGGCTCGTCGCCAACCGCCAAATCGTCTGCCACCATCAGCTCCCATCCGGTCTTGGCCCTTACGTCGTCCACCTCCACGCCCGGGTGCACCTGCGTCAGCCGAAGCTCGCGCGTCTCGGGCTCGGGCTCCAGCACGCCGAGGTCGGTGACCACGGCGGTGACGCCCGCGCCACGCAGGCCCAGCCGCTCCCGCGAGCCCGGCCCGTCGCCCTGGCCGACGGTGGTGCGGAAGTCGAGCCGGTCGACGAACGCCCTCGTGGAGTGCCGCAGCATCACGAAGGTCTCCCCGCACAGCGCGCTGATCTCCGGCGCTCCGCCGGCGCCGGGGAGGCGCACCGCGGGCGAGTCGTAGGCCCCGATCACGGTGGTGTTGAGGTTTGCGTAGCGGTCGATCTGAGCGGCGCCCAGGAATCCCACGTCGACCCGGCCACCCTGCAGCCAGTAGGCGAACATCTCCGGCACCGGCACCACCGAGTCGGCTGTCTCGGCCAGCTCGCCGTCCCCGATCGACAGCGGCAGGTTGCGCGGCTTGGCGCCGATCGTCCCGCTCTCGTAGAGCAGCACGATGCCGGGCGCGTGCGTGGCCCGAGCCAGGTTGGCAGCCTGGCTGGGCAGGCCGATACCGACGAAGCACACAACCCCGTCGCGCAGCCGCCGGGCGGCAGCCACCGCCATCATCTCGGACGCGGTGAAGGTCGCCGTCACGCCGCGGCCTCCCCCTCCGCCAGCCGCCGGTGGTACTCGGTCACGTCGGCCGTCTCCAGCACGTGCACGCGCATCCATTCCTGAAACCGGTCGCGATCCCGGCTGATGTCGTCCCATGCCCGGTAGAAGGCGTTGTCGCGGTCGTAGTAGCCGTGCGCGTAGGAGGGGTGGGCGCCGCCGGGAGCCGGGCACACCGCGCTGATCGCCCAGGTGGACAGGAACACCGAGCCGCGCCGCGGCTCCAGCTGGGGAACCACCTCCTCGACGGTCACGATGGCCCGCCTGGCGGCCAGCGCCGCCTCCTTCTGCACGCCGCTGATCCCCCACAGCTGCACGTTCCCCCGGCGGTCGGCCTGCTGCGCGTGGACCACCGCGACGTCCGGCCGCAGCGCCCGCACTGCAGCCACCCGCTCACCGGTGAACGGGCAGTCCACCCACGAGGCCGACGCCGTGCGGTCCGGCAGGTCGGTGCCGGCGTAGCCCCGCAGCACCCCGAAGGGCAGGTTGGAGGCGCCGGCCGCGTACGCCGACGCCATGCCGGCATGGGAATGCTCCTCCAGCTCGAGGGGCACGGGCCACCCTCGCTCGACGGCGTCGCGGAACCGGTGCAGCGAGCCCACGCCCGGGTTGCCGCCCCACGAGAACACCAGCCGCCGCGCGCAGCCCATGCCGATCATCTGGTCGTACACGACGTCGGGCGTCATCCGCACCAGGGTCAGGTCGCGCCGGCCCTGCCGGATCACCTCGTGGCCCGCGGCGTGCGGGATCAGGTGCGTGAAGCCCTCCAGGGCCACCACGTCCCCATCCCGCACGTACGCCGATACCGCGTCGGCGAGCGTCAGCACATCAGCCATCGATTCGTCTCCAGGTACCCGCCGTCATCACGCCTAGAAGGGGAACGGCCGAGTCCCGCTCTGGACTGTGACCCAGCGCATCTCGGTGAACTCGTCCATCGCGAAGGTGCCTCCGAACCGGCCCCAGCCGCTGTCCTTGACCCCGCCGAACGGCATCTGCGGCTCGTCGTGCACAGGCTGGTCGTTGATGTGGATGATCCCCGACTGGATCTGTTCCGCAAGCGCCAGACCGCGGTCAGGATCGGAGGTGAGGATACCGGCGGCCAGCCCGTAGGCCGTGTCGTTCGCTCGCCGCACCGCCTCCTCTCCGCTGTCCACCACCTCGAGCGCGGCCACGGGCCCGAACGTCTCGTTCTGGGCCAGCTCGGACTCCGCCGGCACATCCGTGATCAGCGTCGCCTGGTAGCAGGAGCCGACGGCCTGGCCGCCGGCCAGCAGGCGGGCGCCCTGCGAGACGGCCTCGTCCACCCGCCGCCTGACGGTGTCCAGGGCGTGCGCGTTGATCAGCGGGCCGATGATGGTGTCGGGCTCCTTGGGGTCGCCCAGCTTGAGGCCCGCGGTCTTGGCCGTCAGGCGCTCGGTGAATGCCTCGGCGATCGGGCGCTCGACGATGATCCGCCGGGCCGACATGCAGATCTGGCCCTGGTGCAGATACGCACCGAACGCCGACGCGTTGACGGCGTAGTCGAGATCGGCGTCCGCCAGCACGATCAGCGGGTTGTATCCGCCCAGTTCGAGCACGACCCGCTTCAGGTGCCGCCCGGCCGCCTCGGCGATGCGCCGCCCGGTGCTGGTCGAGCCGGTGAAGTTGATCCTGCGCACGCTGGGGTTGGAGATCAGCTCGTCGCCCACGCCGGCGGCCTCACCCGCCCGGTGCGTGACGACGTTCAGCACCCCGTCGGGCAGCCCGGCCTCCGCGAAGATCTCGCCCCACAGCAGGCCGCCGGAATACGGCGACTCCTCGGAGGGCTTGAGCACCACGGTGTTGCCGAACACGAGCGGCGCGGCGATCGAGCGGGCGGACAGGATCAGCGCCGCGTTCCAGGGGGCGATGGCGCCCACCACGCCGACGGGCCGGCGCACGCCCATGGCGAACGCGCCCGGCAGGTCGGACGGGATGACGGTGCCCGTGGGGGCATACGCCACGCCGGCGATCTGACGGAACAGCCCGCCCACGAACCCCATCTGAAACATGCCGAAGCCGAAGCTGCAGCCGGTCTCGCGGGCCAGCCACGACACCACGTCCTGCTGGCGCGACTCCAGGAGGTCGGCGGCCTTCAGGAAGATCGCCTGGCGGACGGCCGGCGGGGTCTGCGACCACCCGGCGAACGCCGCGTCGGCCGCGGCGATGGCGCGCCGCGCGTCGTCGGCGCCGCCCGCGGCCACCCGGGCCACCGTGTCGCCGGTGAACGGGTCGAGGTCGTCGAACGTCCCGCCGTTCTGCGCCGCGTCCCAGCTGCCGCCGATGAAGAGCCGGCACTCGCGCACGCTGGTCTGAGTGGCACTCATCGCATCTCCTCTCTGTTCGTCATCCGCCCATGCGAAGCACCGGCTTCGCGACGACGCCGGACTCGGCGTCGCGGGCGGCCTGATCGATCTGGTCGACGTCGTAGGAGCGCATCATCTCTCCAACCGGGAACGAACCGACCCGGTCACGCGCAAGTACCGGCTCGGCCCGCCCCGCGCGCCGGCCGCGGAGCTGGACCGCGTTCGCTCGGCCGGGTACGCTGTGAACAACGGAAACTGGCATATGGTTTACGTTCGATCGCCGCTCCTGATCTCCATGGAGGATCTGACCGCGAACCTGGCGCCGGTGCTGCGACGCGCCGCGGACGACATCTCCGCGCGCAGCGGGTACCGGCGCTCACCGGCATGAGCCACCGGGCTGCGTGGGCCGCCGCGCTGGCCGTGTGCGCCGTGCTGGCCGCGGCCGGCTGCTCGTCGGGCAAGGCGGCCACCGAGACGCGGTCGACTTCCGCATCCAACCCGCCGCCGGCGTCGTCGACCGCCACCTCTGCGCCCACGACCACCGCGACCGCGCCGCCGGTCCCCCACGAGCCGCCCGGCCGGCCGGTGCCGATCCTCATGTACCACGTGATCGGCACCCCGCCCGCGGGCGCGCCCTATCCCGGGCTGTTCGTGTCGCCGGGGGACTTCCGCGCGCAGATGGCATATCTGGCCCGGGCCGGCTATCACCCGGTCACGCTCGGCCAGGTGTGGAGCTACTGGCACGGCGGCACCCTGCCCGTGCGGCCGGTGGTGCTCACCTTCGACGATGGGTACCGAGGCGACGCCACGGTGGCTGCGCCCGTGCTGCACCGCCGGGGGTGGCCGGCGGTGCTCAACCTGCTGGTGGCCAACCTGCACCGGCACGGCTGGGGGCTCAAGATCCCCCAGGTGCAGAAGATGGTGGCGCAGGGCTGGGAGATCGCCTCGCATACGCTGACCCACCCCGATCTGACCACGCTCCCGGCGGCCGACCTCCAGCACGAACTGGCCGGCTCGCGGCAGGTGCTGCGACGCACGTTCCACCAGCCGGTCGACTTCTTCTGCTACCCGGCGGGTCGGTACAACGACACGGTGATCGCCGCCGTCCGCCGGGCCGGGTACCTGGGGGCCACCAGCGAGTTGCCCGGAAAGGCGACGCTGGCCGAGCGCTGGACGCTGCCGCGGATCAGGATCTCCGACACCACGACGGTGGCGGAGCTGGCCGGCGCGCTGGCGGGCTGACGGTCATGGGCCGAGCCGCCGCTTCTGCACCTTGCCCATGGCGTTGCGCGGCAGGGAGTCCAGGAACCGCACCTCGCGCGGGCGCTTGTGCGAGCTGAGCAGCGTACCGACGTGGCGTGACAGCTCGGCCGGCGTGGGGTGGGCGCCGTTCCGCAGCACGACCCAGGCCACGATCCTCTGGCCCAGGTCCGGGTCCGGCTCGCCGGTGACGGCCGCCTCGGCCACGGCTGGATGCTCCAGCAGAGCGGACTCGATCTCGCCCGCCCCGATCCGGTAGCCGCCGCTCTTGATCAGGTCGGTGGCCCGTCGGCCGACGATGCGAAGGGCGCCGTCGGCCGCCCGGGCAGCCAGGTCGCCTGTGTGGAACCAGCCGTCGCGCAGCGCCTGCGCGGTGGCGTCGGGCTGGTTCAGGTAGCCCCGGAAGACGTTGGGGCCGCGCACGGCGACCTCGCCCAGCGTCTCGTCGTCGTGCACGTCGAGCACGTGGCCTGTGTCGTCCAGGAGCCGCACCTCGACGCCGGGGAGCGGTTGCCCGACGTAGCCGGGGCGGCGGTCGCCGCCGGGGCGGGCGGACGCATTCATGAGCGTTTCGGTGAGTCCGTAGCGCTCGACGATGCGCTGACCTGAAAGCCGCCGGATGCGTTCGTGGTCGACTGCCGGGAGCGGCGCGGATCCCGAGACCAGCAGCCGCGCGCGGCCCAGCGCCGCCGCGATCTCGGGCGCCGACTCGGCCTCCGCCGCCAGCCGGTGGTACATCGTGGGCACGCCGAACAGCATGCTGCCTCCGCGGCCGAGCGCCGCGGCCAGCCCGGCCGGCGTGAAGCCGCCCGCGTGCTCCACGCTCCCGCCGAGCCGCAGCGGCCCGAGGATGCCCAGCACGAGCCCGTGCACGTGGAACAGCGGCAGCGCGTGCACCAGCCGGTCGGCGGCCGTCCACTCCCAGATCTCGGCCAGCGCATCGAGGTTGGAGGTGAGTGCGCGGCGCGGCAGCACGGCGCCCTTGGGCATGCCGGTGGTGCCGGAGGTGTAGATGATCAGCGCAGGCTGCTCGGCGTCCGGCTCGGGCGGCAGCGGCTGGCGGCTCCGGGCTGTGGGAGCGACGGCGCGGCCGGGGATGCCGGCGAGCTGGGGCGGCAGCTCGGCGCCCCGCCGGTGCAGGAGCAGCGCGGGACGGCTGTCGGCGGCGATGTGCTCGAGCTCCCGGCTGCCCGCAGCCGGGCTGATGGGGACGACCGGCACGCCGGCCACCAGCCCGGCGACCACCGCCACGCAGGTCTCGACCGCCGGCTCGGCCCACACCGCGACCGTGTCGCCTGCGGGGAGCTCCGACGCCAGCGCGACGGCGGCACCGCGCAG
>JBQCGJ010000101.1:0-3970 GCA_051955775.1 Gaiellales bacterium | reverse complement strand
GCTGGTGGCGGACTTCGGGATCGCGCGGGCCATCGAGGCCGGATCGGACGAGGCGAAGCTCACCGAGACCGGATTGGTGGTGGGCACGCCGGCCTACATGAGCCCGGAACAGGCCAGCGGAGACAAGGGACTCGACGTCCGCACCGACATCTACAGTCTGGGCGCCGTGTTGTACGAGATGCTGGCCGGCGAGACGCCTTTCACCGGCGCCACCGCCCAGGCGCTCATCGTGAAGCGGCTGACCGAGGCGCCGCCGAGCGTGCGGTCGGTGCGCCCCAACGTGCCCGAGCCGGTGGACCAGGCGATCCGCCGGGCGCTGGCGCCGATCGCGGCGGACCGGTTTGCCAGCGCCGCGCAGTTCGCGCAGGAGCTTGTGCAGGCGGGGGGGCCGGGTACCCGCGGAGGCGGTGTCGGCGAGCAGGTGAGCAGCTCGACGGCGTCGACGGTCGCCGTCTCGACACCGGGGGCGCCGGCTCCCTCAGCGACCGCGACCGTGCGGGCGGGGCAGCGGCGATTCCCTCTCGCGGCGGCCGCGCTGGTGGTCGGGTTGCTCATCGGTGTTGGGATCCTCTTTGCTTGGCGGCGCTCGGGCGGCGAGCCCGCCGAGGGTGCCGGCGGATCCAACGTCCTGGCGGTGCTCCCGTTCGAGAACCTGGGCCCCAGCGAGGACGAGTACTTTGCCGACGGGGTGACCGATGCGGTCCGAGGGAAGCTGGCCGCGCTCCCCAGCGTGCAGGTGATCGCCCGGAGCAGCTCGGTGCCGTACAAGAAGACCGCCAAGTCGCCCCAGCAGATCGCCCGTGAGCTGGGCGCGCGCTACCTGCTGACCGGCACGGTGCGGTGGGAAAAGGGCGCGGGCGGCGCCAGCCGGGTGCAGGTGAGCCCCGAGCTGGTCGAGGTCTCGTCGGGCAGCGCACCGCGGACCCGATGGCAGGAGCCGTTCGATGCCTCCATCACCGATGTTTTCCAGGTCCAGGCCGACGTGGCAACAGAGGTCGCCCAGGCGCTCGGCGCGACCCTGGGCTCGGGCGAGCGCAAGACGCTCGAGGAAAAGCCGACCAGGAATCTGGCGGCGTACGACGCGTATCTCAAAGGCGAGGAGATCTCCAGCGGCCTCGCGGTGATCGACCCGGTGCTGCTCCGGCGCGCGCTTGGCTACTACGAACAGGCAGTGGCGCTCGACTCGACCTTCGCGCTCGCGTGGGCCGCGCGTTCCCAGGCACACTCCCTTCTCTACAACCTGGGAGAGGCGTCTCCGGAAAACCTTCAGGCGGCGCTGGCCGGTGCCCAACGGGTCGTGGCGCTCGCGCCTCAGAGTCCCGAGGCCCACCTCGCCATGGGCAAGTACTACGAGTCGGTCGCAGACCCAACCCGGGCCCTGGAGCCCTACACGCAGGGACAGCGCCTCTCTCCCAACAACGCCGATCTGCTCGGGGCCGAGGCCTTCGTCGAGGAGGGCCTGAGCCGGTGGGACGCGGCGGAGGGGCACTACCGCCGCGCCCGCACGCTGGACCCGGGTTCGGTGCAGACGACGCGGCGCCTGGCCCGGGTGCTCGCCTGGCGGCGGCGCTACCCCGAGGCGCTGGCCATGGCGGACCGGGCGATCGCCTTGGCTCCCACCAACATGGTCGGGGTTCTGACCAAGGCCGAGATCTACTTGCAGCAGGGGGACCTCGCGGGGGCGCAGCGGGTGCTCCGCGCGGTTCCCAGCGAGGTCGAGCCCGCGGTGCTGGCCGCCTTCTTCGCCAACTATGACGACCTGTACTGGATCCTGGATCGGGACCAGCAGCAGCTCCTGCTCCGGCTCACGCCGGCGCAGTTCGACAACAGTCGCTCCACCTGGGCGATCGTGCTGGCCCAGGTCTACGCCCTTCATGGCGAGCAGACCCGCGCCCGCGTGTACGCCGACTCGGCGCGCATCGACCTCGAGCAGCAGGTGCGGGCGGCACCGGACTACGCGCAGGGCCACTCGTTCCTCGGCCTGGCGCTCGCCTATCTCGGCCGAAAGGAAGAGGCCATCCGCGAGGGCTTGCGGAGCGTGGAGCTGGATCCGGTCTCGAAGGACGGCTTCGGCGGCCCGTACATGCAGCTGCAGCTGGTCCGGATCTATCTGCTGACGGGTGAGCCGGACAAGGCGCTCGACCAGCTCGAGCCGCTGCTCGGGATTCCGTATCATCTGACGCCGGCGTGGCTCCGGATCGATCCGACGTTCGATCCGCTGCGGAAGAACCCGCGGTTTCAGCGGCTGGCGGCGGGCACAAGCTGAGGGCTTCCGGGGGCTTGGGTCCGCGGCACCTTCCCCGCTGCCTTCCCCCGGGTTGGCCCAGGTCCTACTATTGTAGCGGCTGCCCACTCCCCTAACCCCACCACCATGACCGATCTCCGCGCGCAACTGCAGGCAGGGTTGGGCGGTAGCTATACGCTCGAGCGCGAGCTCGGGCGGGGCGGCATGGCCACGGTTTTCCTCGCCCGGGACTTGAAGCACGATCGGCCGGTGGCGCTCAAGGTGCTCCATCCCGAGCTCGCCGCCTCACTCGGCCCGGACCGTTTCCTTCGAGAGATCAAGCTCGCCGCCCGCCTGCAGCACCCCCACATCCTCACCGTACATGACTCGGGCGAAACCGGCGGGCGGCTCTGGTTCACGATGCCGTTCGTGGAAGGCGAGTCGCTGCGCGACCGGCTCCGGCGCGAGCGGCAGCTGCCGGTAGACGATGCCCTGCGGATTGCGCGAGAGGCGGCGCAGGCGCTGCAATACGCGCACAGCCACGGCGTGATCCACCGGGATATCAAGCCCGAGAACCTGCTGCTCACGGACGACGGCAACACGCTGGTGGCGGACTTCGGGATCGCACGCGGCCTCGAGTCGGGCGGCGGCGAAGAGAAGTTGACCGACACCGGTCTCGTGGTGGGGACGCCGGCGTACATGAGCCCGGAGCAGGCTTCGGGCGATCGGACGCTCGACGCGCGCTCGGACGTGTACTCGCTAGGCTCGGTGCTGTACGAGATGCTGGCCGGCGAGCCGCCGTTCACGGCGCCGACGATGCAGGCGATGATCGTGAAGCGGCTGACCGAGCCGCCGCCGAGCGTGCGGGGCGCACGACCGGCGGTGCCGGAGGCGGTGGACCTGGCCATCCGGAAGGCGCTGGCTCCGATCCCAGCCGACCGGTTCGGCACCATGGCCCAGTTCGGACAGGCGCTGCAGGGGACCGCGCCGGCTCAGACGGGCGCCGCGACCGTGCCGACGACTGCAGCGGCGCAGACCGCCCCGCCCGTGCGCCCTGCCGCCAGGAGTGGCGCCGTCTCAGGCCCGCGCCGCCGCGTCCCAGCGCTCACGCTGACGCTGGTTGCGGGCATCCTGATCGGGCTCGGCGTGCTGTTCGCCTGGCGGCGGAACCATGCCGAAGCGGACGAGGCAGCGGGCGAGCACCGCATCGCGGTGCTGCCGTTCGAGAACCTGGGCGACTCCACGCAGGAGTACTTCGCCGACGGCGTCACCGACGCGGTGCGCGGCAAGCTTTCCGCCGTGCCGGGCCTCCAGGTGATCGCCAGCCGAAGCTCCAACGAGTACAAGCGCAGCACCAAGAGCCTGGCGGACATCGGCCGAGAGCTGGGCACCGACTACCTGCTCATCGCGCGGATCCGCTGGGCCAAGGGCGCGGACGGCACCAGCCGGGTCGAGGTGAGCCCCGAGCTGGTGCGCGTGACGCCGGGCCAGCCGCCGACCACGAAGTGGCAGCAGCCGTTCGAGGCGGCGATGACCGACGTGTTCCAAGTGCAGGGGGAGATCGCGGGCAAGGTGGCATCTGCGCTGGACGTGGCGCTGGGCGCGGGGCAGCAGGCCACGCTCGAGGAGCGGCCGACGCAGAACCTCGCGGCGTACGATGCGTACCTCAAGGGCGAGGCCTCCAAAGGAATCGTATACCTCAGCCCGCCGACGCTGCGCGAGGCCATTACCTACTACGACCAGGCG
>JBQCGJ010000100.1:0-6881 GCA_051955775.1 Gaiellales bacterium | reverse complement strand
TCAAGTTCATGGCCCCATACGCCGGGTGCGCGATGGGCGAGCACTTCCTGTACAACGGCAGGCGGGCCGTGATCATGTACGACGACCTGTCCAAGCACGCCGACGCGTACCGCCAGATGTCGCTGCTGGTGCGCCGCCCGCCGGGCCGCGAGGCCTACCCGGGCGACGTGTTCTACCTGCACTCGCGGCTGCTCGAGCGGGCGGTCAAGCTGTCCGACGAGCTGGGCGGCGGGGCGCTGACCGCGCTGCCCGTGATCGAGACGCAGGCCGGCGACGTGTCCGCGTACATCCCCACCAACGTGATCTCGATCACCGACGGCCAGATCTTCCTGCAGTCCGACCTGTTCTACTCGGGCGTGCGCCCGGCCATCAACGTCGGCATCTCGGTGTCGCGGGTGGGCGGCAACGCCCAGACCAAGGCCATGAAGAAGGTGGCCGGCCGGCTCAAGCTCGACCTGGCGTCGTTCCGCGAGCTGGAGGCCTTCTCGCAGTTCGGCTCGGAGCTCGATCAGGCGACGCAGCAGCAGCTGGCGCGCGGCCAGCGGCTGGTGGCCACGCTGAACCAGCCGCAGTACGCGCCGTGGCCGATGGAGGAGCAGGTGGCCGTGATCTGGGCCGCCACCAACGGCTATCTCGACGACGTGCCGGTGGAGGAGGTGCCGCGGTTCGACGAGGAGCTGCTGACCCACCTCAAGGCCGAGGGCAAGGTGCTGGGCGCGATCGCCGACTCGGGTGAGCTGTCCGACGAGACGACCGAGGAGCTGAAGGCGACGGTCGAGCGGTTCAAGGAGGGCTTCTACGTCGAGGAGCCCGGCGCCGCCGCCTGATCGTGGCCACCCAGCAGGACATCAAGCGGCGGATCCGGTCGGTCCGCAACACCGAGAAGATCACCAAGGCCATGGAGCTGGTGGCGGCGTCGCGGCTGCGCCGCGCGCAGGCCCGGATCGAGGCCCTGCGTCCCTACGCCGACCGTATGCAGTCGCTGATGGTCGAGGTCGCGGCGGCCGCCGGCGCGGTGCACGACCAGCCGCTGCTGGAGCAGCGCGAGAGCATCCGGTCGGTGGCGATCGTGCCGCTGTCGGGCGACCGCGGGCTGGCCGGTGCGTTCAACGCCAACATCGTCCGCCGCGCGCTCGAGGTGGCCCGCGAGCACCGCAACCAGGGCCGCGACATCCGGTGGGTGACCGTCGGCCGCCGCGGCACGTCCACGCTGCGCTTCCGCGGCCAGCAGATCGACGAGTCCTACACCGGGTTCACCGACCGTCCCGAGTACGCCAACGCCCATGCGATCGCCGCCCGCGTGGCCGAGCTGTACGCGGCCGGCGAGGCCGACCTGGTGGTCATGGTCTACAACCACTTCCTGTCGGCGCTGTCGCAGCGCGTGGAGGCGGTCGAGCTGCTGCCGGTGCCGGAGGAGGCGCTGACCGGGGAAGAGCCGGTGCGCATCGAGGGCGCCTACCTGGAGGAGCCCGACATGCGGGAGATCCTGGCCGAGCTGCTTCCGGCCTATCTCGAGGCCACGATCTTCCGGGCGCTGCTGGAGTCGACGGCGTCCGAGCACGGTGCCCGCATGACCGCCATGCGCAACGCCTCCGAGAACGCCAACTCGCTGATCGATGCGCTCACCCTGAGCATGAACCGCGCCCGCCAGGCAGAGATCACCCAGGAGATCCTCGAGGTTGTGGCCGGCGCGGACGCCCTCGAATAACTCATCTACACTGCTCGATGATGACCGCACGGGTAGCCGAGCTCTGGGACCGACCACCGGTGCGCTGGGCGTTCACCATGCTGGCCGTGGCGGTGCTGGCAGTCGGCGCCATCTCGTACTGGAACTCACGTCATCCGGCCCAGCACGCCTCCGGCCCGTCGGTGAACGCGTACTCCAGCGGCAACCCCGCCGCGTTCGGCGCGCCGATCCCGTTCCCGGCCAAGGCCAGGACGCTGCTGCGGCAGTTCGTCAAGGACGGCATCCTGCGCCAGAACCCCGCCGCCACCTATGACATGGTGTCGCCGAAGCTCCATGCGGGTATGACACGTTCGCAATGGGCGACAGGCAACATCCCGATTCCAGAGTTTCCGAAGTCAGCCTTCGGCGGGGCGGGTCTCAAGATCATGCGGTCCCGGCAGCACGAGCTGCTGGTCAAGATCCCGATCGCGTCCAACAGCGCGCAGACCGCCACCAGCCTCACCACCCTCCTCGAGCTGAAGCCGTTCGGCGACAAATGGGTGATCACGTACGCCGGCGTGTTCGGCGGTGGGCCACCGATCCCGGCCGCACAGTGAGCGGACCCCTTGCCGCCGGGTTGATTCTTCGGTTATCCTCGTAAACAGATGGCGACCAGCGAACGACCTGTCGTCCCGGGTTCGGCCACAGCCGCACCCGAGCTGATCCCTTCCGGAGGCGAGCCTGTTGTCGTCGCCCGCGGCTTCTGGGAGCAGGTGTGGCGGCGGTTGAGGCAGGATCGCGTGGCCATCGCCAGCGCGGTGGTGATCGTCCTCATGTTCCTGGCCGCGTTCGTCGGGCTGCCGATCGCCGAGCACATCCTGGGCCGCAACCCGGAGAGCCTGAACGTGAACGCGGTGAAGGATTTCAACCCGCTGCCGCCGTTCAGCCATGCCCCGACCCCCAGCGGCAAGAGCACCACGTACTACCTGTTGGGCACCTCAGATACGGCGGGCCATGACGAGTTCCTGTGGATGCTGGCCGGTGCGCAGGTGTCGTTCGAGGTGGCCATCCTGGCGACGATCTTCGGCGTCGTCATCGGCGTGACCCTTGGAATGCTGGCGGGGTACTACGGCGGCGCCGTGGACACGATCGTGTCGCGCGCCACCGAGATGGTGATGGCGCTGCCGCTGCTGCTGTTCGCCATCGCGCTGTCCTTCATGGTCGGCACCCGCCTCAACTCGTACACCTTCTTCGGGCTGTTCGAACAGGGGGTGGTCACGCTGGTCCTTGTGATCACCATATTCTCGTGGTACTACCCGGCCCGCATCGTGCGCGCCCAGATTCTGTCGCTGCGCGAGAAGGAGTTCGTGGAGGCGGCCCAGATGGTGGGGGCCAGCAACTTCCGCATCCTACGCTCGCACCTGCTGCCCCACCTGACCGGCACCATCGTCGTCTACGCCACCCTGACCGTGGCCGTGAACATCCTGCTCGAGGCGGGCCTGTCGTTCCTGGGCGTGGGGATCCCGGCCGGGGTCCCGAGCTGGGGCAACCTGATCAACGACGCCGTCAACTACTACGTGACCATCCCGCAGTTGATGATCTGGCCCGGTCTGGGGATCCTCATCGCCACCCTCGCCTTCAACCTCCTGGGCGATGGTTTGCGCGACGCCATCGATCCCCGCGGCAGCCGCTGAGCGACTTTTCGTGGCGGCGCTAACTTGTGCCGCTCGGTGGTCGTCTGACCGAGTTGGAGAAGTGGGGCCTGAGGCCGGATGTCGGCTTGGCGCCTCCAAACGCTAACCGGAGAGGATGGTCAATGAGACGACCTGGATTGTGGCTCGCGACCTGCGCTTTGGCGCTGGGTGCGGTGCTTCTAGGGGCGGCGGGCTGCGGGAGTTCGAGCAGCAACAACAACTCGTCCGCGTCCACCCCCAGCGCCAATGCACCCAAGGGTGGCGTGCTCAAGGCAGCCTGGCACGGCGGCATCGACTTCATCGATCCCGCGCTGGCCTACTACCAGGAGTCGTGGCAGATCGAGTACGTGACCTGCGTCAAGCTCCTGAACTACCCCGATCAGCCTGCCCCCGCCGGCTATGCGCTGCAACCCGAGGCGGCATCCTCGATGCCGAAGGTGTCGAACGGCGGCAAGACCTACACGTTCACCGTGCCGCCGGGCAAGTACAAGTTCAACACGGGTGAGCCGGTGACGGCGCAGACCTTCGCCGACTCCCTGCTGCGCGATCTGAATCCGAAGCAGGTGTCGCCGTTCGTGAGCTTCGTCGGCCCGTACATCCAGGGTGCGTCGACCTACAAGGGCACGGGCAACATCCCCGGCGTCGTGGTGCAGGGGGACAACCTGATCCTGCATCTGACCAAGCCGAACGGGACGATCGTGGCCGAGATGGCCACTCCGTTCATGTGCGCCATTCCGAAGAACACGCCCGTCAACTCCAAGGGCGTGAACTCGATCGCCGGCGCCGGCCCGTACTACATCTCGAGCTACACGCCGAACCAGTCGCTGGTGATCAAGCGGAACCCGAACTACCACGGGTCTCGCCCGCACAACCTGGATGAGATCGATTTCACCCAGTTCGCGATCGACCAGAACCAGGGCATCCTGGAGAC
This sequence comes from Gaiellales bacterium, assembly GCA_051955775.1. Taxonomy (GTDB): domain Bacteria; phylum Actinomycetota; class Thermoleophilia; order Gaiellales; family JAICJC01; genus DASUHT01. The sequence goes on along the minus strand of JBQCGJ010000100.1, from coordinate 2,590 downwards.
CAAGAACGGCCAGCTCGACTACTGCCCGGACTGCGTCACCGCAGCCCAGTCGTTCCAGCTCAACCAGCAGTACGGCGCGGGCAACTCGTCGGGGAACGCTCAGCGGTTCTACATCTCGCCGCTGATCGAGGTCAACTACTACGCCCTGAACACCGCCAACGCGGCGTTCAAGAACGCCCTCGTGCGGCAGGCGGTCAACTACGCCATCGACCGCACCGGCGCGACCAAGCAGCTCGGCTACAAGGCCGGTATCCCGACCGACAAGTACCTCCCGCCGCAGCTGCCCGGCGCATCGACCGAGCAGAGCATCTACCCGATGACGCCGAACCTGCAGAAGGCCCAGGCGCTGATGGCTCAGGCCAAGGCGGCTGGCGTGAAGACGCCGATCACGGCCCTGGTCTACTCGACCCAGGGCGTGCAGTCGGCCACCAACCGCATGGCTCTGCTCACTCAGGAGCTGAAGCCGCTCGGGATCAACGTCAAGGTGAAGTACTTCCAGCGCTCCGTGCAGTTCCAGGAGGAGGGCGTCAAAGGCACTCCGAATGACATCGCGGACGAGGGATGGCTGGCTGACTTCCCCGACCCGTACGACTTCCTGAACATCCTTCTGAGCGGGAAGAGCATCCTGCCGAAGAACGGCGACAACTTCGCCTACTTCAACGACCCGACATTCAACTCGCGGCTGGATCAGGCCGCGCTGTTGACCGGGAGCGCCCGTGCCAACACGTACGGGAACATCGCAACCGACATGGCCAAGCAGCAGGCGCCGTGGGCGGCCTGGTCGAACCAGACCAACTACGACTACTTCGCTGCCAGGGTCTCATGTCAGCTGTACCAGCCCACCTACGGGATGGACTACGCCAACCTCTGCATTCAGCACTAGGTAGGTGAAAAAGCCCGAGTGGCGCCGGTTACGGCCGGCGCCACTCGGGTATGCTCCACTGGGGAAGGAGACCGCTGGATGATCCGCTACGTGATTCGACGCCTTCTGTGGGCCGTGGTGCTGTTTCTCGCGGTCACCGTGGTCACGTTCGTGATCTTCTTCGTGATCCCGGTCAACCCGGCCGCCATGGTGGCCGGCAAGGCCGCGACGCCCCAGGAGATCAAACACGTCGAACACGCGCTGTACCTGGATCAGCCGGTGTACAAGCAGTACTGGCACTTCCTCTCGGGGCTGATCTTCCACCACAGCCTGGGGTACTCGTACGGCAACCGCCAGCCTGTGAACTCGATCATCTCCCAGGCGGCGCCGCGAACCGCGTCGCTCGTCATCGGCGGCGCCATCCTGTGGATGCTCCTGGCCATACCGGTCGGCATCTACTCGGCCCTGCGGCCCCGGTCGAAGGTCGACCGGGGGGCGATGGTGTTCGTCCTGGCCGGCATCTCGGCGCATCCGGTATGGATTGGCTACATGCTGTCGCTGATCGTCGGCTACAAGCTGAACCTGCTTCCCGTCCAGGGCTACTGCAACTTCACCGGCCGCTCGCCGGGCCAGCTGTGCGGCGGTCCGGTCGACTGGTTCACCCACATGATCCTGCCCTGGGTCACCTTCGCGATTTTGTACTCCGCCTTCTACGTGCGGATGATCCGCTCCAGCGTGATGGAGACCCTGAACGAGGACTACGTGCGCACGGCGCGCGCCAAGGGCGCGCCGGAATCGCTGGTGATCCGCCGGCATGTGCTCCGAAACGCTATGCTGCCGGTGGTCACCATGCTGGGCATGGACGTCGCGGTGGCGCTGGGCGGCGCCGTCTTCGTGGAGTACGTGTTCGGCCTCCAGGGGCTCGGATGGTGGGCCGTCCAATCGGTGTTCACCTTCGACCTGCCCACCATCATGGGCACGGTGGTGTTCGCGTCGCTGGCCGTGATCGTGCTGAACCTCGTGATCGACCTCCTGTACGCCTGGATCGATCCCCGCATCAGACTGGCCTGACCGGGCGCCTGTTCCCACTCCAACTCCGCGTAGCGTAGAATTCGCCCCGTGCCACTTCTCGATGTCCGTGATCTGAAGACCCACTTCCGGACGGACGACGGCATCGTCCGTGCCGTGGACGGGGTCTCCTTCCAGGTCGAGAAGGGCCAGACGCTCGCCATCGTGGGCGAGTCGGGCTGCGGCAAGAGCGTGACCTGCATGACCATCATGGGGCTGAACTCGCGCCGCAACACGACCTCGACCGGCACCGCGATATTCAAGGACCGGGACCTGCTGAAGCTCTCCCCCGACGACCTGCGGAAGGTGCGGGGGAAGGAGATCTCGATGATCTTCCAGGATCCGATGACCTCGCTGAACCCGGTGCACACCATCGGCGGGCAGCTTCGCGAGGCGGTGCTGCTGCATGAGAGCACGTCGAAGCAGATCGCCAACCGGCGCGCGCTGGAGATGCTGAAGGCGGTTTCCATCCCGCGCGCGGAGACGCGCCTGGACGACTATCCGCACCAGTTCTCGGGCGGCATGCGGCAGCGCGTGATGATCGCCATGGCGCTGATCAACAACCCCGACCTGCTGATCGCCGACGAGCCGACGACCGCGCTCGACGTGACCACGCAGGCCCAGATCCTGAAGCTGATGAACGAGCTCCAGCGCGACTTC
>JBQCGJ010000099.1:0-4816 GCA_051955775.1 Gaiellales bacterium | reverse complement strand
GTTCGGTCGCCCTGGTCGACCTCGATCTTCGCCGGCCGTATCTGCACCGGTTCTTCGACCTCGCTCCGCAGCCCGGTCTGACCGACGTGGCGGTGGGCAACTGCAGCCTGGAGGACGCCCTGCACAACGTCCCCATCGGTGGCTCGTCGGGCGGCAACGGCAACCGCGTCATGGCCGGCGAGGTGGCGGTGCTGACCTCCGGCCCGCTGCCTCCGGATCCAGCCGAGTTCCTCAGCCACGAGGCAGTCGGAGAGATCCTGGCGGAGCTGCGCGAGCGGTATGACGTGGTGCTGGTAGACAGCCCGCCGGTACTGCCGGTCAGCGACGCGATGATCCTCAGCGCCAAGGTGGACGCCATGATCGTGATCACGCACGCGGGCGCGCTCGAGCGCGACACGCTCGAGGAGCTGGGCCGGGTGCTGTCGAAGTCGATGACGCCGCGGCTGGGCTTCGTGCTCGCCGCCGCCGAGTCAGCCAGCGGCTATGGATACGGCTACGGCTCGTCGTACTACGGCTATGGGACGTATGCCGCCTCCGGCGAGAACGGCCACGCGGCGCCCTCAGAGTCCAAGCTGAAGTCGTGACCGACGTCATCCACCGCCCGTTCCCGGCGCGCGGCACGGGGGGCGCAGCGGCCCCGTCGCGCATGGTCGTGCACGATTTCGCCGGGCATCCGTTCCCGGTTGAGCTGTCACGGGCGCTGGCGGAGCGCGGCCACCAGGTGCTGCATCTGCACTGTGCGTCGGACGTCACCGGCAAGGGCGCCGTCACCGGCACCGATCGGGATCCACGCGGGTTCCGGGTGGAGGGAATCCAGCTCGACTCGCCGTTCGACAAGTACCGGCCGGCCAAACGCGCCCGCCAGGAATTCGAGTATGGGCGCCAGGTGGCGGCCCGTGTGCGAGGATTCCGGCCGGACGCGGTGATCTCGGCCAACACACCCTTGATCGCGCTGACCGTGATCCAGCGCGAGGTGGCGCGAGCGCGTGCGCGTTTTGTGTTCTGGCAGCAGGATGTGCTCTCGCTGGCCATGACCCGGTTCTACGCCGACCGCGTGCCGGTCGCCGGCCCGGCCATGGCGGCGGGCTTCCGCGGGCTGGAGCGGCGGCTGCTGCGGCGGGCGGACTCGGTGATCGCCATCTCCGACGACTTCGTGCCGCTGCTGAACTCGTGGGGCGTGCGGGCCGACCGGGTGTCGGTGATCGAGAACTGGGCGCCGCTGGACGAGCTGCCGGTGCAGCCCCGCGACAACGCGTGGTCGGACGAGCATGGGCTGCGCGGGATGCGCACGGTGCTGTACGCCGGCACCATGGGCATGAAGCACAACCCAGAGCTCCTGGTGCGGGTGGCGGAGCGGTTCGCGGACGAGCCCGACGTGCGCGTGGTGGTGGTGTCCCAGGGCCGGGGGGCCGACTACATGCGGGAGCAGGCCGGGCTGCGCGGGCTGCACAACGTGATCGTGCTGCCCTACCAGCCGTATGAGCGGCTGCCCGAGGTGCTGGCCAGCGGCGATGTGCTGGTGGCCTTGCTGGAGGCGGATGCGGGCGTCTTCTCGGTGCCCTCCAAGGTGCTCAGCTACCACTGCGCAGGCCGCCCGCTGCTGGCCGCCGTTCCGTCTCAGAACCTGGCGGCGAGGGTGATCTCGAGGGCGGGATCCGGCGTTGTCGTGGATCCTCACGACGTGGCGGGCTTTGTGTCCGCCGCCGAGCGCCTGCTGACCGACGAGGATGCACGGCGCCTGATGGCCGCAGCGGGGCGGGCGTACGCCGAATCCCGCTTCGACGTCGGCCGGCTGGCCGGCCGGTTCGAGTCCGCGATGGCGGTGAACGGCGTGGGCTCGCCGGCGTGACCGGCCGCCGGCGTGCGCTGGACGAGCACCTGATCCCGGCGTACAAGCGGTACCGGTGGTCGGTGCGGTCGCACTGGGCACGCCACCGGTCGTATCTGTGGGCATCGCGTCTGTCCCGTGGCAGGGCGGTGGTCGGCGCTGACACCGAGCTCGTGATCGAGGGGTTTCCGCGGTCGGCCAACACGTTCGCGGCAGTCGCCTTCCAGCTGGCTCAGCCGACGCCCGTGCGGCTGGCGCACCACGTGCACGCGGCGAGCCAGGTGATCGCCGCCGTGCGCGCCGGGGTGCCCGCCATCGTGCTGGTTCGCGATCCCCGCGACGCCGTCCCGTCCCAGCTGATCCGTGCTCCGCACCTGCCGCTGGACCTGGTGCTGGACGGGTACGCGCGGTTCTACGAGCCGCTGCTGCCGCTGCGTGACCGGCTGGTCGTTGCTCCGTTTGACGACGTGCTGCGAGACTTCGGCGGAGTGGTGGATGAGGTGAACCGGCGATTCGGCACCGCGTTCGCACGGTCCGCGAACGACCCGGATGACGTCGCAAGGGTGAACGCGCTGATCGACGAGCAGTCGCTGCGCGGGCCGTGGGAGCGGACGATCAACGACTTCGTGTCTGGCCGCATCACGCTGCAGGAGCTGGAACGGCGGCGGCCGGCGGCGGGTGTGCAGCCCGAGGTGTCGGAGGCCCGGGTGTCACGCCCGTCCGAGCACCGCAGGCAGCGCCGTGACGAGATTCTTGCCGCGTATCAGAGCGCACCCCTGGCCGCCGCGCGTGTGCGGGCGGAGAGGGCGTTTCAGGCCTTCGCGGGCGAGCCTCGCCGCTACCAGTCCGGACCGGTCTCGTAGCCCAGGCGCACCAGCAGGTCGCCGGCCACGTCCTTCACCGCCGCGCGGTGTTCGTCCGTGAGCACGTCGCGCCAGCCGCCGATGCGGCCGCTGCGGAAGGTGTGGCTGCGCGGCGACCACACGCGGTCGGCCACCGAGTGCAGCTGGGTGTCGCTGAGCGGGCGCTGGATGTGCCGGGCCACTGACTCGACGACCTCGAGCTGGGCCTCGCCGTTGCCCCCGCCGCCGCTCCCGACCAGGTCCTCGAACCTGCACACCATGATGTCGGGGTCGTCCAGCCACGCGGCGTAGTTGGCCGCCCGCTCGCCGATCGACTCCAGCGCCACCGTCCCGTCGGGGTTTCGGAAGCCGGTGATGACCTGCATGATGGCGGCATCCCGGTCGGGCAGCGCGGCGAAGTGCTCGTGGTGGGTATGCCGGTGGTAGCTGGTCATGTAGGCGGCGTCCGAGACGGCCACGTCGCGCGGGTCGCGGATGATCAGGACGTGCCGGAACCCCATCTCGCGCATCAGCTCGCCCAGGCCTGGAGCGTGGGGAAAATGGGCCATCAGGAACTGCCCCTGCGGAACCCGGTCGAGCGTCTGGCGCAGGCGCTGCCAGTCGACGTCCGAGTGGTCGAAGGTGGGCCGGCTCATGGGCGTTGTGCGGTAGTTGGACAGGGTGTCGGTGCGGCCCGAGAAGCGCATCTTGGGGTACGCCTCGAGCAGGGTCGTGAGCAGGTGCGTTCCGCCCTTGGGGATGCCGTTGGCGATCACCCGCGGCGGCGGATAGCGGTACACCGCGCGGCTGTAGCCGCGGTAGGTCGGGATCACGATCGCCCGCAGCAGTGAGTTGCCCGCGACGAGTTGGCTGAGGCTCACGGTCCCCTCCGCAGGCGGGCCGGGATCGGCACGATGTCGGTGGCTGCGATCGCCAGCAGCATCGTCACCACCGCGATGGACGTGACGATCAGGATCTGCACGGCATCGCGGGCCGAGTCAAGCGAGTAGGCGGCGAGAGCGACGACCGCGGCGTACCCGAGCAGGATCGCGCCCAGCATCGGGCTGCGGCTGTCGAATGGGTGGATACGCAGGCACTTCCACACCTGGTGCACGCGCATGCCGTTCGACAGCAGCACCGAGATGGCCCACGCGACGCCGGCGCCGACCATGCCGTAGCGCGGGATCAGGATCACGTTCAGGCCGATGTTGACCGCGACCACGATCACGTTGATGCGCAGGGTGAGGTCCGTGCGTCCGATCATGGTCACGATGTTGCCGGCGGGCCCGGTCAGGCCGACGGTCATCTGGGCCAGCGCGAGCAGCGCCAGCGGCACCGCCGCGCGCTCGTAGCCGTGGCCGTACAGCACCGTCAGGGTCGGCGCGGCCAGCACCGCCACCAGGATCAGCGGCGGGGCACCGGCGAGGCTGGACAGGCGGGTGGCGTAGACGTACATGCGCCGCAGGGCCGGGATGTCGCCCAGCGTGTGCAGGCGGCTGATGATCGGCTGGAAGGCGATCCCCACCGGTTGCACGAACACAAGGCCCAGCGTGACCGTGCGCGTGGCCACCGAGTAGGCCGCCACCTCCTTCGGCGAGCGCCAGATGCCGAGCAGCAGCGAGTCGGCCCACAGCGTTCCCGTCCCGGCCAGCACGGTGCCCCACTGGAGCAGCGAGAAGCGCAGCATGCCGCGCAGCTCGGGGTGCGCGCGGGAGCGGCCGAACACCAGATGGCGTGAGACGTACACGGCGGCACCGCACGTGGCCACGTAGGTCAATGTGGAGCCGACCGCGGCCCCGCCGACTCCGAACCCCAGTGCCAGGGCGCTCGCCACCAGCACCAGCCGCAGGACGCCGTCCATTACCTGGTCGACCAGCACGAACCCGTGCATCCGTCCCGTGCCCCGGGTGGCACCGATCAGGATCGTCTCCAGCACCGCGAACGGCAGCCCCAGGGCCATGATCCTCAGCACCGAGGTCAGATGCGGGGCGCCGAACACGTGGGCCAGCGGGCCCGCGGCGGCAAGCGTGACCACGGTCAGCAGGATCGATGCGGCGCCTCCCACGGCAACCGCGGCCCGCACGGCGGAGCGCACGAGCTCCGGCTCGTCGCGGGTGCGGTGCATGGCCACGTACCGCACGGCGGT
>JBQCGJ010000098.1:0-28839 GCA_051955775.1 Gaiellales bacterium | reverse complement strand
GAGTTGATCGTGTCGGTGATCTCGACGATCCCGTTCACGTTGTTGCGGTAGATGTCGCCCGCGGACAGGCCCGAGGTCGACACGGCCGGAGAAGCCGGCGTGGCGGTGACCGTCTTGGTGACGTACGTGGTGGAACTGGCGGGGGACTCCGTCCCGTTGACCACCACAACCGCGGCCCCGGCCCCAATCGCCGCAGATGCAGCGACCGCAGCCGCCGGCTTCAACAACCTCATGAAGATTCCTTTCCCGTGGTAGTCAGAGTTCTACACCTCGAACACTGCATCAAGAGGCTGAGAGTCACGGCGGAGTCGGGTGTGAGTTTCCTGGGAACGAGCTTCGGCCGTCTTGGACAGCGGCTTGGGCAGGCTCATCACGGCGGCAAGCAGCCCCAGCACGCCGGCGCACAGACCCAGATTGAGCAGGATCGTCGTGGTCATGGACATGGGTGGCGTCTCCTTTGATTGGACAACGCCACCCATGCTTGCGGCGCGATATCAGCGTCCCGGCAGCGTGGCCTGGGAGGCTGCTGTGATCACGCAGGCGGCGGAACGAACGTCGGCTGCGGGCCACCGCTGTCCGGCCCCTTGCCGCTGCCGTGGTGGCCGTCCCAATCGTGCCCGAACGTGCCGTTGACGATGTCGTCGACCATCGTCTTCACGTGCGCGAGGATGGTCTTCTCCTGGGTGGCGGTCAGGTGGCCGTCCTTCACCGCCTGGTCGAGCCGGGACTTCATCGCGGCCGCCATGGCGTCCTCGAGGCCACTCACCGGCTTGCCTTGAGCGGTGGCGACCTGGGCCAGCGTCTTGCCGGACCGGAGCTGCTGGAACAGCGCATGCGGCGAGAGCTTCAGATACGTCGCCGCCGCGTCGAACATGCCGCCGCGGCCGAACTGATCGCCGAACACCGGCGGCCGGCCGACCCCGAACCGGTGCTCCTGGAATCCGAATCCGTGAGCGAACATGGGCGGGCCGGCCATCTGGCCCGACTTGATATGCGCGATGATGGCGTCGGCCTGCGCCTTCGTCAGCTTGCCGTCGGCCAGCGCATTCTTGACCTGATCGATGGCCGCCTGCTGAAGAGCGTTCTTGAGGGCCGTGGGGGTGACGCCCAGCCGATGGGCCGCGTCGGTCAGCACCGCCTGGCGGGCGGATCCCTGTTCCGAGTGCACGGCCGCGTAGGCTGCGCCTCCCGTCACGCCCAGGCATGCCACCGCGCCCACCAGGGCCAGATAGGGCCGCGAGCGCACCCGGCCGTAGGCAGATTTCAACGACATTCCGGCTCCCTTCGGTGTCCTCGTCAAGAAGATCGGTGCAGCCTTCGGGAACGTCAAGGGTGAGATCAGAATCACCCGTGAATCCCAGCAATTGGGGCTGTTCTCAGCGCGTTCACAGGCGGATCTCAGATTATGAGGATACGGTTGGAGCCGGCAGACGGAAGGAGCGTTCTTGAGCACCACTGACGAGCGACCCAACGGGACGGGCGAAGCGGCCCGCATCCTGGTCGTGGACGACGAGGAGAGCATCACCCAGCTGGTCACGACCGTCCTGCGCTACGAGGGCTTCGAGGTCGAGTCGGCGCTGGACGGCCGGGCGGCGGTCAAGCTGGCCCGCACGTTCCAGCCCGATCTGGTGGTGCTGGACGTCATGCTCCCGGACTGGGACGGATTCGAGGTGTACCGCCGCCTGACCGAGAGCTCGCAGCGGCTGCCGGTGGTGTTCCTGACCGCCCGCGACACCACGTCCGACCGCGTCCGCGGGCTGACCCTGGGCGCCGACGACTACGTCGGCAAGCCGTTCAGCCTGGAGGAGCTGGTGGCCCGCGTGCGGGCGGTGCTGCGGCGCACGCAGGCCTCCGCGGCAGAGCCCTCGGTGCTCCGCTACGAGGACCTCGAGATCGACGAGGACGCCCACCAGGTGCACCGGGGCCAGCGCGAGATCGAGCTCACCCCGACCGAGTACCACCTGCTGCACTACCTGCTCACAAACGCCGGGAGGGTCGTGTCGAAGGCACAGATCCTCGACCACGTGTGGCGCTACGACTTCAACGGCGACACCGGCGTGGTGGAGACGTACGTCAGCTACCTGCGCAAGAAGGTCGACCAGGAGGGCGAGACCCCCCTGATCCAGACAGTGCGCGGGTTCGGCTACGCCATCCGCGCGCCGCGGAGGTAGCTCCTTTGCGGATGCTTCGCAGGTTGTCGCTGCGCGCGCGGCTGACCATGCTGACGGTGGTGCTGGTGGCCGCCGGCCTGGTGGCCGCGGGCATCGCCACCAGGGCGCAGCTGCGGACGTTCCTGCTCGAGAAGATCGACCAGCAGCTCCAGTCTCAGATCCAGCCGCCGCCCAACGTCGACCAGGACACGGCGATGCACGCCGTCGCCACACTGCCGCGTGGCTCGTATGCCTACTTCCTGGCACCGTCCGGCCGCGTGTTTGGCAACGTCTGGGAGTCGGGATTCGTCAACCAGAGCGGACGCCCCGAGCCCTCGACCCGGCCGCCCACACTCTTCCGGTCGCCGCGGCCGGGACTGTCCACGGTCGGCGGCTACCGCGTCTACGCGTACCAGTTCAGCGCCCAGCCGAACAACCCGTTCAGCGTGCCACCCACGTACACCGAGGTGGGCGCCATCCCCCTGTCGGACATGAACAGCACGCTGAACAAGCTGACCGCCCTCGAGCTGCTGGTCGGGGCGATCGTGCTGGCCATCGTGGGCGGCCTGGCGTACGCCCTGGTCAGGGTGGAGCTGCGGCCGCTTCAGCGGATCGAGGACACGGCCGCGGCGATCGCCGCGGGTGACCTGTCGCAGCGTGTGCCGGAGGCCCCTCCGAGCACCGAGGTCGGCCGCCTGGGCGCATCGCTGAACGCCATGCTGGCCCAGATCGAGCGCGCGTTCAAGGAGCGCGAGGCCTCCGAGGACCGGCTGCGCCGGTTCGTGGCCGACGCCTCCCACGAGCTGAAGACGCCGCTCACCTCCGTGCGCGGCTACGCCGAGCTGTTCCGACGCGGCGCGGCCGAGCGGCCCGAGGACCTGGCGCTGGTGCTGGGACGGATCGAGGCCGAGGCCGAGCGCATGGGCGTGCTGGTGGACGACCTGCTGCTGCTCGCTCGGCTCGACCAGGGCCGCCCACTCGAGCGCAAGCGGTTCGACCTCACCGCAACCGTGGCCGAGCTGGTCGACGACCACCGCCTGCTGCATCCGCGGTGGCCGATCGAGCTGCACGACCCCGAGCCGGTGACCATGACCGGCGACCCGCTGCGGCTGCGCCAGGCGATCGGGAACCTGATCTCCAACGCCCGTGCCCACACCCCGCCGGGGACGCCGGTCAGCGTGTCGGTGCGGACGGACGGCGGAAACGCCGTGGTGGACGTCGCCGACCGCGGCCCCGGCGTGCCGCCTGAGGACGCGGATCGCGTGTTCGAGCGGTTCTTCCGCGCAGACCCCTCACGGGCGCGCGCGTCCGGGGGCTCGGGGCTGGGGCTCTCGATCGTGGCGGCCATCGCGGAGGCGCACGGCGGACGGGCGGAGCTGGCCGACACCTCCGAGCACGGCTCGACCTTCCGGATCGTGGTGCCTACCGGTGTCGCGGACGAGCAGCCGGAACCGGAATCTCCGCCAGTTCTCCACACCGATACCGAGCCTTTACCCCAGCAAACGGGCGAATTTCCATACTGAACGCATGAACTCATCGAATGGATACCCGCTCCTGTGCGAGCTGCACTCGCACACCCGCTGGAGTGACGGGCGCATGACCACCCGCGAGCTGGTCGACCTGTACGCCCATCATGGATTCGACGTGCTGTGCATCACGGACCATGTCGTGCGCGACGGCGGGATGGTCACCCGCGACAACCACGGCGACTACCTGGCCGACGTGCGGCGAGAGGCCAGGCGCGCGCACGAGCTGTACGACATGCTGGTGATCCCCGGTCTGGAGCTGACGTGGGACGACGCGGACGGCGATTGGTCGGCACACGCCGTGGCCGTCGGCCTGGAGTCATATGTGGGGCTGGACGGGGGCCTGGAGGCTGCGCTGTGCGAGGCCCGCGACCATGGCGCCGCCGTCATCGCAGCCCATCCTCACGGCATCGAGACCGACCCCAACGACACCCGCCTGACCCGATGGTGGTGGCTCGACCGGCGGTTGCGGGCGCTGGCCCACCGGTTCGAGCTGGTCAACCGCCACCAGGTGTTCGCATGGGTGGCGGCGGAGGGCCTGCCGTCGGTCGCCAGCGGAGACGCGCACGTACCGGCTCACGTGGCGACCTGGAAGACGCTGCTCCCCTGCGCCCGAACGGCGGCCGACGTCGTCGACTGCCTGCGCTCAAGCGAGCCGACCGCGATCACCCGCTTTCAGCCCTCCGCAAGCGCGACCCAGCCCGCGGCTGGGACGCTGCTGCGCGCCGGCTGAAGCTGGGGACGGCAGGCCCGCGGGTGCTCGCCGTCCCGACCCGTGGTCCGAACCCATGCGCGGTACGCTGCGGTACCACGACGAAGGGGGTTCACGTGGCGGTGCTGATGATCCTCCAGGTACCCGGGGGCACCACCGAGCTGTACGACTCGATCGGCCGGGAGATCGGCATCGACACGGCCGACGACCTGCCCGACGGCTGCCTCGCCCATGCGGCCGCCCAGACCGACGACGGCATCGTCATCGTCGATGTGTGGGAGTCACCGGAGTCGTTCGCACGATTCTCCGAGCAGAAGCTCGCCCCGGCGACTCAGGCGAGCGGCATACAGGGGCTCGAGCCGCGGCTGATCCCGGTGCACAACCGCATCCACGCGGGCCGGGGTCGGAACGCCGGGGTGATCGGCCTGTTCGAGACGCCGCTGACCCCGGATCAGTACGACGAGATGGTGGCCAAGATCGCGGTCCACTCGGGGGACGGCAGCGAGCACCCTGCGGTGTCGCACACGGCGGCGGTGCAGGACGGCACCATCCTCGTGGTGGACATCTGGGGATCGCCCGAGGAGTTCGAGGAATTCGCCAGCCAGATCTCGTCCGCGCTGGACGGCGAACTGCCGCCGATGCAGGTGAAGTTCCTGCCCGTGCACAACCACCTGCGGGCGGCCGCACCTGTGACGAGATAGACACTTGCGTCGAACACTCGCTTCGTACCGGGTACACGAGCCCGATCCTTACAAATCCAACGACGTCGAGGCATCCCACACGAGGGAGATTTGTAAAGACCGGGCTCGTGTACCCGGTACCGGTTTGACGGAGTCGCTCAGAAGCCCATGGCTGGACCGAGCGGCTTGGCGGTCTGCGCCCGCCCCAGCAGCGGCAGGTTCCACATGCTCTCGATCGACGCCAGCACCGAGTAGTCGGAATAGCGGGTGGCGTCGAGCGTCCCGGGCGTGATCCAGGCGCTCATGGCCAGCAGCCCGACGTGGCAGCCTGAGCTGTCGATGTTGGACTGCGTCGTGCAGTCGATGCCGGTGGAGCCCGACTCGTTGCCCTCGTCCCAGGTCAGCAGCACCATCGTGCGGCCCTGCTGGTAGTCCGTCGTCTGGAAGATCTGCGGCAGCAGCCCCTGCAGCCACGTGTCGCCCACCTGGATGCGCCCGGTCTTGGTGCCCGGACAGCCGGTCACCCAGTGCATGTCGTTGCACTGGTTCGGCGTGATCCAGGTGAAGTCCGGCGCGCCCGCCGGATCGAATCCCGAGACGGCGAAGGGCACATCGTCGCGCGCGCAACTGCCGTCGCCGCCTCCCGCGGAGGCCAGATCGGTGTACCAGAAGGGCGGGTTGTGGCCGGTCTTGTAGGGCAACGCGGAGGTGGCCGAGCAATTGCTGGACATCCCCTCTTCGAGCGCCGTCCAGCCCATCCCCGCGACGCCCAGCTGATGGAACAGGTTGTCGGCGCTGGAGTGCTTCGCAGAGCCCGTCCAAACCTGTAGCTGTCCCGAGGTGATGGCCAGGTAGTTGGGCTGCGACGGATGGGTCGCGCCGACCGCATTGGTGGCCAGGGCGCACTGCGCCGCGAGCGCGTTTGTATACGGCGCCTGGGAGGATCCGTGCCAGGTGGCGTAGCCCAGGTTCTCGTCCATGATCACGATCACGTGCTGGTACACCGGCGGTGTGGCCGCAGGAGCCAGGATCCCGCAGGCGCCGCCACCACCCCCGCCGCCCCCAGCCCCGGTGGTGGCCAGGGCGGCCTGCGACTGCTGAGAGGTGTTCCCGGCGCCGTCGAACGCGTCCACCGTGTAGCTGTAGGTCGTGCTCGGCTGCAGCCCGGAGTCGTGGAAGCTGGTCTGCGTCCCGCCGACGGAGGTAACGCGCACGCCGTCTCGCAGCACGTCGTAGCCGGCCACCCCCACGTTGTCCGTCGATGCATCCCACGACACGTCAGCCGTCGTCGAAGCTGACGACGAGGCGGCCACGTTCTGCGGCACGCTGGGCGGGCTGGTGTCGGTGCCGGCCACCGTCAGCGAAAGGTTGTCGATGTCATACGCCGCGTGGGTGGCGGGAGCAGCCTCGGCGACGTTGACCGTCAACTGGTCCCCGGCGGCCGCCGTGGTGTAGACGACCGCCGGGAAGTTCTGCCAGTCCGTGGTCGTGGTCAGGCACTGCTGCGCCGACCCCACGAGCTGGGTGCTGCCCGCCGGCTGCTCCTTCAGCAGAAGGCACACAGTCTGCCCCGCAGACGCGCCTCGCAGCGCTCCAGCCAGGTCGTAGGTGACGCCGGCGGCCGTCGATTTGACCGGCTTGGTGGACGTGTACGCGTACACCTTCGAGGCGCTCGCGTTGGCCGTCACCTCGGCGGCGTGGCCACCACCGTCGCCGGCCACCAGCGCGATCGATCCTCCACTCGCCGCCCATCCGGCCAGCGATCCGCTGCCTGCGCCCTCGAACGTGCCGTTGGCGATCAGATTGGAGGCGGCCAGCGATGCCACCACGCACACCGCCATCAGCCCCGCCGCTCCCGCGACGGCCGCGAATCCACCTACCCTCCTCACCCCGCCGATTGTACGGCAGGTTCAGGTCAAGCGGAGGGCCGGGTGCCCGCGATGACTTCGCGGGCGCGGTGCGGTCAGACAGGCATGCGAGCGTTCGGTTACCCGCACCACGTACACCAGCCTGCCCGACCGCGCGGCCGGGCTCGCGACGGGATGCTGCGGTCATGACGATCGCGCTGCCCAGGCCACCCGTGTCCCTCCGCCGCAGAGCCGCCTCCGTGCTGCCGCGCGGCCCCCCCGACCTGGCGCTCCAGGTGGCGATCGTGGCGCTGTTCGACATCGCGTATGAGCGGTCCCGCGTGCTGGCCCGGGGCGACCGCGGTGTGGCCCTGGCGCACGCGCATTCAGTCGTCGACACCGAGCGGTCGCTGGGCATGTTCCACGAGCTGTCGGTGCAGCGGTTCGCGATGCACTCCCCCGGGATCGTGCTGGACGTGGCCAACTGGACGTACTTCAACGCCCAGTTCACGGTCACGTTCGGGTTCCTGCTGTGGGCCTACCTGTTCCGCACCGATCGCTTCACGACCGTCCGCAACACGATCATCATCGCCGACGTGCTGGGCCTGATCGGCTACATCGCGTACCCGACCGCGCCGCCGCGCATGCTGCCCGGCCTGGGCTTCGTGGACGCGCTGAACCAGGCCGCCGTGAACCAGCACTCGAGCGTCATCTCGTCGCTGGCCAACCCGTACGCCGCGATGCCGAGCCTGCACACGGCGTACGCCGTGGTGTTCGGTTTCTGGGGTGTCATGCTGACCCGGCGCTGGTGGACGCGTGCGCTGTGGGCGCTGTATCCCGCGCTGGTGGTGTTCTCGATCGTCGCCACCGCCAACCACTTTCTGCTCGACGCCGTGGCCGGCGCACTCGTGGCCACCGTCGCGCTCGCCGCCGCCCGGCTGGCCGCACGCACGCGGCCCGCCGTGCGACCGGCACCGGTTTCCACGCTCGACCGAGGCTGCCCGCAGGAGCCCCTGGTCGCCCAGGCCGCCTGACGTCAGCTCGCGGTGGGGGTGACGCTGACCGGAGGCTCGGGCGCGAGCGGCTCCGGTTCGCCTCGCACCCGGAACACCGTCAGGTACAGGATGACCGCGGCCGCCAGCAGGATCAGCCAGCCCCAGGACACGCTCGGATTGAGCACGCTCGGAATCCCGACCGACGTCCAGCCGCGCTTGACGATCTGCTCGTTCCAGCCATCGTTGGCGGACACCATCACGCCGTAGGGCAGGAGCAGCGCAAGGTAGCCGGCCAGCACAGTGCGCAGCCGCGTCGGCCGCATCTGCCGCAATCCCGGACGCAGCAGGAGCACGGTCACCGCCAGCAGCCAGCCGTCCAGGCCCTCGTGGTTTCCGAGGTGCACCGCGTGCAGCGTCGGGTGGCCCGGCTCGGGCAGGATCTTCTTGGACATGAAGATGGCCTGCAGCCCCGGCACGTCTCCCACGTACACCCCGAGGTTGGCGAAGATCCAGGGCAGCGCGGCCAGTGCGTACACGGCCGCGACGACGAGTGCGATGCGGTCGCCGCGCCCGCGCACGGCACGCGGCCCCAGGCCGGTTCGGCGGACGGCGGCGATGGTCAGCGCTGCGGCCAGCCCGACACCGACCACGGCCAACCCGTTCGACCACTTCGCGTCGAGGTCCGATTGTTTCAGGACGCCCGGGTAGGCGATGGTGGCGCACAGGATCAGCGCGGCCGCAGCCGACCCCACGACCGCCCTGCGTGTGTTCGGGGTCAGCGGCGCGCCCAGCAGCCGGTCGACGGCCACCGCCATCAGCGCCACGGCGGCCAGCGAGATCGGCCACCCGGTGAGGACCACTAACCGGGCGGCGCCGCTGACCACACCGGAGCCGGTAACGCTGTACAGCTCCCTGGCCGGCACCCGGGAGTACGTCACGAACGCCGTGGCTGCCACGACGCCCCAGATCAGCCACGCCCACAGCGCGTCGCGCAGGCCGGGTCCGCGATCAGGCCCGTGCGCGCTCATCCCCGCCGCTCCAGGCGCATCCACAACCCATCGCGTGGTCGCAGCGAGACCCGTGCCTGAGGCGTCACCGTCTGTCCGGCGCCAAGCTTCAGCCGCCACCTTCGGCCGAGCTCGGCCAGCACCAGCACCGACTCCAGCATCGCGAACCCATACCCGATGCACTTGCGGGTGCCCGCCCCGAACAGCGGATATGCCCAGTCCGGGCGGCCGGCGCTTGCCTCGGGCAGGAACCGGGCGGGCTCGAACCGCAGAGGATCCGGGTACAGCCGCCGGTCTCGGTTGATGACAAAGGTGGGCATCAGCACGGCCGCCCCGGCCGGGATCACGTATCCCCCGATCGCCTGGTCGCGCAGCGCCCGCCGCTCGATTCCCCATGCCGGCGGGTACAGCCTCATCGCCTCCAGCATCATGGCATGGGTATACACGAGCGACGCCGCATCCTCGGCCGAGGGCGGCCGGCCGTCCAGCACCGCGTCCAGCTCGGCGTGGAACCGCGCCTCCGCCTCGGGGTGCAGCGCCAGCACGTACCACGCCCAGTTCAGTCCGTTGGCCGTGGTCTCGTGGCCGGCCGTGATCAGCGTCAGCGCCTCGTCGCGCACCTGCTTGTCGGTCATGCCGGCGCCGTCTCCCTCCGTGTCGCGGGCCTCGAGCAGGATCGACAGCAGATCGCCGTCGCGTGCCTCGGGATGTGCCCGGCGGGCGGCGATCACGCCGTCGGTGGCCTGCTCCAGCTCGTCGATCGCACGCAGAAACCGGCGCACCCGGGGCAGCGGCGTGCGCAGCAGCACCGGAAACAGGGCGATGGTGAGGTAGTCGAAGAACCCGCCCGCCTCCGCCACCGCGTGGCCGATGTCGCCGGCACGCTCGTCGACGTCGGCGCCGAACAGCGCCCGCGTCACCACACGCAGTGTCAGCTCGCCCATGTCGGCTGCGATGTCGCGCACCTCTCCATCCTGCCAGCGGTCGCCGAGCTGTGCCGCCTCCTCGACCATGATGTCCCCGTAGGCAGCCACCCGGCGGCGGTGAAACGCTGGCTGCAGCATGCGCCGCTGGCGCAGGTGGAACTCGCCCTCGCTGGTCAGCAGCCCGTCGCCGAGCACGATCCGCGCCCGCTCGAACCCCGGCCCCTTCTTGAACGACTTCTGGTGGTTGACCAGCACCTCGCGGATCAGGTCGGCGCGCAGCACTACGAACACGTGCTGGGGTCCGATCCGGAAGTGGACGAGGTCGCCGTGCCGCCGCTGGAGGCCCGCCAGCACCCCTGTGGGGTCGTGATGGAGGCCGAGCATGACGCGCAGGGAGCCGGCCGCGCCGGGCCCGGGGGGATAGCCGTTAGGCGAAGTCAAGTGCGGTATTCTCGACCACCCGCCGCCATGTTTCAACCGTCACGACAGCAGCCGCCGCCATGGTGGCTTCGGGCCTTTCTGCTGGTGGGCGCAGCGCAGGGGCTGGCGATCGGGCTGACCGGCCTGTTCCGGCCGGCCCACGTGGTCGGCTTCCCGCTGTCGACCACGCCGCTCAACACGCGCTTCGTGGCGTCCTTCTACCTGGCCGGAGCGACTGGGCTGATCGCCTCGGCGCTCGCCCGGCGGGCGATCGACACGCGGATCTACGTGGTCGGGTTCACAGCCGTCACCGCGCTGCTGCTGGCGGCCACGATCTGGTACTGGTCGACGTACACGGCGGGAGGGATCCCGTACCCGTGGGTGACCTCCTATGTGGTCGAGCCGATCATCGGCGCGCTCACCCTGCGCGTGCTGCACCTGCGCCGGGCGGCGATCCCGGCGCGGCACCGGCTGAGCCCGGTGTACACCGCCGAGGCGGTCGTGTTCGGCGTACTGGGCGCCGTGCTGCTGCTCACTCCGCACACCGCCGTGCGGATGTGGCCGTGGGCGTTGACTGCGGTGCTCGCGCGCACCTACGCGGCCATCTTCCTGGCGTTCGCGCTGGGTGCGGCGCTGGCCGCACACGAGGCCAGGCCTGCGGCGGTGCGGGCGTTCGCGCTCAGCTCGCTGGTGCTGGTGGGATCCACCGCGGTTGTGTCGCTGATGCACCACGCACGGTTCGACGGCGGGCCCTCGACCTGGGTATGGGTGGCCGGTCTGGCCGCCGGCCTGGCGGGATTCGCGGTGGCCAGCGCCGACTCCCTGCGACCGCGGCCGCGGCCGGCGTGACCCCGTCCCTGCGCCCGTTCATCGCCATCCTGGGCGTCGTGCTGCTCGCACAGGGCCTCGTCTCGTGGGCGCTCGACTGGAGCGGCAACGCAAGCAATCAGCTGCCGTACCGGTTCGCGAACTCGGATCCCCGGCATGCCTTCATCCACGTCGCCTGGGGGACGGTCATGGTCGTGCTGGCGGCCCGCGGCATGGACGAGCGCGGGTATGCCCGGCTGGCGCTGGCGTTCGGCGTCTTCTACACGGCGCTGGCGGTGCTGGGCGTGGTCGTCCACCACCCGCTGGGGCTGCGGCTCGACCGGGGCGAGAACGTGTTCCACTTCGTGGTCGGGCCGACCACGCTCGCGCTGGGCATGGTCGCGCTGCGGGCGCAGCGGGTGAGCGCATGATCGCGGCCGCCATGGTGGTCGCAGTGCTGGCCGCGCTGGCCGTGATCAAGACATTCGAGCGCGGACTGCCCGCGTGGGTGGTGCGGATCGGGCTGGCGCTGTTCGTGATCGGGCCGCTGATCGGGCTGGCATGGGCGATGTGGGCACTGTGGCAACGGGCGCTGAAGCCGGTCGACCTCGCACTGCTGATCGCCTTCTCGATCATCACCGGGCTGGGCACCTCATTCGGCTACCACCGCCTGCTCACCCACCGCAGCTTCCAGACAACCAGATGGATCACGGCCGCGGCGCTGGCAGCGGGCGCCATGGCGGTGCCCAGCCGACCGGTCGACTGGGCCGCCCGGCATCTCGAGCACCACGCACACGCAGACCAGGAGGGCGACCCGCACAGCCCGGTCGAGGGTCTGCTGCACGCCCACGTGGGCTGGCTATTCTCGGTCACGCCTGCCAAACGCGACCGCTACTGCCGGCGGCTGATGCGCGACCCGGTGGTGATGCTGATCGACCGCACGTCCGTGCTGTGGCTGGCGATGGGCCTGATCGCGCCGGCGCTGATCGACGGCTGGCGAGGGCTCCTGTGGGGCGGCATCGTCCGCATGGCCGTCCATAACCACAGCATGTTCGCCGTCAACTCGATCTGCCACGCCTTCGGGTCTCAGCCGTTCGAGACCGGCGATCAGAGCCGCAACAACCGGCTGATCGCCGTGCTGGCCTTCGGCGAGGGATGGCACAACAATCACCACGCCTTCCCATCGATGGCCTACCACGGCATGGGCAGCCGCCCCGACCTGACGGGGCTGCTGATCCGCGGCCTGGAACGGACCGGGCTGGTATGGGGGGTGCGCCGGCCAAGCGCGATCGCAATCGAGCGGCACCGCAGCCAGGCCCAGACCCCGCGCCGAAAGATGGGCAGGATCGCCGATTCGCAGCTCGAGGGTGCTGACTAGCCTCGATCTCGTCAAGGTTCCGACCACGAGGAGACGAGATGGAGACCTATGTGATCCTGCGCCGCGGAGGCTGGAAGACCGGCTCCGACTTGGAGGCCGCGGCCGCGCGTTCGACGGCCGAGGGCGAGCGCATGTCCGACGACATCCGCTGGATCCGCAGCTATGTGCTGGCCGAGCCGACCGGTGAGGTCGGCACCGTGTGCGTCTATCAGGCGTCCAGCCCGGAGGCGATCCGGCGGCACGCCCGCGCCGCGTACCTGCCCGTGGACGAGATCATCCAGGTCGCAGACACGGTGCTCGTCCGTCCTGACCCGGTGGAGGGGGTCGCCGTCTAACCGGCGGACAGCGGGATCCCCAGCCGGGCCGCCTCGACGCTTGCGCGGGCCCGGCTGGGGACATCGAGCTTGCGCAGGATCGACGACACGTGGTGGTCCACGGTGCGGGGAGACAGGAACAGGCGGTCGGCGATCTCCGTGTTGGCCAGGCCCTGAGCGACCAACGACAGCACGTCGAGCTCCCGGGCCGTCAGATTGGCGGGATTCTCCTGCGTGCTGCGGCGAGGCCCGCGGGCGACGCCCAGGACGCCGCGCTCGCGCAGACGGCGGGCGACCAGGGCAGCAGCCGGGGCCGCTCCGAGCTCGCGCAGCTCGGCATGGGCGCGGCGCAGTGAGCCGGGATCGTCCGCCAGGCCGAGCACGAACGCCGCCTCGTATGGGGAGTCCAGCCCGCGCCAGGCCGCTGCCGCCTCCTCATACCGCCCGTCCAGCTCGAGCGCGTACGGCTCGGCGACGCCCTCGACAGCCGGGTCGCCGATACCGGCGCGGCGCCGCCAGCACGCCAGCTGACCCCGTGTCCACGGCGCCGTGCGGGCCCTGGCCAGCTCGAACGCGCGGGCGGTCAACTCGTCGATCTGCTCGCCGCAGCCCTCCAGCCAGGCGACCTCCGCCTGAGCCGCCGCCAGCTCCCCAACCCAGTCCAGCTCGTCCTGCGGGTACTCCGACTCGATTGCCTGCGCCAGCACCTCGTGGACGCCGGGGTCCCCTCGACGGGCGCGGACCAGGGCCAGCACCAGCCTGCCGGCGAACGTGGGCCCCGGCGAGTCGCGCGGGTCGTTCACCAGCACCTCGGCCACATCGGTGGCTGCCGTCCACCTGCCACGGTTCAGGTCCAGCCGCGTCTTGGTGCTGAGCACGCTCAGCCGCCACAGGTCGAGGTCGGCCTCCAGGCAGTGGTCGAGGGCCTCCTCCACGTACCGCTCCGCCATCTCGTGCGACCGGTACAGGGTGGCCACTCCGGCCAGGTTGTTGAGCAGGTGCGGGATGTCGGCGTCGAGCCCCTTGTCGCGTGCCAGCCGCAGCGCGTCCTCGAGCATCCCCACCCCGGCCGGCCCGTCGCGCAGAAACATGCCGGTGCCCGCGCAGGTCAGGGCATCGACCAGGATGTGATCGTCATCCGCGGTGCGGGCGAGCTCTGCGGCCCGCATCCCGGACGAGATGGCCGAATCGAGCTCGTCGCAGTACAGGCCGAGCAGCGCCACGGCCGCGTGGGCGGCGGCGCGCTCGCGGCTCGGCCCGTCCGGCTCGAGCAGGCCGAGCGCTCGGTTCGCGGAGGCACGCGCCTCGTCCATGTGGCCGCGGCAGGCCAGCCGGGACACCACCGTGCTCAGGGCGCCGGCCTCCCGCACAACGTCGCCGCTCTCCTCATAGCAGGCGATCGCCTCCCTCAGCGCGACGATCGACTCGGCCTGGTCGTCGGTCATGTACAGGGCGTCCGACCGCCGCTGCAGCAGGTCGGCTCGTACGTCGGAGGCCAGGCCGCCCGCGAACCGCAGCGCCCGCGCGTACTGAGAGGCAGCCTCCCGGTAGGCGCCGACGGCAGCCGCGCGGTCACCGGCGGCGGGCGCCAGCCGCAACACCGCCTCGGCGTCCCCGGCGCCCTCGGCGTGATGGGCGAGCCGGGCCAGGTCGGGCCCTGCGGGCGCGTCCTCCAGCACCTCCAGCAGCGTGCGGTGGAGCGCACGCCGGTGGGTCGGTGGCAGGCCCTGCTCGACCGTCAGCCGCGCCAGCTCGTGGCGGTACGCGACTCCGGCGCCGTCCTCCACCAGCATCCCCACCGCGAAGCACTCGGCGACCGCGTCCAGCGACTCGCCGCAGACACGCTCCAGGAGCCACGGCTCGAGGTGGGGCGGCGCCACAGCCACCGCGGCCAGCACCGCCATCGCGGGCTCGCCGACGCGCGCCATGCGCGCCCTCACGGCGTCGGCCACGGTGGCCGGGATCGCTTCGCCGCCGGCGTCCAGCACCTCCGTCACATAGAAGGGATTGCCGGAGGTCAGCCGATACAGCGCGGCTGCGTCCACGTCGTGCCCGGCCGCCAGCCGCGTCACCGCGCCGGGCGACAGCAGCTCCAACCGCATCCGCGTGACACCCGGGCACCCGGCAAGGTCGCCCAGCAGCACGTGCAGCGGATGCGTGCGCTCCAGCGCGTCGTCACGGTAGGTGGCGATGACCAGCGCCGGAACCCCCTCGATCCGCCGGCCGAGCATGCGCACGACATCCAGCGATGCCTCGTCCGCCCAGTGCAGGTCCTCCAGCACGAGTGCGGCGCCCATTCGCTCCAGTTCGTCGCACACCGCGTCCCACGCCTCGTGCGACCCCGCGGCGCCGGGCGCGATGCCGGCGAACGGGGCCAGTGGCCGCGGCGTCGCCAGCGGCTCGCAGGCGCCCTGCAGCACGCTGCTCGGACCGCCCGTGCGGCTGCAGAACGCCCGCACCAGGCTGGTCTTCCCCACCCCCGCCTCGCCGGCCACCAGCACCAGCCGCCCCTGGCCGGTGCGCACCTCCGAGAGCGCGCCCTGCAGAGCCGCCAGCGGCTCGTCGCGCTCGATCAGGCGGTGGTGCTCGGGGGATGCACGGTCGACTGTCGCCATCGCAGTTTGTGCGCTTCCGAGCATGGCTGCGCTGAAAGCACCGTCCCTTTATAGACGCGCACCACGCATGTCCTCTTCCATGGCGTTCAAGGCGTGGATCGGCTCTGATTCGTCGCCGCGCGGGCCGCCGGCGACCCCGAGCCGAGCGGCATCTCGGCCACCAGGGCGCGGGCCAGTCTCTCCAGCACCGCGCCCAGCTCGGCCTCGTCGTCGTCCGCCCAGCCGTCCAGCATGACGTACAGCTCCGCGAGGCCCGCGGCCACGAGCTGATCGTAGGCAGTCAGGCCCGCCGGGGTCATGCGCAGCCCACCGTCTCCGTCATCCCGCACAAACCCCTGCTGGATCAAGGCGGTGAGCGGGTACGCCAGCAGGTCGGCCGGGACGCCGCACTGGTGGGCCAGCTCCCTCGCCGTCTCCCCCTCCCGCCGCGACACCCGGCCCAGCGTCCAGGCCTCGGCAGGCTCGATGCTCACTCCCGAGCGTGTGATCAGCAGCTCATAGGTCTCGAACCGCTTCTCCTGCAGCATCAGCGAGCTGACGATGCGCTCCAGCTCCCGCTCGCTGCTGTCGTCGCGAGGTGAGGCGAAGCTCTCCCCGACGCCCTCCGCGCGGGCTGTCTGGCGCAACGGCACCTCGCGCAGCAGCCAGGTGAACACGAACGCCAGCAGGGCGATCCCGGCGGCGGTCAGGAACACCGGCTGCAGGGCCGCCGCGAACGCCGCCACGTACGGCGCGTGCACCGCCGCCGGCAGCTGCCTGACGATGGCGGGATTGGCGGCGGCCGGGATGTGCGCACCCAGCGGCAGCCGCGACGCCAGCTCGCCGGCCAGCCGGTTTGCGAAGATGGCCCCGAAGGCGGCCACGCCGATCGACCCGCCGACCTGCCTGAACAGCGTGGATCCGGACGTGGCCACGCCCAGCATCCGGTAGTCCACCGAGTTCTGCACCGCCAGCACGAGCACCTGCATGACCATCCCCAGGCCCAGGCCGAGGATGATCATGAACAGCGCGGCCGTCCACGGCGACGTGTCCACGGCAAGCTGCGCCAGCAGCAGTAGGCCGATCGTCATCACGGCGGTGCCGATGACCGGGAACGGCTTGTACCGCCCGAACCGCGAGATCAGCTGGCCGCTGAGGATCGAGGTGACCAGCACCCCGGCCATCATGGGCGTCATCTGCAGGCCGGAGCTGGTCGGGCTGTGCCCCTTCACGACCTGGAGGTACAGGGGCAGGTACGTCACCGACCCGAACAGCGCCAGACCGACGATGAACCCCACCAGACTGGTCACCACGAACGTCTGGTTGCGGAACAGCTCCAGCGGCAGGATCGGCTCGGCGGCGCGCATCTCGATGAACGGGAACGCGGCCAGCAGGATCGCCGACACCACGATCAGGCCGATGATGGTCGCCGACGACCATGCGTAGCTCGTGCCGCCGAGACTGGTGAAGAGCACGATCCCGCTCAGCGCTCCCGCCAGCACCGCCGCCCCCAGGTAGTCGACGCGGTGGCTGGTGGTCACCGTCCGGGCGTGGAAGACGACGCCGATCACGGCGAACGCGGCCAGCCCGACCGGCAGGTTGATGTAGAAGATCCAGCGCCAGGACAGGTTGTCCACGAAGAAGCCGCCGAGCAGGGGGCCGATCACCGTGGACACCCCGAACACCGCGCCGAAGAACCCCTGGTAGCGGCCGCGCTCACGGGGCGGGATGACGTCGCCCACGACCGCCATCGTGGTCACCATCAGCCCGCCGCCACCCAGCCCCTGCAGCGCCCGGAAGGCAATCAGCTGGGTCATATCCTGCGCCAGGCCGCACAGGGCGGATCCGACCAGGAACAGCACGATGGCGGTCTGCAGGATGCGCTTGCGGCCGTACAGGTCGCCCAGCTTCCCGTACAGCGGCCCCACCACCGTCGAGGCCAGCAGGTAGGCGGTGACCACCCAGGACAGGTGCTGGATCCCACCCAGGTCGCCGACGATGGTGGGAAGCGCCGTCGACACGATGGTCTGGTCGAGCGACGCCAGCAGCATCACCAGAAGCAGCGCGCCGAAGATCAACCGAACCCGCCGGGCCGGGGTGTCCGGCGCGCCGTCGGTCGTGGCGGTCATGCCCGTCGAGGCCACGCGTGGAGCTTAGGCGGCGCAGCCGACGGGCGGGGCGGATTCAGGCTTCGGGGGAGAGCCGCCGGCAGGCAGGAGCGGGCAGCGAGCCCATGAACCCTCCGATGACCACGACCGCCACCACGAAATGCAGCGACATCAGCGCCACGGCGGCGGCGCCGTCGGCTGTCCACGAGGGCCCGATCATGGACACGGCCAGCACCGTGGTGGCGACCTGCGCCCAGCGCGCCCGCGGGTTCGCCGAATGCCGCTCGACCACCCGCACGACCAGCCAGCCGCCGAGCGCCGCGAGCACGGCGACGACGATGACGCTGCCGGCGCCGACCGTGCCGCCGGTCGACACGCCGAGGCTGACGCCGGCTGCACGGATGCCGGCCCACGCCGCCACAGCAGCTGCGGGAGCGGCGGCCACGGTGGCGAGCCTGCGACGGGTTGTGGAAGTCATGGAATGCTCCTCTCGGACGGTCTCGACGGTTCGCATCCATGCTGCCGACGGACCCCTCGGCGCGGTAGAGCATCACGTCACCGATCCCGCATGACGGGTGTCACGCCGGAGCGCTACCTCGCGCGCTCGTCTGCGTCGTGCAGGACGTAGGGCGCCGACACGTACCGGGGCACGCACATCGCCCAGGCGCAGATCACAAAATCGCGCATCTCGTCGTACTCGAGCTTCGCCGTCCACGCCTCGACCCAGTGGAAGCGCATGCTCGCCTCGTCGGGCATGAAGAACTTGTCCGGCGCGGTCTGCACCAGATACTCCCGTTCGGACTTCGGGAAGCCGAACCCGACCTCCGTCTCGTCCCGGGAGAAGGCCAGGTAGACGATCTGCTTGACGCGGAACTTGATCCGCCCGCGAACCACGACCTCGTAGGAGCGAGGCAGGTTCGCCGCCACGGACCGCACGTCGTCAACCGTCACCATGGCCGGCGGCGGCGGCGACCGCTAGAAGCGGTCGAAGTCCTGGGTCGAGCTCTCGCCGGTGCGGCGGGCGGTGCGCTCGTCGGCGCCCAGGCCTTCGACGTCGCCGGAGAGCCGCTCACGCTCCTCGAGCGGCAGGCCCCTCTCCTCCTCGACCCGGCGCAGCTCTTCCTCGTCGCCTTCCTTGCGCAACTTCGCAAACCAGTCGCGAATACCCATGTTTGCGAGTGTACTACTCGCGCAGCCTAGGAACCCAGATGCTGCCTGATCTGGTCCAGCGCCGCCTGCTCTGCGGGGCTGATCTCCTGCCCGTCCTCCTTGTGCGCAGCCGCCACCTTCGTGGCCCGGTTGACAACGAACTCGCGGTAGTCGGCCAGTTCCTGCGGCGTGGCCTTGCGTTCCACCAGTCCGACGGCGTCCGTCAGCAGTTTCAGGCCGTCGTCGCGCAGGGACTGTGGCGAACGGAACTTGTGCCGGTCGAACTTCGGCTTCGCCGACACGATCTCGTCCAGCAACTCGCTCTCGCCGTGCTCGCGCCGGGCATCGGTATACGCCCGGCTGAGGGCGAGCGTCTCGCGGAACGAGCCGCCACCGGATGCTGTCAGCACGATCATTCCGGCGGTCACCGGGCCCTCCGAGATCAGCTCCCATTCGGTCGCGTCGAATTCGCTTTTCGCTGTCATGAGACCCCCCTGACTGGGCGGCGACCGGTTGCGGCCGCCCGACTACGCCGGAAACGCTACCGCACGACGCCGCCGGCAGCCGAGGGCCGGGGCCGAACCGATTGTCGAATCGTTGGAAGCATCGAAATCCTGGGTGTGTAAGCTTGCTCACCTGGGTACTTCTGACATGGCTGGGCCTGCCGTGTCGATCATCCGTGCGGGTCTTGGGCGATGTCGGTCATGGGTGCAGTCGTGGGCGTGGGAGGGCCTGGGTCATGGGAGCCAACCGAACTCATGCGTTGAATCCGAAGGTGGCGTACGTCGGCTCGACCAGTCGCAGTGGGAGCACGGTGCTGGAGCTCCTGCTGGCGAATCTTCCGGGATTCGTGGCGGTCGGCGAGCTGCGGCACCTGTGGCAGCGTGGAGTGGTCGAGAACCAGCTGTGCGGCTGCGGTGAGCCATTCCACGAGTGTCCGTTCTGGCACGAGGTGGGAGAGCGAGCCTTCGGGGGCTGGGACCGCGCCGACAGCAGCG
This sequence comes from Gaiellales bacterium, assembly GCA_051955775.1. Taxonomy (GTDB): domain Bacteria; phylum Actinomycetota; class Thermoleophilia; order Gaiellales; family JAICJC01; genus DASUHT01. The sequence goes on along the minus strand of JBQCGJ010000098.1, from coordinate 9,228 downwards.
GCGCCGTGGAACTTCAGGGCCAGGTCGACCGCTTCCGCTACCTCCCGCTGGCCGTCGCGCCTTCCCTGTGGCCGCCCTACCGCCGCCGGCTGGATGACTACGCCGAACGCACCGCCCGCGTGTACCGGGCGGTGGCGGAGGTGTCCGGCGCGGAGGTCATCGTCGACTCGTCGAAGACCCCTGCCTTTGCGGCCGTCGTCGACCGCATCCCTGACATACCGGTGCATCTGATCCACCTCGTGCGGGACAGCCGCGGGGTCGCGTACTCATGGCGCCGCCGGGTACGCCGGCCGGAGACCAGCGACGGATCGGACATGCCCACGTACGGCCCCTCGAGAATCGCCGTGGAGTGGATGGTGTGGAACTCCGTGTTCGAGTTCCTGAGCCCGCGCCGGCGCCGCACGCGGGTCCGGTACGAGACCCTGGTCGAAGACCCGCAGCGCGACCTGGCGCGGATCGCGGCAGAGGTCGGAGGGCCGACCGACGAGGCCGCGTACGGGTTCGTCTCGGATGGGATCGCCGATATCGGCGTCCACCACACCGTGTCGGGAAACCGGGTGCGGTTCCGCCGCGGAGCGCTGCGCCTCTCGGTGGATACCGAGTGGCGGGCCCGCATGGCCTGGCGCGACCGCAAGCTGGTGTCGGTTCTGACCTGGCCGCTGCTGCTCGGCTACGGCTACCTCACGCCGCCGGCCACCCGGGCTGTGCGGCGTACGACGCCCCAGCGCGATATCGCCCCGTATGCGGCGCGCCCCGTGGCGTCCCCGCCCAGCCGAGTCAACCGTCAGCCCGCACGCAGCGCGCGGCGCGACGAGCGGCAGGCCGGACCGCTGGCCCGAGCCGGGATATCATCGGGAGATGGGCCGCCACACCGACGATGAGCAGGTCGTGCGAGAGATGCTCACGCTCGATCTCGAGCAGGCGGCGGACGCGCTCGGCTACTGGATCAGGCGCCGCGAGCGGCTGCCGTTCTACCGCCGGTCGGCGCGCCGCGAGGCCGAGCTGATGATCGCGGCCTGGCAGGCGCGCACCATCGCCGCCGTGCCGCGACAGCCGGTGGCCGCGCTGGTCAGCGGACGCACGCTGATTCACGTGGCCGGCCTGACAGCCGGGTACCACGCTCGCCGGATCGCCGCCCGGGCGACTCGCATCGCGCTCACGGGGGTGGCCGTGTTCACGGTGCTGGCCGTGCTCGCGGTGCGGTAGCCGATCAGGCCGGGTCTCGGCGGTGCAGGACGATGCTCGTCCACAGCGGGCCGGACGTGCGATCGGTGGCCCCGAAGCCCTGGGCCCCGGCGAGCATCGGTTCCACCGGATGCACGAATCCGCGGAAGGCGACGCGGCGGACGCGGAGCCACGCGTTCATGGCGGCAAATCCAAGCCGCACCCACCACGAGTCGCGGGGCACGGTGATGGCGACCGTGTGCGTCGCGTGGTCGCAGGCGGCCTGCATCAGCGCGCCGGCGTCCGGGTAGCAGCAGATCACGCGGTGCATGACCACGATGTCCGCCGCGGGCGCCAGACCGGGGTCGCCCGCGAGGTCGCCCAGCTCCCGACCGATCCGATTCCCCACCCCGTGCTCGGAGGCCAGCCCGGCCGCCGCGGCCTCGTAGCTGTCGACCAGCTCGACGTTGACCGCGCGTGAGGCGCCGGCCTGCAGCAGCTCGATCTGCATCGCCCCGATACCCCCGCCGATCTCCAGCACCGAGCGGTCGGCCACGCCGCCGCTGACAATCGTGTCGCGCAGCCACCGCGCCGATCCCGTGAGGCCCTTGCGGCGGTACCGGCGGACGTCGCGCTCCACCTGCTGGGCGCCGAAGATGTCGCGGTAGCCGGCCTGCGTGCAGCAGTTCACGCGTGTATCAGTACCTCAGTAGAGGCGGAACGCGCGGCTGAGGCCGGTCGCATGGGCAGCGCCTCCCAGGAACCGGGCCCCGAACAGGTACTCGCTGGTGCGAAGCAGCGAGTAGTGCGTGAACGGCTGGGCGCTGCGCGCACCGCGAGGCGTGGCGGGGCTGACGACGAGCGTGGCCACGTGGTTCGACGCGGCGCCGTCGTCCTCGTCGAAGGTGATCACGATCGCCGTGTGCCGGGACTGGTATGCCGGGCTGCGAACGATGGCGGGGATCCACGCGGAGAGCCACGCATCCCCGGTGCTCACCGGGCAGTCGTGCATGTCGTCGCACAGGTTGGGGACCACGAAGCTGTAGGCCGGCATCGATCCATACAGGGCGGTGCGCAGGGGGCCGCGACCGGGATTCCCGGCCCTGGAGATGCGCGCCGCGCAGTGCGAGCGCACCCCGCCGACGGTGTAATACGCGGCTGGGTTGTGCTTGACCGCGTACTCACCCGAGCTCTGCCGAGCGCACGGCGACGGGATCGACTCGGCGTACACATGCCACAGCATGTGCCGGCCCCCGATCTGGGCGAAGATGCTGTTGCGCGGCACGGGACACTGCGCCGGCGAGCAGTCGCTGCTGATGCCCCATGTGCTGCCGCTGGTCATGGCCAGGTAGTTGGGCAGGCTGGGATGGCTGATCGCGTGATAGTGGGTGGCCAGCCCGCACGCTCCGGCGAGCCGGTCGATATACGGAGCGTGGCCGATGATCTGGCCATAGGAGTGGTTCTCCATCACGATCACCACCAGGTGGCGGATCGCCACCGGCCGCGACGCGCCGCACGGCGCCGAGGCCGGGATCGGCGCCGGCGCGGGCTCGGCCGGCGCACTGCTCACGGGGGCCGGTACCAGCCCAGGGATCACAGCCGCCAACCACACGGCCCGCAGCGCCCGCCCGTATCGGCTCCACCTCGCCCCGCGCACCCCTGCATGCTCGCACGGGACGATGTGAAGCCGATCGGTTTGCGCGCCTACACGTCCCGCTGACCGCGCTCTGCGGGCGCAGGGCCGCGGGGATCGATCTCGTCGGCGATGTCGCGGTGCTCGTCGGCGGCCGCCCGCTGGTCCGCCGCGCGCTCACGCTCGGTCTCGGCCTCCAGGCGTTCGCGCTCGGCGCGCGCGATCCGCTCGTCGGCCCGCAGCTTGACCGCCTCCGCTGCTCGCGAGCCGCGCTCCGCCTCCTCGCGATGCGCGTCGGCGGCGATCAACTGCATCTCTTCGTTTCGCTTCGATCGGCTGCGCAGAAGCGCAACCGCGATCGCGATGATCACGACGATGATGATGGCTACGACTATCCAACCGGCCGTGCCCATGTCAGCTCCTCTCTGCCGCACTCGCGCGGCGTCGATGGACCGTCATGGGTGGTTCCCAGCCGTGGCCGCCGGGAAACCCGCCGCTCAGCCCCTCGCCATCTGGTCGATGCACACCGTGACCGCCAGGATCAGCGCGTCCTCCTGGTCGGGAGCGATCTCGATGCCATAGGTGTCACGTATGCGGAACCACCGCTTGGACACCTCGGCCACCCTGTCCCCGCCGCGCTCGATCTTGTACTCGTGGTCGACGATGTTGCCCTTCGCCTCCATGTCCTGGCCGCCCTCGACCTCCACCGAGAAGCGGTCGCGAAGCGGTGTGATCAGCGCCTTCTTGACGGTCGCCACCGTTGCCCCTCCGCGCTCGATCCGCATCGTGTCACGGATGTGCAGCATCTTCTGCTGGATCGAGTAGAGCTCTTCACCCGACGGCGACTCCAGGACGAGGGTGTCCCGGATCCGCAGCGCCTTGCCGTTGACCTTCAGCACCCGGTCGCCGTTCTCGTTCTCGATCCACGAGTCGTCGCCGATCGACAGCAGCTTCTCGCGCATCCGGTACTTCACGCCGCCGCTGTCGCGGCGTCCGCGCAGCAGTCCCATGGCACCACCTCCTTGTGCGGGACGCAGTCTCCTCCCCCGGTCCGCGGATCGCCTCATCCGGACGGGATGAGCCGTGGCGAGGGCCGGCCGTTGCGTCGGCCCAGAACTCACGGATAGTGGAGACATGAGCTCGGTCGTGTGGCACGCGGATCACGGACGATGGCCGCACGGGCTGCGGCTCGCGCGTTCCACCCCACGCGGCTCGGCGCCGGTGTCACGGATCGCGGCCCTCAGCCGGTACGTCCTGCTCGTGTTCGGCGTGCTGTGGGTGCTCGGCACCGTGGCGGGCCAGTGGCACGCCCTGCTGGGGTTCGACGCGCACGCGTACTGGTCGGCGTGGCGGCATGGTGTGTACTCCGCCGGGCCGCAGCAGAAGGACGCATTTCTGTACTCGCCCGCCTTCGCCGAAGCGACGTGGCCGCTGACCCTGCTGCCCTGGGCGGTGTTCCTGGTGGGCTGGACGGCGCTGAACGCGTGCATCTTCGCGTGGCTCGTGTGGCCGATGGGCCGGATGGGGATCGTGGCCTTCGCCTTCTGCGTGCCGGCCATCCTGATCGGCAACGTGTGGGCCATCCTCGCCCTGGTCATGGTGCTCGGGTTCCGGCGTCCTGGATGGTGGGCGTTCCCGCTCCTGACCAAGATCACCCCGGCGGTCGGGATCGTGTGGTTCGCGGCGCGGCGGGAGTGGCGGCAAGCGGGTGTGGCCGTTGGCGTCGGCCTGGGCATCGCGCTGGTCAGCGTGGCCCTCGCCCCGGCGCTGTGGGCCTCCTGGGCGCACCTGCTCCTGCACCCGGCGGCGGCATCGTCGCCCGGGCACGCGGTGCGGGGCGGCCTGAGTTTCGTCCCCCTCGCGCTGCGGCTTCCGGTCGCCATCGGCCTCACGGTCTGGGCTGCCCGCGCAGACCGGCGGTGGGTGCTGCCCATCGCCGGGGGACTGGCGACGCCCGTGTTCGGCATCGTCAGCCTCTCGGTGTGCGCGGCCATCCCGCGCCTGCGCGGCGCCCACGCCCCGGCCCGCGTGGCACGCGGGGCGCGGCCGGCGCAGGTGCTCGAGGCTCGGCGGGAAACGTCCCTCGCGGAGGCGCTGCCCGCGCCGCTATGACGCCCGCGGGCCGGCGTACTCCTCGTCGGAGACGTGCTCGCCCCAGGTCGCGCTGTTGCCCTCCCCGTCCACCTCGAGCATGGCGATGTGCGTCATGAAGCGGTCGGGCGCGGCGCCGTGCCAGTGGTCCTCGCCGGGCTCGAAGAACACCCGGTCGCCGGGCCGGATGACCTCCACCGGCCCTCCCCGGTGCTGCGCGAGACCGACTCCCTCGAGCACATAGATCGTCTGGCCGTTGGGGTGGGTGTGCCACGCCGTGCGCGCGCCTGGAGTGAAGTGGACGCTGCTGGCGGTCACCCGAGATCCGTCTGACGGCGCGGCCACGGCGTCGATGTAGACCGTGCCCGTGAACCAGTCCGCCGGCCCGGCCGCGGTCGCGTTGGAACTCCTGGTCAGCTGCATGTGCCCTCCTCGTCGCGGTCCCACAGGAACGTATCGCGGAGATCGATGGCACACGGGTGGCCTTGACTTGGCATCATAATGATGCCATAATGGTGCCATGAACCTGAACCGGTATGCCGAAGACATCCGCCACCAGCTCCTGCTGGCCGCCGAGGCCGGCGGCGAGGAGGCGCGAGCAGTGGCCGAGCGGCTGGTCGCACCGCTCGAGTCAGCGCTCCTGCTGACACTGCAGGACGCGCTCACCGCGGCGGCCGAGGAGATCACCATGGAGCTCGCCCCCGGCTCGGTCGAGCTGCGGCTGCGCGGCCGCGAGCCGGAGTTCGTGGTCACCCCGCCTCCGGCCGAGGCGGTCCACGACGCCGGTCCGCCCGCACCCCCCGCCCCGGTGGAAGCCGACGACGGGGAGCTGTGGCGGATCAACGTGCGCATGCCCGAGAGGCTGAAGCCGTCGATCGAGCGCGCGGCGCGCCGCGACGGACTCTCGGTCAATTCGTGGCTCGTGCGGGCCGCCGCGGCGGGCCTCGGACGCTCCGATGCGGCGCCCAGCCACGACAGGCCGACTCAACACGGAGCCCAGCGGCATCGAGGCTGGGCTCGCTGACCCGTAAGCATCCAGCAGAAGGACACGATCATGCAGACGTTTCAGACTCCCAATCCCATCGCGGTCGACGTCGAGCTCGGCGTCGGCGATATCCGAATCGAGGCCTCCGAACGAGGCGACACGATCGTCGAGGTGCTGCCCAGCGATCCCGAAAAGCCGGGAGACGTGTCCGCCGCCGAGCAAACGCGGGTGGACTTCGCGGGCGACCGGCTCGTGGTCAAGGGCCCCCGCGGCTGGCGGCAGTGGATGCCGCGTGGAGGCGACGACTCGATCGACGTGCGGATCTCGCTTCCCGAGGGCTCGAGGTTCCGGGGCGACACCGGCTTGTCCCGCCTGCGCGCGACCGGCCGGCTGGGCGATGTCGAGTACAGGACGAGCGCCGGCGAGATCGATGTCGAGAGCGCCGGGGCAGCCGCCCTGCGCACGGGCGCCGGCGACCTCACCGTGGATCACGCCGCCGGCAACGTGACCGCATCCACCGGCTCCGGGTCCGTGCGCATCGGCGCCGTCCGGGGATCGGCGGTGGTCAAGAACTCAAACCGCGACACGTGGATTGGCGACGTCGCCGGAGATCTGCGCGTGAAGGCCGCCAACGGCAGCATCTCGGTCGACCGGGCGCATGCGACGGTGGCCGCCAGCACAGCCAACGGCGACGTGCGGCTGGGCGAGATCGAATCCGGCTCTGTGGTGGCGCAAACATCGCTTGGCAAGATCGAGATCGGTGTGCGCACCGGAGTGGCGGCGTGGCTCGACCTGGACACCAAGTTCGGCCGCGTGGTCAACGGCCTGGACGACGCGGAACGGCCGGACGCGGGCGAGGACACCGTCGAGGTGCGGGCACGCACGTCATTCGGCGACATCACCATCCGCCGCGCGTCGGGAGACCTCGCCGGCTGACCGCGCGCCGCGCCGGCCGTGGAGGCTCGACCGGCCTGGCCGGACGGCGGCCATACGTCCAGGGGGTCGGGCCCCCCGGCGGACCGGCCGCGCCGCCCGGGCCACCTCCCCAACCGCCGGAGCCACCGTCGATGTGCGGCATCAGACCCGATGCGGTGACGGCGCCCAGCACCGCCCCGATCATCGCCAGCAGGACCGCGCTGAGCACGACCGCGCGCGGGGGCAGCGTCGCGGCCCACAGCGGGGTGGGTCCGTTGAGGGTGACCGCGCCGGCGACCGCCGCCCGTTTCGGTTCGGCCCAGGTGCCCATACGTGGTTGACCGATACGGGCGCCGGGGCCCACCGGATTCCGCGGTGTGGCCGCGCTCACACGCTCCCGCGCGTTTTCGTGATCCCAGAGCGGGTACCTGCCGTCCATGCATCGCCATGTCGCACCGGGCATCCATCGCGTCGTGGACGCCTACACAAACTGGTACATGGTGGAGGATGAGGGCCGGCTCACGGTCGTGGACGCGGGCGTCCCGACGTCCTGGGATTCGCTCGAGGGCACGTTGCGCGGCCTCTGCAGGTCCCTGAACGACGGGCCCTCCCTGGTGCTCACCCACGCGCACTTCGACCACATCGGGATCGCCGAGAGACTGCGCCAGACCGCCGGGGTGGAGGTGTGGCTACACGAGAACGACGTCCCGCTGTCCCGCCACCCCAGCCAGTACGGCCACGAGCGCAGTCCGCTCGGATATCTGAGGAGGCCCGCGTTCCGCCCTGTTTTTCTGGCGTTTCTGCGAGCACGCGCATTCTGGCCGCGGGCGATCCAAAGCGTCAGGCGGTTCCGCGACGGCGACCGCCTGCCCGTCCCTGGCAATCCCGCAGTGGTGGCTGCGCCGGGGCACACCCTGGGCGAGTCGATGCTGGTGTTCGACGACCGCTGCGCCGTCATCACCGGCGACGCGCTGGTCACCCTCGATCCGTACACCGGGCACACCGGGCCTCGGATCGTGGCCGGCGCTGCCACGGCCGACAGCGAGCGCGCCCTGGCGTCGCTCGACCGGCTGGCCGAGCTCGACGCGGGCGTGCTGCTGCCGGGTCACGGAGAGCCCTGGTTCGGGGACCCGGCGAAGGCAGTCGAGCTGGCGCGATCAGCCGGCCCCGCGTAAGGGGCGCCCCGCGCTAGTCGCGGCGGTGATCGGAGGAGTCGTCCTCCGCGGCGCCCGGGAATCCAGGCTCGGCGGGGTTCCGACCGGTCCGCTGCTTCTCGCGCTGCCACTCGTCCGCCACCCTGGTGGTCCCAGGGGGCCGGGCGCCCTCGTGACCGAGGTTCTCGTTGGCGGCCGCGGAGCGCGCCCGGCCGGCGGGGTCGCCGGGCTCTGACCATTGGCCGCTCTCATACTCCTCGCGCCGCTCACCGGTGTCTGCCGAGCGGTCTCGCTCGGCCAGCCTGCGCTTGCCGTCCTTGCTGTCGGTCGGGGACATGGTCGGCCTGTACCCGCTGGGGCCGGGCGCAAACTGCGCCGGGACTCAGATCATCCGCAGCGCCTCGAACTCGTCGTCTGCGAGCTCGATCTCGAGTGCCGCCAGGTTCTCCTTCAGGTGGCCGAGCGACAGCGTGCCGGGGATCGGCAGCACCGCCGGCGAGCGGTGCAAGAGCCATGCCAGGGCGACCTGGCTGGACGTCACGCCGTGGCGGGCGGCGATTTCGGTGACGGCAGGCGCCTCCAGCCCGTGCAGCGGGTAGTACGGCACGAACGCGATGCCCTGCTCGGTGCAGTGGTCGATCACCTCGTCGTGCTCGCGGTCGCCCAGGTTGTAGCGGTTCTGGACGGCAGCGATCGGGACGACGCCGCGCGCCCGCTCGATCTGGTCGATGCCGACCTCCGAGATGCCGACATGGCGGATCTTGCCCGCGTCCCGGAACTCGGCGATCACTCCCATCGAGTCCTCGAGCGGCGTGTCAGGATGCACCCGGTGCAGGTAATACAGGTCGATGACGCCCGTGTGAAGGCGGCGCAGGCTCTCCTCGATGTGCCCGCGCAGGACGTCAGGAGCACCCTCGCCGGCGCGGTAGCCGCCCTTGGTCGCAACGACGCTGCCGTCACGCGGCAACTCGAGCGCCGAGCCGATCGTCTGCTCGCTTTCGCCCGACGTGTACAGGTAGGCCGTGTCGATGTGGTCCAGCCCCGCGTCCACCGCAGCGCGCACGAACTCGACGTTCTGGGGGGTGTTCGTCAGGCGGTTGGTGCCCAGGCCAATGCGCTTGACCGTGGTGTCGCCGAGGATGATGGTGGGCTCGGCCATCGGGGCCGGACACTAGCCCAGCCACGGCCCGGAGGGCCTGGCCCCGGTTCGTGGGGGGCCTGGCCCTGGTGCTTGCCAGGCGATAAGCGGTGTCAGGCACCGTCACAAAACCCGTGACGGGTGCCTG
>JBQCGJ010000097.1:0-12877 GCA_051955775.1 Gaiellales bacterium | reverse complement strand
CGCCACCTGCCTTTCGTAGCGCTCCGCCAACTCGGCGACGCCCGCAGGCGCGCCGCCCGTGTGGCGGTACAGATCGGGGTCGGCCAAGACGCCGGCCATCTCCTCCGCCATCGCCGGCTCGAGCGGCTGAAGCACAAGCCGCTCCGTTCGCAGCCCTTGCGGTCGGCGCGACACAACGGGAGGATCACACGAGAATGACGCCGATCGTGTCGGTTACGTCGCTGGTGACCGTGGGCACCTCCACCTTCACCTCGCTGCCGTCCACCACGAGCGTCGTGTCCTTTTTCAACTCGAGTTCGATTTTGCGGAGCGAATGGCGCGTCGGGGTCACTGCGACCGTCCCAACGGATACGGTGGGTGAACCGGCCGGGAGTTGGAGATGCTGGCCGGTGATCGTCAGCGTGACATCGGCCGCGAGGTTGCCGGTGTCCTTCACGATCTGTATTGCCGGCCTGGCAGACAACGACGTGATCGACGCCTGGGATGACTCGACGGCTTTCTTGCCGACGTAGGCGAGCGCGGACGTGCTCGTCAGGCCGACCAGGAATGTGGGCAGCTTCGGCATCCCGCTCGTGAAGTTGCCAAGGAACTCCGAGTAGAAGATCGCTAGCGCGATCAGGTTGAAGGCGAAGAACTGGAAATCGCCGATGTCGGTCGAGCCGCTGTCGTTGGCGATGATGTCCCGCAACCCGTCCTCCGGCGTGCGCGAATCCGTGATCGTGGTCTTCGAGATCGTGCCGTCGCTCGTCTTCATCGACGTGATGCCCTTGGCGAGCACCATCGCGGCGTACGGCCCGCCGAGCAGCAGCAGATACGTGTCGTCGAAGCTGATGCTGGAGAACAGATCCTTGCTGCCGTGCGCGGGTGCGATGCCGTAGTTGGAGCCGACGTAGAGCGCGATCACAGCGAACGCGACCGCATACGTCCAGAGCAGGCTCTGCACCTTGGAGGTGGACCACCGCCCGTCAAGGCCGACGTACAGCCCTGCAAGGAGATTCGTCCGGGGCGCCGCCGGGGCAGCCGAATTGGCGGCTGTCGCGCCCTGAGACGGCGCGGGCACCAACCGCATGACCACGGTGGCCGACAGCAACACCCCGGCTGAGAATCCCATGGCCCAGTCGTCCTTGTTGGTGGCCCCCCGCCCGTGGCGATAGATCAGGCCAAGCACGATGAGTGGGACACCGATGAAGACCACCAGCTTGACGAGCGAGACGGCGCGCGACGTGAGCCATGTCCACAGGCGTGTCCAAAGTGCACCCAGCGGTGACGGCGTTTTTTCGCCGCCGGCACCACCCGCAGAGGTCGATGCGTGTTCGGTCGCCGCCATGAGGCTCGGCGAGTTTACCAGAAGTCAACGCACTATTCCTTGGCCGAGACCTCTCGCGCCCGCTCCAGCACCGACAGCGTGTGCGGGTTTCGCCGCAGCTCGGCGTCGCGGCCCGCCCAGCGCACCGCCCCCGCCCCATCGCCGAGGGTGATGCACAGCTCGGCCAGATGGTGCAGGTAGTGCACCTCGCCACGCTCCGCCGACGCCACGTACCCGTCCAGCGCCCGCCCATGCCAGTCGCGCGCCTCGCCCGGCCGCCCGGCCCGCAGGTGCAGATCGCCGAGCGCCTGGCACTGCTCCAGCCGCGGCGGATCGCCGGCCGCCGCCCGGCGAAGCTCGATCGCCTCGTCCAGGTCGCCGCGCGCGGCAGCCAGCCGCGCCAGGTGGGCCGCCGTCCGCCAGTTGCCCGAATAGGCGCCATCCGCGCGCCGGAAGTGCCCCTCGGCCTCGTCCAGGTCGCCCCGCGCGAGATACAGCTCGCCCCACCGCAGCTCGACCCACGCGTATGCCCGAAGCTGCTTGGCGGTCAGCTCGTCGACCACCGCCGCGAACAGCCGCTCAGCCGCGTCGTCATCCCCCGTCTCCCGCTCCAGCTCCGCCAGCCGCGCCAGCGCGTCCCAGCTCCCCGTGCTGTCCACGGCCGCCTGATAGGCGTCGCGCGCCCGTCCGTAGCGTCCGCGCTGGAGGTCGACGTCGCCCGCAATGCACCGCCCGTCCGGCGACGACGCGGCGTCCGGCGCCAGCGCGAGCGCCGCCTCGACGTCATCCAGCCGGTGCAGCGCCAGCGCCACGTTCGCCTTGACCAGGCACAGATCCGGCCACGGCCCGAAGCGGCGCAGGCCGTCCTCGATCACCGGCCCTGCGCCGTCCAGCCACTCCGGGCGCCCGGCCATCGATGCCCGCCGGTAGTGGCAGTGGGCAAGCCGCGTGGCCGACTGGGCGTCGGCGGGCGGCGCGCCGCTCCCGAGCTCCCCGATCAGCTCGTCCAGCACCTCCAGATCGCGCTCGTAGTCCGTGCGCGTCGCCGGCGAGGAAACGCTCACCGGTACGCCCCCTGCTCCGGGTGCGGCTCGGCCAGGTACGGGAACTCGGTCAGGAACTCGGTGTCGTTCTTCAGCGGATTGGGCGGGGTCCTGGGCACGATCGGCGCCGCGTCCCACAGCGCCTGCTCGCCCAGCAGCTCGAGGTGGTAGGGGCGTCCGCCGGCCTTGGCCTGCATATCCAGGAACAAGCCCAGGAAGCGGGTCGCCACCTGATCCTCCAGCCGCCGTCCGAACGGCCACGAGCCGGTGGTGTCCATGTCGATCGCGTTCACGTTCGGCACGAAGATCTCAAATGCCCGCCGCAGCCCGATGTCCAGATTGTGCGGATTCCAGGAGTCGTCCGGCATCGGCAGCTCCTGAAACAGCATCTTGCGCACCCGCGGGAAGGCCTCGATCGCCAGGCCGTAGGTGCGGTGCACCGAGATCGGCGAGTTGTCGTGGTCGAACGCGGTCTCCAGCCCCAGCGCCGTGATCGACGGCCCGAACCCCCACCCCAGGTGCGCCAGCCGCTTCACGAAGTGCGGCGCCAGCCAGAAGTTGTTCGCCCCCAGCTGGCGGCGGTCCTCGCGCTCCGACAGGCCGGCGTCGGCGAACGGCTGGCCGACCGTGTCGACCAGCTTGTACCTGTCCAGGTCTCTGTCCTCGCCGAACAGATGACCGAGCAGCGCCCGCGGATGCTCGATCCACAGCGGGTGGTCGGGGATCGTGTCCACCTTGTCGGCCGCCTTCAGCACCCAGCTCTCGCCCCACACCTCGACCACCCGGTCCTGCTCGGGCGACGTGGTCAGGAACGCCAGCGGCAGCTCCAGGATGAGCGCGTTCACGTTCTTGCCGGCCTGCGCGTCGATGCCGGTGTACACGAACCGGAAGTTGCCGTCGGCGTCCTTCCTGTACGAGTCACCGCTCCACGTGTACGGGCCCGGCGGCAGGTCGGCCTTGACCCCCAGATGGCCGAGGTCGGGGTTTGCCGGGTCGAAGTTGAACAGGTGGTTTCCCTCCAGCTCGATCAGCGTCTTGGGGATCGGCAGCTCACGCAGGTCGGGCCGCGTGTGGGGCACGTGGTAGAACTGCGGCGCGTAGTTGATCGACCTGAAGAACCCGGTCAGGTCGTTGAAGAAGGCGTCGTCCCGGCCGCCAACGAAGGCGTTGATGCGATGGCCGCCGGGAGTGGCGATCTCGGTCACCGAGTCCAGCTCGACCGTCTGCTGGAACTCCCGCCCGCCGGGGAAGCCCGAGAACGCCAGCGTGGCCGTGCGCCTGTCGTCGTTCGGCTTCATGCGGATCTCGGCCGCGTGAAGCTGGTTCAGGTACTTCTCCCGCACTCCGTCCACGTAGCCCATCAGGGAGCCGAAGCTCCAGTCGTCGGGCGGCGTGACGCGCCGCCGGGTGGCGAGCTGCAGCCGGTACAGCATGTCGGTGTCGAGCACGCCGGCGCTGGGCACCGCGGCGAAGGTGAGCGCGATCACCACGGTCTCGCCGGCCGCCCCGCCGGGGCCCGGATACCCGAACATGTCGTACACGTCGGCCGCGCTGACGTCGATGTCCGAGAAGATCGTGTTGACGGCGTTGGGGTCGTTGTGGTCGGCCATCGATCCTCCTCACTGCCTCAGGCGGTCGGCCAGCACGGCGTCGGCGGCCTTCTCGCTGAGCATGTACGTGGGCGTGACGATGAAGAACCCGGGGATGCGCGGGAACACGGAGGCGTCGACGACTCGCAGGTTGCGCGTCCCGCGCACGCGGAAGCGGCTGTCCACGACGGCCATCGGGTCGTCGGGCCGTCCCATCCGGCACGAGCAGGAGGCGTGGTGACCCCAGGCCTCGTTGCGCACCCACTCCGCCACCGCGTCGTCGCCGGCCACGCGATCGCCGGGCCACTCCTCCTCATGGCCGAGGCGGGCCAGCAGGCCCCGCACGAAGCCGATGCCGTCGACGACGGCCCGCAGGTCGTCGCCGGCCGCGTCGTTTCCCTCCTCGAAGTACCGGAAGTCGATCACCGGCGTGTCCCGCGGATCGGCGGAGCGCAGCCGGACGGTGCCGGCCGTGTTCGCGGTGCGGGCCTTGAGAATGGCCCACGTGAAGCGGTCCCGGTGCCGCTCGAGCAGCGGCGCGTAGCCGACCTTGTACCCGCGGAAATCGGCCGGCAGGCCGAAGATGAAGAGGTCGGGCTGGCCGCTCGAGGCGCTCGACCGGCGCACGATCGCCACCACCGCGCCGTTTGACGTGTACACCCCGTTGCCGGTCTTCCAGTCGTCCAGGCATGGATCCGGCTTCTGGCCCGGCTGCGGTGGCTTGAACGTACACCCTTCGTGAAGCAGCTCCAGCCGCCTGTTCAGCTTGCTGACCACCCCCACCTCGTAGCGATCCTGCAGGTTCTCCCCCACGCCGGGCAGGTCGACCCGCACGTCGATCCCGTGCCGGCCCAGCTCGTCCGCCGGCCCCAGCCCCGACAGCATCAGAAGCTGCGGCGTGTTGAAGGCGCCCGCCGACACGATCACGTCCGACCGGCAGCGGACCTCGGTCGTGGAGGGCAGCGGATCGGCCCCGCGTGCGCGGGGGTCTGCTCGGTAGGCGCTGGGCTGCTCGACATACTCCACGCCGACCGCCCGGGCGCCCTCGAACAGGACCCGGGTGGCCAGCGCATCGGTGCGCACCACCAGCCGGTCGGGCAGCTCCTGCGCGGTGGCCAGAATGGCCTCGCGGGTGCCGTTTCGGCACCCCCGCGCGGTGGCCAGCGGCACCAGCCACAGCCCGTGCAGACCGTGCTTCTGCACCCGCCAGTCGTTGGGGTCGGCGTAGGCCAGCGGCTCCCACGGTTCCAGCGGACGCCCGCCCAGCGAGGAGGTGAACTCGTCTTCCACGGCGGCCAGGACCATGTCGATGATCTCCTGGTCGTGGATCGCAAGCCCCGGTGACGCCTCCTGTGTGGACAGCCAGCCGTCGAAGCCGTGGCGGCCACGGTTGCCGAGCAGCCATGACGCAACTGTGGAGCGGCGGGCCAGCGCGCCCGCGAGCTTCCAGCGCAGCGTCCACGGCCGGTCGCGATAGCAGCACCGCTCCAGCCGCTGGAAGTAGCTGCGCATGTGGCTGCCGGCGAACGAGCGGTCGCCGGTCAGCTCGGCGATCGCGTCCCACTCGGGCCCGGCGCCGTCGACGGTGATCATCGCGTTGTGCGCCGTGCAGCCGCCCAGCGTGCCCGCGCGCGGGTAGAAGATGCCGTCGTGGTCGGCGTCGTACTTGGTGTCGCGGCGGGCCTGAGCCTGGTCGGCGTAGTGGTTGACGAAGTACCGCCAGGACAGCGACTCGTCCTCGGACGCGAACCCGTGCATGACCGGGATCCGGTAGCTCAGGTCCTCGGCGTCGCCGCCCGCCTCCAGCAGCAGCACGCGGCGCCCGCCACGGGCCAGCCTGACGGCCAGCGGGCCGCCTCCCGCACCGGAGCCGACGACCACATGGTCGAACTCGTCGGCCACCCGAGCGCTACTTTTTCCGGTTTGCGGCGACGGCCAGGGCCAGGTTGAGCGACGAGATGCCGGCCGCCAGGGCGGCGGTGCGGCGCGGCAGCTGGCCGCTCCAGCCGGCAGCAACGGCGGCCAGCGCATCCGAGGCGTGGATGAACGGGGCCAGCCGCAGGGAGTGCTCGCGCACCTCGCTGTCGCGCAGCAACAGGTCGACGCCGATCACCACCGTGCGCACCCCGAACATGCGCAGCGGATAGATCGCCGGAGCAGCGGCGCCGGGCGTGTCGGCGAACCGGCGCGCGAGCACCATCGGCCACACCAGGCCGAGCGTGCCGTTGACCACGCGGATGCCGGCCAGGCCGATCCGCGCGTAGTCGTGCTCGTGGGTGGTGACGACGGCCATGGCGCTGGCTACGGGCCGGCCCTCGTCCACGGCGCGAACGGGTTTGCCACACCGGTCAATGTCGCCTCCAGCTCGGGGAAGTGCCGCAGCAACACCGTGCGCATCGAGTTCGACTCCACCCACTCCAGGCCGGCCGCGGTGTACACCTCGGGCCGGTAGTCGCGGGTGAAGAAGCGGTCGGACTCGAGCCGCCGCGAAGCCATCAGGATGAACACCCGGAAGGCCGTGTCGCTGAACCCGAAGCCACGTGGTTTGGGCTCGGCGTACATCCCGATCATCAGGTCGACCCGCTCCACGTGGCCGTAGATCCGCCGCAGCTCCTCGGCCCACACGGGGTTGTCGGTCAGCTCCTCGAAGGTGGACGCGGGCTTCAGCCGGAACAGCCGCCGGAACTCGTTGTAGCGGGGCACGCCGCGCTCGCGGACGCGCAGGATGTCGATCGAGGCGAGGTCGATCAGGCTGCCGTCGGGGCGATGGAAATGCTGGAGGTGGCGGGGATAGTTGTGCAGTGAGATGGCGCCGGGGTGGGAGGTGCCAAAGGAGTAGAAGAGGTCGGCCATCGGCACCTCGGACAACCGCTCGCGGACGTGCAGGGCGCCGATCTCGGGCAGCGTGCGGTGCTGCAGCACGGTGTCGTTCGCGAGCGACCGGAAGCTGTAATCGTCGGGGATCAGCGGGTGCATGCGATACACCGCCACAAACTCCTCGGTCAGGGAATACGGCACCCCGTGGTGGTTGGTCGGCGAGCCGGGGATGCCACGCAGCACCTCGTCCGACGTGATGCGCCCGAACCGCTTGTCGAAGCCCTCGCCGAGCAGCCCCCACCAGTTCGTGCGCAGCGCCAGCACGGTGGTCGGGTGGGCGATGATGGCCGGCGTCCAGTCGACGGTGTGGATCTTCGCCGTCAGCGCCGCGTTGATCAGCCGCGCCTTGTCGTACAGCTCCTGGCCGTCCATGTCCGGGTACTCGCCGTGCAACATGTCGCAGATGCTGTTGTGCTCCCGCATAAACAGCGAGTGCAGGAGCGCGAGGCCGATCCAGAAGTTCCCGGCCACGCCCTTCAGGTCGGCGAACTTCTCCAGGTCTGACGGAGGCAGGCCCTGCTCGTCGATGCGCAGCTTGCCCAGCTCCTTCGAGCGCAGCCCGTCGGCGAACTCGCGGGTGCTGCCGTAGATCTGCGATGCATCCCACCAGTGCGTGTCGTGGGTGGAGAAGGTCGGCGGCTTGCCGGGATCGGAGCTGGGGTCGGGCAGCGTTCGCTGGATCAGCATGTCCGGGTGGTCGGGCCATGGATCCGCCTCCTCAACCGGGATCTTCCACGGATCGTCGGGCGAGTTGTCGCCGTGGCTGAACCAGTCGTGCACCTCGAACTGGATCCATGCCCCGGCCAGCAGGTTGAGCGTGGTGGCCGGCTGGAAGCTCGACCGCGTGAGCAGACGCAGGCTGATCAGCCGTGGGTTCGGCTCGAGGATGGCCGGCGGCTTCTCGGGCCAGGTGCGGGCGATCGGCACGTTGCGGCCGAACCGGCTGCCCAGGCTGCCCATCAACGGGTCGTCGAGATCGTTGTACCTGCCGTCCAGCGTGCGGGCGCCCATGTACCCGGCGTGGTCGTCGAACGGCGGCACGTCCTTCGGCCCGCGGCCGGTGTCGTACAGGTTCAGCTCGCGCAGGCGGTCGCGCAGACCGACCAGCGTGGGGATGGCCAGCGGCAGGGGCAGGTGATCCCAGCCGAAGGTGTGATCCACCTTTTCGGCGGACTTGCCCAGCCACCTCGAGAACAACGAGCCCCCGCTCATATCCCCTGCTTTCTGCCCGGAAACGCAGGTTCGCTGCGGCGACCCTACTTCAGCCGGAGGGTGTTGTCAACGCCGTACAACGACCGCCAAACGCATCTCACATTCCTCTCCGAAACGGCTGGTAGCGTGCGGGCATGGCCGGGAACGACGGACTCGTCATCGAGACCCACGGGCTGACCAAGCGGTTCGGCTCGCGGACGGCCCTCGACGGCGCCGACCTGGAGGTACCGGCCGGCTGCGCATACGGCTTCCTGGGCCCCAACGGCGCCGGCAAGACCACGCTGATCCGCGTCCTGCTGGGGCTGACTCCGGCCACCGCCGGCGACATGAAGCTGCTCGGCCTGCCGCTGCCGGAGCAGCGGTCGCAGGCGCTGGCCCGGGTGGGCGCGATCGTCGAGGAGCCGCGGTTTCACGGCCATCTGACCGGCCGCGAGAACCTGCGCATCGCGGCCGCCTGCCGGGAGCCGGCGGCGCACACCCGGATCGACTCCGCGCTGGAACGGATGGGCCTGGCCGAGCGGGCCGGCGACCGCGTGCGGACGTACTCGATGGGCATGCGGCAGCGGCTGGGCATCGCCCGCTGCCTGCTGGCCGATCCCGACCTGCTGATCCTGGACGAGCCAGCCAACGGCCTCGACCCGGCCGGCATCATCGAGTTCCGGGAGTTCGTGCGCTCGCTGGTCGACGACGGCCGCACCGTGTTCCTGTCGTCGCACCTGCTGGACGAGGTGGAGAAGATCTGCGACCGGGCCGCGATCGTCGACCACGGTCGCATCCTGATGCAGGGCACGGTGGCCGAGATCGCCTCCGGCGGGCACCCCACGATCATGATCGGCGTGGACGACGCGGCGACGGCCGAGCGGGTGCTGCTCGACCATCAGGCCGTGGTCGAGTCGGGCGAGGTGGCGGGCGGCCTGCGGCTGGTGTTGAAGGATGGGTCGGACGCGGTCGTGGCCGACATCAACCGGCGGCTGGTCGAGGCGGGCCTCGCCGTGCACCGCATCGAGCCCGCGCGGATCACGCTGGAGGAGCGCTTCCTCGAGGTCACCTCGCGGATGGGAGGGCCTGAGTGAACACCCGCATGATCACGGCGGAGCTGCTGCGCATCCGCCGCAACCGGCCGCTGGTGATCTGGGCGGCCATCCTGACCATCGGCGCGGTGGCCGCCCTGTATCTGATCGGGCAGGGGTTCCACTGGAACAACTCGGTGCAAAACGGACCGGCAGGCGGCGCCGACAACCTGCGCCACGGCATGCTGGTGCTGAGCCTGATCGGCGGCGTGGCGGCGGCCATCGTGGGCACCAGCGTGGGCACGAGCGACCTCACGTCGGGGGTGTTCCGCGACATGGTGGTGACGGGCCGCTCGCGCTGGGGACTGTTCTTCGCGCGGGTGCCGGGGATGCTGATCTTCTGGATCCCGCTGATCCTGGTGGCGTTCGCGGTGGCCGTGGCCCTGGACTTCGCGTTCGCCGGGAACCTGGCCACGCCGAGCCTCACCGCCATCGTCAAGAACGGGCTGTGGGTCGAGCTGGTGACGTCGATCGCGCTGTGCGTGTCGCTGGGCGTGTCGTCGCTGATCGGCTCGCGCGGCGTCTCCATCGGCGTGCTGCTGGGCTGGGAGCTGGCTGCCGCGCCGCTGCTGCTCAACATCTCGCTGCTGGGCCGCACGCGCGAGGCGCTGCTGGAGTCGGCCACCCGCAGGATCCAGCCGTTCACCAGCGAACAGCCGGTGATCGCCGTCTCGCTGGGGGCAGCCATCTTCGTGCTCTTGATGTGGATCGTCGTGCCGCTGGCCCTGGGGGCGTGGCGCACGTCGACCCGCGACGTGTAGACGGGCGCCGGCCGTGGATACCCGCGTCACCGCCCCCGAACAGCAGCGATCCGTCCGCCGCCGGCTGTTCCGTCGGCGCCAGCGCACCCGCCGGGAGCGGCGGCTGTTCTGGATCGCGCTGGGCCTGGGTCTGACCACGCTGATCTCGCTGGCGGCGGTGGCCGCGGTGCTGATCTACTGGGACATGTACCTGCTGTCGCCGGCCGGGAACCCGTTCGACCGCGGGCCGTTCCTGACCTGGATCGGGCAGCGCTCGGCGACGCTGGCCTGGTCGCTCCCCGGCGGGCAGCCCGTGGTGCTGCGCGCCGTGTCGCCGCAGGGCCAGGTGGTGGTGGCCCGAAACGGCGACTTCCACGGTCTCCAGCCTGGCAGCCGGTACACGTGGACGGCGTCCATCGACGGTGTGGGCAGGGCGTCCGGGTCGTTTCAGACGGCGCCGCTCAGCCTCAGCCATCCTGTGACGTTCGGCGTCATCGGCGACTACGGGTCGGGCAAGACCCAGGAGTGGGCGGTGATGCGAAACGTGGCCGCGCAGAACCCTGCGTTCGTGCTGTCGGCCGGCGACAACAGCTACCTGATCTCGCTGCCTGTGCTGCTCGACCGAAACCTGTTCGAGCCGCTGCACGATGTGATGGCCAATGCACGGCTATGGGCGACCGAGGGCGAGCACGACCTGTTCCTGCGAAACGGCTACTACACGACCCAGGCGCTTCACCTGCCCGGCTCGGGCGGGCGGTACGTGACGTCGTACGGGCCGATCCAGATCGTCGCGCTGGGCCTTCAGGCCGATTCCAGCGCGGTCGGGTTCGCCCGCTCGGCGCTGGCACGGCCCGGCTTCCAGGCCCGCTTCATCCTCGTGCACCGGCCGATCCAGCCGGGGAATCCGATCCTGCCGGTGCTGCGGCGGGCGCACGTGGTGGCGATCATGTGCGGCCACCTGCACCGCTACGAGCGGCGGCACGTGGACGGGGTGGACGAGTTCGTGGTGGGCACGAGCGGCGAGGGGGCCGGGGCGCCGCAGTTCACCCGGCCAGACCCGGATGCGGCGATCAGCCTGCTCAACTACGGATCGCTGCGGGTGATCATCTCGGCGCACAGGGTGGCCTACACGTACGTCGACATGGCCGGCAACGTGCTGGATCGGTTCGCGCGGCGGCTGCCCATCCGGTGATGTGCCGTGACCGGGGCCAGGCCCCAGGGGCCAGGCCCCTCACGGGTAGTCGGAAGCCGGGGCCAGGCCCCTGGGGCCAGCCGCTCACGGGTCGCCGGAAGCCGGGGCCAGGCCCCCGGGGCCTGGCCCCGCTTATGGTCACACCGTTCCCGGGGTACAAAACTGGATGTGACCACCGACGGCCACAATGGCAAGACCGCCTTCGTGTTCGCGGGCGGCGCCAGCCTGGCGTCGATTCAGGCGGGCACGCTGCGGGCCCTGCTGGAGGCGGGGATCCGGCCCGACATCGTGGTGGGCACATCGTCGGGCGCGCTGAATGCGGCGCTGTTCGCCGCCAACCCCGAGCCGGCGGCGGCGGAGGCGATGACCCGCGCCTGGCGCTCGCACCGCCGCCGCGACCTGTTCCCCATCCGGCCCGGCACGCTGGTGCGGGGCCTGACCGGGCGCGGCGGGCACCTGGTGCCGAACACGGGCCTGCGACGCGTGATCTCGGCCGACCTGCCGATCCGCCGGCTCGAGGACGCCGCGCTGCCACTGCACGTGGTGGCCGCCGACGCCCGCAGTGGGGAGCCCGTGGAGCTGAGCTCCGGCGACGCCGTGGAGGCGCTGGTCGCGTGCTGTGCCCTGCCTGGCCTGTACCCGCCGGTGCGGGTCAACGGGCGGCTGCTCGTGGACGGCGGCCTGGCCGAGGACCCGCCCCTGGGGACGGCCGTGCGAAACGGGGCCGACAGGGCCTATGTGCTGCCGGTGGGCTGGCCACCGGTGGAGCGGCCCTATCCACGGCGGGCCTGGTTCCGCGGCCTGTACGCCCTCGACCACCTGTACTGGCGTGTGGCGCTGGCGGAGCTCGAGCGGTGGTGCGAGGAGTGCGAGGTGTACGTGCTGCCCTCGCCGCCGATCAGCGACCTCTCGCCGGTCGGCTTCCGGGCGTCCGAGCGCTTGATGGACGAGGCATACCGGATGGGCCGCACGTGGCTGGAGGCGCCGCGGCCGTGGCGCTCAGGCGATCACCGGCCGCGGAACGCCGCCTCGAACGTCTGAGGGTCTATGTCGGAAACCCCGTATGGGCGTCGGCGCTAGGACATTTCCACGAACCGCGAGAATGGCGCGATGGTGCTCAGCGGGATCCCCGACTTCGTCACCCACTACCACCTACCAGCGACGAGGCCGTTCCTGAACCTGTCCGACCTGACCATCGAGGAGCTTCCGGCGGTGCTGCTTGCCCTCGATAAGCGCCGCGCTGCTGGCGAGCATCAGCGGGTGTTCGGGCCTCGCTACATGGACCTGCGTCGCCGCACCGAGGCGCGGCTTCTCGAGGTGTTCAAGCAAGCGGGAGGCACACCCGAGCGCGACGCGCCCCACTACTTCGTGCTCGGCAAGTCGGACTGGTATCGCGGTCTCGCACCTGGAATGCAGGCGGCCGTGTTGCCGCTTTCCGAGCTGCCGTCAAGAGTCACGAGCTTCACCTACCCCGACAGCTTTACAGCGACCGGCATGGTCGCCCACTTCGGACTGCCCTACGAACCACGGCCTTATCACCATCGAGCGTTCCGAATCGAGGATCTCCCCGAGGTGGTCGAGCGGTACGGCCTTCCGCCCGACGATCCAGCCCCGATCTACGAGGGCTATGAGCACCGCCCGTTCGAGAAGTACATCGAGGTGCAGGTGTGGTCGGACACACCCGTCGAGCGGTTCCTCCGTACCACGCGTTGATCCCGGTCCCAGAGCGTAGGACGGCGAGCCGCCACACCTGGTTGGGACACGACAGCACGACATCCTCCGGATGGGTGCGAGATGATTCCGCCATGATCCCGGGCGGCAACACCCCCGTCGTGCAAGAGGGCGCGC
>JBQCGJ010000096.1:0-5868 GCA_051955775.1 Gaiellales bacterium | reverse complement strand
TGTCCTGGGCAGATTACCCACGTGTTACTCACCCGTTCGCCGCTCGAGTACCCCCGAAGGGGCCTTTCCGCTCGACTTGCATGTGTTAAGCACGCCGCCAGCGTTCGTCCTGAGCCAGGATCAAACTCTCCGAGAACAGTTGGTGAAACGGCCTCCCCCGTTGGGCGGGATCCTCGGCCGGTTTCTGACTGTGGTCGGAAGAGCCTGAGCTCTTCTCAAAGGCCGGCGCTCCACCGCGGTTTCCCCGCGCAGGTGCACCGGCGAATCCGCCGCCCCCAAGAGGGCAGCAGACGAACCCGACTTTGGCTCTCCTCCGGCACGGTTGCGCCGGCGGTGAGCCCCCAAACTGTTGAGTTTTCAAAGACCACCGCCCTCAGGGGCGACCTCAAAGACTAGCAGCGCCGGCCAGAACCGGCAACCGCAGGCCCAGAGGGACGCCGCTCGTGGAGCGGCGACCGCGGAAGTATGCCGGAGCGCCCAGATCCAGTCAAGTGGGAGCCGCCACAGGGGCGTTCAGGCGGGGGCGATGCGCACGAACCGGCGGCCCACCCGAAGCTCGTGGCCGGCCAGCCGCGCGCGTCCCACGTCCAGCTCGTCCGCGCCCAGCTGCACGCCGTCGATGCGCACGCCGCCCTCCTGGATCAGCCGTCTGGCCTGGCTCCGGGAGCCGGCCAAGCCGTTGTCCGCCAAGAGCGCGGGGACGTGCACCGGATCGCTGGCGGGCAGCGGCAGCTCGGGCGCGTCCTCGGCCGCACGGCCCTGCTTGAACTGGAGGTCGAATGCGGCCTCGGCGGAGGCGGCCGCCTGCGCACCGTGCCAGCGCTCGACGAGCCGGCGGGCGAACTCCCGCTTGGCCTGGTACGGGTCTGCGGGCGGCGGGTCCTCGGTCTCCAGGCACAGCCGGTAGTAGTCCGGCATCAGCTCGTCGACGCAGCTCATGGCCTTGCCGTACATCTCATTGGGCGGGTCGTCGATCGCGATGTAGTTGCCCAGCGACGCGCTCATCTTGCGCGAGCCATCCGTGCCGTTGATCAGCGGCGTGGTCAGGATGACCTGCGGCGCCACGCCATAGGCCTGCTGGATGTCGCGGCCGGCCAGCAGGTTGTACTCCTGGTCGGTGCCGCCCAGCTCGACGTCGGCCTCGATGGCCACGGAGTCGTATCCCTGCATGAGCGGGTACAAGAACTCCGAGATGGAGATCGGCTGGTTGTCGCGAAACCGCCGCTCGAAATCGTTTCGCTCCAGCATCCGGGAAACGGTCATGGTGCGGGTCAGCCGCAGGAAGCCGGCGAAATCGAGCTTGGACAGCCACTCCGAGTTGAACCGAAGCTCGGTCCGCTCGGCGTCGAGGATCTTCAGCGCCTGCGCGAAGTACGCACGCGCATTGGCGTCGATCTCCTCGCCGGACAGCACGGGCCGCTCCTTCGAGCGGCCCGAGGGGTCGCCCACGCGGGCCGTGTAGTCGCCGACGATGAGCACGCCCAGGTGGCCCTGGTCCTGGAACGCGCGCATCCGCTGCAGCGGGATGGCCTGCCCGATGTGGATGCTGCGTGCGGTGGGGTCGATGCCGAACTTGACGCGCAGCGGCCGGCCCAGTGCCAGCTTCTGTTCGAGGCCCCCCTCCGGGAGCACCTTGACGGCACTACGGACTAGGGCGGGGATGTCCGGCACGGGACGCGGATGATATCGGTCGGCTCACGCAGTCCGAGCCGGGATCGGCGAACCGCCACGGGCGGTCGGCGGCTCGCGTGATGCCGATCCTGGTCGACGCCACCACCCGCCGCACGCGGTCGGGCGGCGTCAGCAGCGCGGGTCTGCCGTTCATCTCGGGGCCGATGCCCAGCGCCTGACCCACGTTGCCCGGCCCGCAGCACAGCCGCCGGCGCTCCGCGACCCCGCGCCGCTCGATCATCCGCTCCACCCCGAGCTCCGGCTCCAGCGCCCGGATCAGCACCGCCTCTGCGATTCCCTCGGGGCAGCACACGATGTTCAGGCACCAGTGGATGCCGTACGAGCGGTACACGTACAGCGTCCCGGGCGGCCCGAACATGGCGGCGTTGCGGGCCGTCCGCCCGCGGTAGCTGTGGGCGGCGGGGTCGCGCTCGCCGCGATACGCCTCGGCCTCGACGATCGGCCCGCCGGCGCCGTCCACCTCCAGCGTCCAGCCGATCAGCGCCCGGGCAACCGAAACGGCGTCCAGGCCGAGGTCGAGCCTCGCGGTCACGGCCGCCGGACCGCTCAGAGGGGTACCCAGACCAGGCCGTCGGCGCCGCGCCGGACGCTGCCCCAGCCCGGGATGTGGGAGGCGCAGGCGGGCGCGTCGACGTACTCCTCGAGCACGGCCAGCCTGGTGCGCAGCGCGACCTCGGGCTCGGAGTCGTGGACGTGGTCCCACTCCGGGTTGGCCACGTGGCTCGAATGATGGATGACGTCGCCCAGGTGGACGGCGTCTCCGGCCATCACCGCGGCGTGGCCGGTGCGGTGGCCTGGCGTGCGCACGAGCGTGACCCCCGGGGCCAGCTCCGAGCCGTAGGCGGATTCCACCAGTCGCCCGGCCGCCTCCACCGCCGCCAGGCAACGCCACGCCGAGTCATCGGGCGGCTGAAGCGTGCGCGCCCACGCGATCGCGTCGGCGCTGGCCACCACCTGGGCCCTGGGGAACGCGGGCACCAGCCCGTCGGGGTAGCTGCCGGTGGCGACGCCGCCGCAGTGGTCGAAATCGAGGTGCGTCAGCACCACGGTGTCCACGTCGTCCAGCCGGCAGTCGTGGGCAGCCAGGGCGCCCTCCAGGTCGTCCTTGGCGCCGGGCCATTCGTCCGACAGCGAGCCGGCGGACGTGTCGACCAGGAGCACCCGGCCGTGCCCGCGCAGGAGCAGCACGTTGGAGGGCACGGTGACCTTCTCCGGCATTCCGGTGGGGGCCAGATCGGTGCCGTCGAGGGGGATCGTGCCCGCTTCCACGAGCGTCGCCGTCCACCCGTCGGTGGTGATCTCTCGCGTCACGCTCACAGGTCGAGCAGCGACATCTGCGCACGCGTGCGCCGTCGCACCGCCTCCGAAATGGCCGCGGCGGCGCCCATGTCCGCCAGGATCGTGCGCTCGGTGCGGGATGCGACCAGCGGATCGGGAATGCCGTCCACCCACACGCGGGTGCGCTGGCCGTCGCCCCGCTCGTCCGGCCCCATCGGCTCCAGCGCGAAGATGCGATCGGCGCGCGCGTACTTCCCGTAGCCCAGGAACACCATGGGCGCCGGGGTGCTCACGTCCGCTGCGCCTCCGCGGCAGCCACCACATCGCACAGGCTGGCGGCCACGTGCTCCTGGTCGTCGTCGGCGAGCCCCACGTAGAAGGGCAGCGCGAGCGTCGACGCGGCCACCCGCTCGGCCACCGGGAGCTCTCCCGGCGCATGGCCCAGCGGCAGGTACGCGGGCTGCAGGTGGATGGCCGGGAAGTACGCCCGCGTGGCCACCCCGCGGTCGGCCAGCGCCTGGATGACCGTGGTGCGGTCGATGCCCGGCGCGAGCCGAACGACGTACACGAACCAGCTTCGCATGTGCGGGCCGCGGTACGGCACGGTCACGCCGTCGATGCGGGCCAGCAGGCGGTCGTAGCGGTCGGCCAGCCGGTTGCGCTCGGCCAGCATCAGGTCGAGCTTCTCGAGCTGAGCCAGGCCCACGGCCGCGGACATCTCGTCCATGCGGTAGTTGAATCCCAGCCGCTCGTGGACGAGATCCCGGCGGCTGTCGGCGCCGGCGTGGCCCTGATTGACGAGGCTTCGGAACACCCTCGCCCGGTCCGGGTCGTCGGTGGTCACCATCCCGCCCTCACCGGTGGTCATCTGCTTGTTCGGATAGAACCCGAACACCGCGGGGTTGCCGTGCGTCCCCAGCTGGCGGCCGTGGATCTCCGCCCCCACTGACTCACAGGCGTCCTCGACGACGCCCAGGCCGTGCGCGCGGGCGATCCGGTTGACAGCCTCGATGTCGCATGGATACCCGTAGATGTGCACCGGCAGGACGGCCCGCGTGCGCGGCGTGATCGCGGCCTCGAGCGCCGCCGGGTCGAGGTTGAACGTGAGCTCGTCGATGTCCGCGAACACGGGTGTGGCGCCGGCCATGCGGATCACGTTGGCGGAGGCGGCGAACGAATACGGCGACGTCACCACCTCGTCGCCCGGCCCCAGGTCCAGCTCGTGCAGCGCCATGTGCAGACCGGCGGTGCCGCTGGAGCAGGCGACGGCGTAGCGGGTGCCGACGCGCTCGGCGAAGGCCTGCTCGAAGGCCGGCACCAGCGGGCCGTTGGCGAGCTCGCCGGAGCGCAGGACGCCCAGCACCAGCTCTTCCTCGCGCTCGCCGATGGACGGGCGGGCAAGCGGGATGTGGCGGGTGACGCTCACCCCACCGGGGTCCGCACCGGATACTCCAGCATGTCCGAGAACCGCTCGTCGCGGCCGCTCACGGTGGCGAAGAAGACGTCCTGGATCGACTTCGTGATCGGGCCGCGGCCGCCCGTGGCATGGCCGTCGACCTCCGCCACCGGCGTCACCTCGGCCGCCGTCCCGCACAGGAACACCTCCTCGGCGAAGTACAGATCGGTGCGCACCAGGTTCACCTCGCGCACCTCGACGCCGAGCACTGCGGCGATGCGCATCACCGTCGCCCGGGTGATCCCGGGCAGGCAGGACGCGGTGGTGGGCGGCGTGTACAGGACGCCGTCGCGGACCACGAACACGTTCTCACCCGACCCGTCGGCCACGTACCCCTCCTCGTTGAGAAGGATCGCCTCGTCGAATCCGCAGCGGCTGGCCTCGAGCTTGGCCAGCACCGAGTTGATGTACTGGCCCGTCGCCTTGGCCGCCGGCGGCAGCGTGTTGGGGCCGATGCGGCGGAAGCTGGACACCTTGCAGCTGACGCCGGCCTCCAGCGCCTCCTCGCCCAGGTACGCACCCCACGGCCACACGGCGATGGCCACCTCGACCGGGTTGTCCAGCGGGTACAGCCCCATCGGGCCGGCGCCGCGGAAGGCGATTGGGCGGATGTAGCACGACGAGACGTTGTTGGCGGCCACGGTGTCGTGCACGGCGGCGGCGAGCTCCTCCACCGGGTGGCCGAGCTCCATCTCGTACAGCTGAGCCGAGCGGGCGAACCGGTTCAGGTGGTCGGTCAGCCGGAACACGGCGGTGCCGCGCGGCGTCTCGTACGCCCGAATGCCCTCGAACACGCCGGTGCCGTAGTGCAGGGCGTGGGTCAGGACATGGACCTGGGCGTCCTCCCACGGTACGAAGCTCCCGTTGCGCCAGATCTTCTCCGTGGTCTGCATCCGTGGTCCTTCCGGGTCGTGGTGGGAGGTGCACAGATGGTACCGGACGCTCCGCCCGGAGACGCTGCTCGGGCCGCGACGGCGGTCGGTCGGTCATCTACATTCCCGCCCGTGGACGAGGTGTTGCAGCGGCGGGCGAAGGTGTTCGGGGAGGTCGCCGCCGCCTACCAGCGTGCGCGCCCGGCGTACCCACCCGCCGCGGTGGAGTGGCTGCTGGAGCCCGCGCCGGGGCGGCAGGTGCTCGACCTGGCCGCGGGCACCGGCAAGCTGACCGGAGTGCTGCTGGAGGCGGGGCTCGAGGTGACCGCGGTCGAGCCGCTGCCCGGGATGCTGGCCGAGCTGCGCACCGCGCACCCGCAGGCCACGGCGCTCGCAGGACATGCGGAGCGGATCCCGCTCGCGGACGCCACCTGCGACGCGGTGCTGGTCGGCCAGGCGTTCCACTGGTTCGCGGTGCCGCAGGCGATCGACGAGATGGCGCGGGTGCTGCGTCCCGGCGGCGTGGCCGGGCTGCTGTGGAACCTGCGCGACGACAGCGTGCCGTGGGTG
>JBQCGJ010000095.1:0-5378 GCA_051955775.1 Gaiellales bacterium | reverse complement strand
GCTGCCGAAACGGCGGATCGCGCCGGGCACGTCGTCGGTGACCAGCGTCATGTTGCCCTGGCAGAAGCACAGGGCGTGCGCCTCCGAGTCGGCCAGGGCCAGCGCCCGGTCGAACGCCTCCACGGAGTTCATGATCCTGGCGGCGCCGCGATACGCCGTGATCGGCGGGTCGTCGGGATGCAGCGCCAGTCGGACACCGGCCTTCTCGGCGACCGGGACGACCGCTCGGATGAACCGTTCGTACGCCTTCCACAGCTGCTCGGCGTCTGGCGAGCCGACCTTCATCGGCTGATCGGTCGGCAGGTCATCGGCCCGGAAGGCCGTGACCACCGCGCCGCCCCGGCCACGGCTCATGGTGCTGGTGCGCACCCAGTTGGCGCCAGGCATCCAGTTGTAACAGAGCATCGGGACGCCCAGCCGGCCGAGGTTCGTGATCAGCGTGCAGAACCACTCCGTCTCCTCCTCCGCGCCCGGTGCGCCGGTGCGCGCGCGGTCGAGCGGCGGGTAGTCCTCGACGCCGACCAGCTCCAGACCGGCGTCCGCGTACAACTGCTGCACGCGGGCCAGCGGCGTCAGGTCCCACGGCCGGTCGCCGGTGTCGTCGTGGATCCCGTCCGGCGAGCGGTCGAGCTCCGAGATGACCCTGGTCACGCCGACCTGCTGGAGGATCGTCCAGAACGGGATCGGCCTGGGCGTGAAGTACTCGGCGAACTCGACCGGCGCCACCATCGGCCCACCCTATCCGACGACCGCGTCGACAAGTCCGCGGACGAGCAGATCGCGGAACCGGGCGACGGCGTCCGCCACCGCGTCGGGGAAGCGCGTCTCGGTGATCGGGCCTGCCAGGGCGACGAACGAGGCGGAGTCGACGTGGCCGGGGAACGGCAGCAGCACCTCGTCGAAGGTGATCGAGCCCGCTGCCTCGGGGGCCGCGGCGTCGATGGCGGCCACCACCTCCGGCATGCTGACGCTCGAGCCGGCGAGGTTGTGCACGGTCGCCCCTGCGGCGTTCGCCCGCGCGGCGGCGATGAACGCCCGGGCCACGTCGGGCGCGTACTGGAACTGGCTGACGCCGCCGAACGGGATCGTGTACGGCACGCCTGCGGCCGCCGCCAGCATCGCGGTGGTGGGAGCCGACGTCAGCCCCTGGTCGCGCCCTGGGCCGAACACCGTGTGCGGGCGCAGGCCGACGCTGGCCACGCCGTGGTCCGTCCAGTAGATGTGTGCGGTGCCCTCGTTGGCCCGCTTGTAGACGCCGTACAGCGTGCCGGGGTGACCGCTCATCTCGACCACGCCGCCACCGTCCTCGAGCGCGTCGTAGGCGGCGATGGAAGAGGCGTACACGATCGCCCCGATCCGCTCCGACCGGCGCCTGACCGCCTCGAACATGTTCACCGTGCCCAGCACGTTCACCCGGGCGCCGAGCGGGGGATCGGCCCGGCAGAACGGCACCTGCAGGGCCGCCAGGTGGATGACGTGGGTGGCGGCATGGTCGTCCAGCGCCCGCTCGACCTGCGCCAGATCCGTGATGTCGGCGCGCACCTGACCGACGCCGGCGATCTCGTCCTCGGACATCACCAGCCGCCACCGTCGCGGGTTGTCCGCGATGTCCAGGGAGACCACGGGGCAGCCCTCGCTCACGAGCTGCCGCACGACCCAGGTGCCGATGCAGCCGTGCGCGCCCGTGATCAGGAAGCGCTCGTCCCTCACGTGTCCTCCCGGCACCAATCGAGTGCCAGCCGCACATAGGCGGCGGCCAGCGTGTGCAGATCCTCGACGTTCACGTACTCGTCGGGAGCGTGCGGGTTGTCCCCGCCCGGGCCGCACACCACGAGGGGCGTGCGCGAGTGGAGCCCGAACATGAAGCCATCACACGCGAAGGGGGCGACCGTCGGCTCGGGGGTGTGGGGCAGCGCGGCGCTCATCGCGGCCACGATCGGCGCCTGCGGGTCGCCGTCCAGCGCGTCCAGGAACCGGGTCCGCTGCTCCCATTCCAGCGCCGTCCCGCCCGCGGCCGCCCTGCCGGCGATCCCCCGCAGCTCCTGCTCCAGCATGTCCCGCGTGGTGCCGGGCAGGATCTCGGCCCAGAACTCCAGCGTGCCCTCGGTGGGCGTGCCCTCCGCGGTGCCCCAGGGCAGCTCCTCGCCCGACTGCAGCAGGAACTGGTAGATGGGCGCGCCCCGGTCATGCTCGGCGTCGGCCAGGGCCGCCGCCACCCGGGCCAGGGTGACCAGCGAGCTGGGCGTGGCTCCGCCGCCGAAGTCCATGCCGCCCTTGGCGCCGGTGGCCCGCAACCGGTACTGGATGCCGCCCCTGGTGGCGTGGCACACGGCCAGCCCGGTCGGCTCCGCCAGCACCGCGCCGTCGGCCTCGTAGCCGCGCAGGCGGCAGGCCAGCGTGCCGTTGGCGCCGCCGAACTCCTCGTCCACCGTGGTCTCGACGATCAGGTCGCCGGCCGGCGGCGAGCCGCACTCGACCAGGCAGCGCAGGGCGTGCAGGTAGCAGGCCACCCCGCCCTTCATGTCCAGCGTGCCGCGTCCGTACAGCCGCCCGTGGTCGAGCTCGCCGTCCCACCAGGGATGCGCTCCCTCGCCGAGAGCCGGCACCACGTCGACGTGGCCGGAGAACAGCAGCGACCGTCCGCCGCCGGTTCCCTTCAGCCGGGCCGCCACGTTCGGCCGGCCGGCGTAGTCACGCCCGGGCCACCAGGCCGGGTGGTCGGTGGCGCCCGGCACCTCGTCGGGCTGGAAGACGTCCGGCTCCAGGCCAAGCTTCCGCAGGTACCCGGCCACGAACTCCTGGCATGGCGCCTCGTCGCCGCGCGGAGGGCGGTTCTCGCTCGGATAGGACACCAGCCGCCTGGTCAGCTCGACGAGCTCGCCGGCGTGAGCCGACAGCCACTCGTCGTGGGCGGTGCTCGATCGGCGGTCGGGCTGGCCGTGCACGCGTCAGGCGGGCTGAGGGTTGATCGCCGATGCGGTGGCAAACACGACGGCCCCGAACAGCACCAGCATGACGGCGTGCACGGCGGTGCACCACAGGCAGATGGCGTCGATCTCGAACAGCTCGGCGTAGATCAGGCGCAGCACGAACAGCACGCCCAGCGCCATCAGCGCGACCCGCCCGAACGCCAGCTCGCGGGACGGCGACGACCACGCCTGCGGCAGGCAGATCAGGATCGCGACCACGAAGTAGAGCAGGCCCCACAGCGCCACGGGCCGTCCGAGCAGAAACGACTGGGGGCTGGTGGTGACCTTCTCGCAGTTGATCGTGCCGGTGGAGCTGCAGGCCAGCGTGACCGAGGTGGAATAGTGGACGATCGTCAGGTAGATCGAGATCCCCAGGCCGATCAGGCCCAGCACGATCGTGGTCGGCCAGGCCCACGAAGGGGGCTGCCAGAATCTGAGATCAGCCACCGATGAACTTCTGGGCGGCGGCCTTGACGCCAGGGCTGTTGCACACCGAGGCCGGCCTGCCGCCGTCGATCGCGCACACCGCCGCCGAGACCGAGTTGGACGTGCCGACGATGGCCTGGGCGACCGGCGAGGTCGTATCGTTGAGCGAGCCGGCGATCTGCTCCATGGTCATCCCATCGATCACCGACGGCAGATAGCTGGCGCCCTGCAGGCCGTACTTGTTGGCGTAGCTGACGAATGGGATGGCGCCGGTCTGCGAGAAGTACGGCGGGCGGTTGTAGGTGTTGAATATCTGCGCCTGGAGCTGCGACGGCGTGTCCAACGGCGCATATCCGCTGCCCTGCGGCTGGTTGGTCGCGGTTTCCACGGGATCGAAGGTGATGTACGGGCTGGAGTACGACGACCCGTGGAACGAGAACGTGGGGGTGTTGGGGAAGGCGTCAGTCGAGGACGAGTGGGTCTGCCCCAGGTTCGAGAACTTCCCGAACCGGGACAGCGCTGTCACCACCGGCCAGCGCTCGGCGGCGCAGTACGGGCAGTACTCGGCGCCGATGTAGACGACCACCGGCTTTCCGTCCTGCTTCGGCGTGTGGCCGTTGAGCGCGACCGGGAAGCCCTTCTGGCTGCCCACGCCGATGGTGTTGAAGGTCGACGCCGGCACGGACTCGACGTCGTGCATGACCGATGCAGGGACAGTCCCGTTCCCGCTGGGCGTGTTGCCGGAGTTCGAGGACGACGACGACGAGCCGTTGTTGAGCTGACTCACGATCACCATCACCACGATCACGGCGGCGATCGCGACCACCGCGCCCACGGCGATCCACATGCCGGAGATCCCGCCCGACTTGGGGCGCGACGTCATCGCCTCGCGCGCCCGTGCCTCGCGCCGGTCCCGCTGTGCCTGTTTGTCCTTCGTCATCGGCGCCCCTAGCCTCCGTTCGGGCCGTCGGTACGGCCGGAGTATGCCATGGCGAGATTCAGGCGCTCGACGCCACGGCCACGAACCAGCGGCCGTCCAGCAGCACCTCGCCGCGCTCGAGCTCGGCGGCCAGGTCGGCCCCGGTGAAGTACCGCTTGTACACCTGGTGGCGCGATCCGTCGTTCAGCACCCGCTCCTGCCACTGCTCGGCCTCGACGCCCTCGCGCACCGCCGAGTCGATCACCACCAGGCTGTCCGCCACGCGTCGCGCCTCGGCCACGAACCGTGACCGCTCGTCCGGCAGCAAATGCCCGTAGAAATGGCCGGTGATGATGCGGTCGAAGGTCCCGTCCGCGAACGGCAGGGGCACCGCCTCGGCGCACAGCACGGTGGCGCCGGGCATCCGGGCCGCAGCGATCTCGACCATGGCCGGGCTCTGGTCGATGGCCACCACCTGCCCGCGCAGGTGGCGCGTGAGGAACGCCGTTCCGCAGGCGACATCCAGCACCCTGGCCGGGGGCAGTCCGTGCACCAGGTCGACCAGCTCCGCGACTTCGGCGGCCCAGCCCGGCCGCTCGCGGGACGCGTGCAGTCCGGTGCCCAGCCACCAGTCGTCGTACTCCGGGGCCCGCCGGTCGTAATACGCGCGCATGTGGTCGTTCACGATCTGGCTCACCCTGCCCGCACTGTAACGGGCCTCCTCAGAGCGAGATCTGACGACCCGCGCCGCGCGACCGCGCGGCCTCCAGCACCAGCGCCGCCGCCGCCGCGTCCTGCACGGCCACGCCGACTGACTTGTACAGCGTGATCTGGGTCGCGGAGACGCGGCCGTGGCGCGTCCCCAGCACCAGCTCGCCCAGTTCTGCGTGCACGTGCTCGGGCGTGATCAGCCCGTCGCGGATGGGATGCAGCAGGTCGTTGCTTCCGGCCGGGAAGGGCGCGAGCGCCGCGGATCGCGACTCGACCACCACCAGCGCCTCTGCGACGGTCCGGTCATCGACCTCGCGACCCTCGGGGTTGAAGCCGACGGACGTCACGTGGGC
>JBQCGJ010000094.1:0-47362 GCA_051955775.1 Gaiellales bacterium | reverse complement strand
TTTCTGGGGCCGCGCGGGTCAAAGGGGGCGGGGGGGGCTCGATCGAGCCCGCCGCGTCCGCGCCACCTACTTGTGAAAGTGCTGATGGGCCTCGACGTCCGGCTTGTCGTCGTCGTCGCGGTCCTCAGGGTTGGGCTGCTCCTCGTCCCGTGCCTTGTGGAAATGCTGGTGGGCCTCGACGTCGGGCTCACCGTCGGCGCGTGGGTGCTTCCCAGCCTCGCGCTCATCGGTTCCCATACTGACCTCCTGCTGTAGTGGGACGCTGCTTAAGAGACGCGATTGACGCCGTCGATCTTCCCACACCTTTCGAAGTATCGCCATGCCCCTCCAGCAAGTCCGCTCAGCGCGGCCGCGCCAGCACCCGTTCCAGCGCCTCGAGGAACTCCCGGCCGGCCCGCCGGTCTTCCTCGTCCTCCTGGTCGAGCAGCGTCTGGGCGATGCGCGCCAGCACCGCCGTGTCGGCGCTGCCATCGTCCAGCGCCGCCCGGGCCGCGCGTGAACGCAGCAGCAGGTCGAGCGCGATCGCGGCCTGCGCTGCGAACATCGCGATCAGGTCGGCCTGCTCCATCGTGAACCGCTCGCCCGCGGGGCGGTCGAGCACCTCGAGCACGCCCAGCGACCGCTCCCCGGAGAGCAGCGGCACGGCCATGATCGCCCGTGGCACGTAGCCGGTCGACTCGGCCGCCTGGGCTGCGAACCGCGGGTCGCGGCTGACGTCGTCCAGCACCAGCGGCTGCCGGGTCGTCAACACCCAGCCGGCGATCCCCGTGCTGGAGGGGAACCGGCGACCCACCAGCGAATCCTCGCCCGCGCCGCTGACCGCCTCGAACACCAGCTCGTCAGCGTCCTCGTCGAGCAGGAACACCGACGCCGCCCGGGCGCCGAAGATGGCTCGGGCAACGTTCACGATCGAGGCCAGCAGCGATCGGTGGAGCTCGTCGTCCGGGAGCAGCCCCAGCGCGGCGCCGGTGCGCGGGTCGCTCATCTCGCAGCCTCCGCATTGGCCGCCGTCAGGCCGAGCAGCGTCTTCACCTCGGGCGGCGTCAGCTGCGGGTGCTTGGAGCGCATCAGCGCGCAGATTCCCGAGATGTGAGGCGTCGCGAAGCTGTTGCCGCTCGCCGTCAGCGTCGACCCGCCGCTCCACGCGACGTCGACGTCGATCCCGTGGGCGTAGAACTCGACCGGCGGGTCCGGGTTGCGCAGGTAGACCATCGGATCGCCGAGGTCGTGGCTGGCCACCGACACCACCGACGCGAATCGCCACGGGTAGCTGCGAACCGGCATGTTGTGGGCGGAGGCCACGATCAGGCTGCGCCGGAAGTACGCCGCGTCGGCCAGCGAGTGCAGGTCGCCGATGAATCGCTCCTTGGTGGTGGACAGGCTCATGTTGATGACGTCGAACCCCTGCATGACCGCCCAGCGCAGGCCCTCGATCAGCGCCGGCCCGCTGCCGATGAACCCCTCTCCCAGCACGCGCATGCTGACGATCTCACACTCGGGCGCGAGGGACCTGACGATGCCGGCGCATGCGGTGCCGTGGCCGCACACGTCGCCCAGCTCGTCCGGCTCGATCACCGCCTGCCCGTCCTCGATGCTGACGGCCATGGCCTGCTTCAGGTCTCCGACGCGCGGGTGGCCGGCGTCGACGCCGCTGTCCACGATGCACACGGTGACGCCGGCGCCGGTCGACCCGCCAAGCGCCCACTCGCGGTCGACCCTGGCCGGCCACACCCTCGCTCCCGGCAGGTCGCGGGCGGCCTCGCCGCCGACTCCGTGCGCCGGCCGGCTCGCTTCGTCGCCCGCGTGCAGGACCACCGACACCCCCCGTTCCGTCGTCATGGGGGCGATCCTACCCAGACTGGGGCCGGCGGTCGGTGGAGGAGGCCGCCCGGCGGGCGAACCTCCTGACGGGGCCTCAGCTCCGAGCGCCGGGCAGCTTGCGCAGGATGTGTGCGACCACGTCCGGCGTCAGCATGTGGCCCTCACGGCGGAGGGCGCCGTCGGCATCGCGTCGCAGCTCCTCACGGAAGGCCGGGTTGGCGGCCGCCCGCTCCAGGATCTCTGCGACCTCGTCCTTCACGAATGGCAACTCCTGCGCCGTCCGCACCCAGGCGGTGGGCGCAGGCGGAAGCATCCGCAGCAGTCGTTCAAGCTCGTGCTCGTTGATGTTCATGTTCTCCTAGACGGTTGCGATCCCAGTTCGCTTCCATCAATCGTCGTCCGCAACCGATCGAGGCAGCGGCTGATGCGACTGGCCACCGTGCCCGGCGGGATGTCCAGCTCCGCGCTGATCTGCGCGTACGGCTGTTCCTGGAAGAAGAACCGCTCGATGATCTCGCCGCACGCCTCGGGCAGCCGTGTCAGTGCCTCACGGACGACGACCGCCAGCTCGATCTGCTCCAGCTCGTGGTCGTCCTGCCCGGCGCCCTCGTCGGTCAGCTCCTGCGTCTCGCGCTGGCGGCGGAGGTGGTCCACGCACAGCGATCGGGTCAGGCGCCCGATCCACGCCACCAGGGCGTCGTCGTCGCGCAGCGTGTCGAGCCGTTCGAACACGCGCGCGAACACGTCCTGGAAGATGTCCTCGGCCTCGCCCGCGGGCAGGCGGAACCCGCGCATGAGGATGGCGTACACGTACCGGGAGTGGTGCTCCACCAGCTCCCGCCAGGCGTCCTGGTCGCCCATCCGGCAGCGTGCCACGAGCCCGCTCACGTGGTCACCACCCCGGGGCGCAGGGCGCCCAGGCGCGACGACACCACCACCGCGGCCTCTGCCGCGCTCCGCGGGTGGCCGGTGACGGCGGCGAGGAACTCGTCGCGGCCGAGAGTGAACAGCCTGCACTCGGTGACGGCCCGCACCGTCGCGGTGCGGGGGACGTCCTCGAGCAGCGCGATCTCGCCGAACACATCGCCCGCCTCCAGATCAGCACCGGCCTGGCCGTCCACGTCGACCTCCAGCCGGCCGGTCTCGACGAGGTACACGCGGTCGCCGTGGTCGCCCTGGTGGATCACCTCACACCCGGCCGCGGCCTGCACCGCCTCCAGCTGGCGCGACAGCTGCTCCAATGTGGCCTCGGCAAGCGGGGCGAACACGCGGTTGCCGCGCAGCAGCTCGACCCTGTGTGCCAGATCGGGATCGAGCCTGTCGAGCTTGACGAGCTGGCGCTGGGCGAGCCCGACCACGACGGGCAGCACCAGCCCGGTGACGACGAGCGACCCGCGCAATCCCATCCCGCGGATGGCCAGTGGGGCCAGCAACGCCCCGGCGCCCAGGGACGCGAGCATCAGGCTCTCGAGGATGCCGAACACCTGGCCCAGCACCGCGTCCGGGGCGGACCGCTGGATGAGCGTGACGGCCGCCACGTCGACCACGGTGTTCACCGCCCCGACTCCGGCCATCAGCGCGAACACGACGACCGTGCTCGTGGTGACGCCGCACAGAGCGACGCCGATGCCCCATCCCGCCACTCCGATCCCGAACGCCGCCGCCAGCCGTCTCGTCCCGGACATGGCCGTGATGATCGCACCCCCGACCACGCCGCCGACGCCGAAGACGGCGTCGAGGTACCCCACGCCGGGTGACCCGAGCCCGAGCTCGTCGATCGCGAGGGCGACCATGAACACGCCCAGAGCTCCCGCCGCCAGGGCCTGAGCGGCGTACGTCAGCGTAACCGCGACCAGCGTGGGCGCGGACGTGAACAGGCTCAGCCCGCTGACCCCGGCCTTGCCCTCGCGGTCATCAGGCACGTGATCCGCCTGCACCCGTGCAGGTTCGTCGATCGACAGCGCAAACACGGCCGAGAAACCGTACGCGATGCCGCACAGGATGAACACGGCGTCAGTTCCTGCGACCGCCATGACAAGCCCGCCGATGCCGGGGCCGGCGAAGATCCCCACACTTTCGATCGTGCCGGAGAGCGCGTTGGACGCAGTCAGCTCCTCCGGTGAGGTGGCCAGGGCGGGTACCAGGGCACCCTGCGCCGGCCGGAACACAGCGCCCACCACGCTGACTGCGACCACCATCAGGTACACCGTCACGATCGGTGCGCCGGTGTGGACCAGCAGCGCCATGACCACGGTGAGCGCCGCCCGCACGCTGTCGCTCAGGGCCATCAGGGATCGCCGCGAATGCCGGTCGGCCAGTCCGCCCATGATGGGCGAGGCGATCGCAGCTGTCGCGGTCTTGACGACCAGGATCAGTCCGACGGCGGTGGCGCCTCCGGAGTGAAACGCCACCACAAACAGCGCGATGACATAGGCGCAACTGCCGAGCATCGACCCGGCCCACGACAACTGGAGCCTGACCAGTGCGGGGTTGGCCAGCACGCTGCGGAGGGGATGCAGAACGCGCCTCATGCCCGCATCATCCTCCACCCGGCGCCCCCGGTGGCAATTCCTGAATGTCGAACCTTCGGGTTAGCAGGTGGTGCTAGGGTGGGCGGGTGACGCTGCTGGATCTGTTTGGGCTGGCGTTTCACCTCTCGGGGGTCCTGGTGGCAGGGATCGTGTACTGGAGGTTTCGCCACCGGCTGCACGGCGCTTCGTGGGGGGGATCCGCCGACGACGGGGACGACCACGGCTCCGACAGGCTGCCCATGCCGCTGGAGCCGCCGTGGTCATGGGACCGGCGGCCCCGGAACCCCGGCCCGCATCCGGTGCGCATGCCGCGGGGGCCGCGAGCTCCCAGCCGTGGGCCGGTCGCGTCGCGGGTGCGTTAGCCCGCCTGCGGCGAGAACGGCAGCACCAGCGGCCGCCACGCATCGAGGTGCGGCCCGGATGACGTGATCGCACGCAGGGTGATCGATCGCTGAGTGGCACCCGGGGCGTCGATCTCGACCAGGCCGGAGCCCGACTGGCCGAGCACGTACCGGCTGCGGTCGACGGTGTGGTCGTCCGGCGCGGCCGCCTCCCACAGCTCCGCCCGGATGCCCGCGCACACGAACTCGGTGACCCGCATCCCGGCTGCGGCCTGCCGGCCCTCGGGGTCGGGCAGCTGGTTGATGCGAAGCGAGTGGCAGTCGCCGCTGAGGATCAGCACCCGGCGCCCGCGCAGCTGGGTGTCCATGAACAGCGTCATCGCCCACCGGTACTCGTCCGGCCAGCCGTAGATGAAGCAGTCCAGCGTGCGCTTGCCGGTACCGTCGTTCCAGCGGGTGCCGAACATGTCGGCGCTGAACAGCACGAACAGGCGCGCGTCCGAGGTGCGCAGGATGTGCTCCATCCAGCTTCGCTGGCCCATCCCCAGCTTGGTCTTGGAGGGGCTGTTGGGTGCCGTCACGGGATCGGCGTAGCGGCGGCCGTCCAGGGTCAGGCAGTGCACGTCGCCGAACCGGAAGTCGAAGTACCCGTCGGTGGTGGGGTCGGCCGTGATCGAGTCCTTGACCGCGATCGCCCAGGGCTCCACGTTCGTGCGGTTGGCGTTGTTGTCCGGCCCGTAGTCGTGGTCGTCCATGATGAAGCCGACCGGCGCCACCCGCCGCGCACGGGCGAACCCGGGGTCGACCAGCGCGCGCTGGAAGCGGTCGGCGAAGTAGTCGGCGCTGCGGTGATAGACCGCGTCGCGCCAGTTGCCGGGGTAGCCGAGGTCGCCCTCGAACACCAGGCTGGCCGGCGTGTGCGCCGCGGCGGCCTCGAGCCGCTGGTAGCCCTCGTTGCGAGTGGCCCCGATCAGCTTGTAGCAGCAGGCGCTGAGCAGGGTGAGCGGCCCGGCGGGATCCGGCAGCGTCACCCGCTGAGGCGGCGACACCCACACCGCACCGCTCGTCTTCGACGTCACCCGTACCCGCCAGTCCAGGACGGGCGCGGCGGTCTCGACGGCCGTCAGCGCGGTGTACGGCGCGGCATCGGCCGACAGCTCCTGTCCATGCTGGAACGGGCCCTGCGGGCCGTGCTCGCTCCATTCGAAACGGACGGTCGCCGGCGAGGCGGACCATGCCCGTAGCCGGATGCGGTGGCCCCCGGGTGTGGACTCGGGGATCCCCGCCATCAGCACCGGGCATGCCGGCGGCGTGGGGGAGGGCGTCTCGTCGGTGGCCGCCTGGTGGCGATGGACGAGCAGCGAGCTGGGGCGCAGGCTCGTCGGATGCACGCACAGGATCCCCGGATCGCCTGTCTCCCGGGTCGAGATGGATGCCTCCACCTGCCATCCCGGGGCCGAGTCGTGCAGCGGCCAGGCCCGCGCCCAGATCCGCCCGCCGAGGTAGCGCACCTGAAGCCGATGAGCAAGGCCCGCCGTGACCGCTGCGGTGCCCGCGCGCGCCCGCTCGACGCGCCCGTCGAACTCGTTGTCGGCCAGCACCAGCTGCCCGGCTTCGATCGTGGCGGAGGCGTACCGGTACGGGGTGGACGACCGCAGCAGGACACCCGGTCGCAGCGTCGGGTCGTCGATGGTGAAGTCCAGCACCTGCTCGCCGTCGGCATGCCCGAAATCGCGGCGCATCACCGGCATCTGCTGATCGGCCGCGGTCTGGTGGAGTCCGGCCGGGACCGGGTAGACGGC
Organism: Gaiellales bacterium; assembly: GCA_051955775.1. Classification (GTDB taxonomy): domain Bacteria; phylum Actinomycetota; class Thermoleophilia; order Gaiellales; family JAICJC01; genus DASUHT01. Next base: position 40,867 of record JBQCGJ010000094.1, on the reverse strand, counting down.
GCCCTGCCCGCCCACCGCGAGCGGGCGGGAGTAGTGCACGGGTACCCACAGGTATCCCCATCCCGGGCCGGCCGGCATCCGCTCGAACGCGCTCTCGGCCATGTGTGCGGACGGAGCGTTTCCCGGCGGGGGAGGCAGCCGGCGTCCGCCCGACGCGAGCCGCACGCCGATCACGCCGGCGCCGACCACGGTGGCGCCGCCCAGTACCGCCGCTCGGGTGTACCTGCGCCTCACAGCGGCGACACCACGCAGTGGTATCCCGGAGCGTCGTGCGGCCGGGGTGCGGATGCGTCCGGGATTCCCACCACGCGGTACACGAGCACGTCGCCGATGGCTCCAACCCGCCGGAGCTGCTGCACCCGGTCGAGCGCGGCCTGCGAGCTGCGATACGCCAGCACGTCGTCGATGGCCAGCGAGCGAAGCAGGCCCGCATTCGCGGCCGGGTGGGCATAGAACCGGGCGCTCGCGCGCTGGACGGCAAGTGCCTGGGTGAGGATGTCCGGGCGCAGGAACACCATCAGGCCCTCCCGCACGCTTGCCCGGCCGGTCAGCGCCTGGAACGAGCCGCGGGTCGTGAACGGCGTCAGAAGCCGGGTGTTGCACGGCGTGTGCTTCACGGCCGCGGCGATCAGATCGTCGCTCACGTTCGCGCTGCCGAAGCCGGACCGCAGGCCGTGGACGCCCGTGTACAGGAGGGCGGCCGCCAGCACCGCCCCCGCGCTGCCCATTGTCAGCCGGTTGTCGGCCCGGCCGATCCGCAGCAGCACGGCGTCCAGCGCGGCGGCGCCGACCAGCAGCAGCGGGAGCGAGGCATAGTCGAACAGCCGCCTGGTGCCGAACGTGCCCTGGATGTAATAGGCGTACCGAAACGAGAACACCAGCGCCGCCCCGACCAGCTCCAGCGCGAGCAGCGCCGCCGTCAGCGTGGCCACCCGGCCGGGCGGGCCGCCCAGCCGGATAGCGGCCAGGGCCAGGGCCACGGCGATGGCGACGACGACGGCCACGCTGCCGACGGTAGCCCCCAGGAATGTGGCGCGGGTGAAGAAGGCCGAGAGCACCTCGCGCGGAGACACGTAGAAACGGTGCGAGCTCTTGGGACGGGTGGGGATGAACTTGCCCAGCAGCGCCGCGGTGGGGTCGTCGCGGCCCTCGTACAGCTTGTACCCGCCCCCGCTGGCGCCGCCCAGGCCGATGTCGCCGCCGGCCGCTCCGAGCGTGCCGAAGGTGATCACCGCAGCCACCCCGAGCGTGATCGCGAGCGCGCGGCCGGCGACCGCGAATTCCCCCTCGAGCAGGGCGTGGGCGACGGCGTAGGCGACGATCAGCCCCACCAGCACCAGCGTGGGTACGAGGTGCGACAGGGCGGCGGCCGCCAGCACGGCGCCGGCCAACAGTGCCCGCCGGCGCCCGGCGTCGCCGCGGACGGCCGCGATCGCCAGCGCCGCCGCCACCACCGCGCACATGCGGCCGATGTCCTCGTCCTCGAAGAACTGCAGCTTGTACGTGATGATCGAATCGAGCCGAAACCCTCCCGGCCAGCCCTGGCCGACCAGCCCGGCCAGCGCCAGCATCGGCGCCGCCCAGCGCAGCCCCATCTCCCAGCCGAGTGCCCACAGCCCCGCCGCCAGGCCGGCGGCCGACAGCCACAGCGACGCGGCCATCGCGTCGTAGGGGTGGTGGACGAGCGGGAACGCGAGCGTTGCGTTGTACGCGTTGGCGGCAAGCTTGCTGATGGCGGGCGGGTGCAGGGCGCCCCACTGCAGCGACTGCGATGGGATGTGGCCGGCGTCAGCGATCTCCAGCCCGTCGCTCCAGTATCGCCAGCCACCGGCCAGGGGATCTCGCGGCACGCCCAGCCTGGCCAGGCCGACGGCGGCCACGGCCGCAAAGCCCAGCAGCCCCGCAGCGCCGGCTTCCCGCACCTCCGCGGCGAGCAGGGACATCGTGCCCGCCGTGCCGTCGCGGCGCACGGCGACCGCGATCATGCCGCCGACCGCGGCGATCAGCACCACAGCCGTGACCCACACGGTCAGCACGTGAGCAAGCACGAGCAGGCTTGCGAGCAGCGCCACGAATGCGTAGCCGAGCCCGAACACGGAGGCGATGCGAAGCGCCAGGCTTGTCTCGCCCGGCGGCAGCAGGGCCACGGACGCGGCCGCCCCGCAGGCGAGGATCACCAGCACGGCCAGCGTCGCCAACACAGCAGGCAAGCCTAGATGACCGCCCACCCGGGCTTGTCGATCACCGCTCCATCACATATCGGTCACGGGTTCGACACCCATTCCCCAGCAAGTTACGGGAGTATATGATCGAATCATGCTCCGGGGTTCGATGAGACCACGCCTGGCGGTCAAGCTTGCCGTGCCGGTCGCTGCGCTTGCGGCCTGGGTGGCCAACGCGCCGTCCGGTGCGGCCGACGCGCCGTCGCCGCCTTCGGCAACGGCGTTTGGAGTCGAGGTCATCATGCCCGGGAGCGCGACCGTGGCCAGCGGCATCACCGGCGGCTTCTCGTACCCCTCCGACGGGTCGATTGTGAGCGTGGGCATGGCGGCGCAGCAGGCATCGGTGCTGGACACCCAGGCCTCCGCATCGGCCTCCGCGTCGTCCGGCTCTCTGATGGCGGGCGCCATCGAGTTCAGCGGGGCGGCGTCCTCCGTTTCGGCGGCCCAGGCAGCCCAGGTGTCGCCGGTCGTCAGCTTGCAGCTCTCGTCGCTGACCGTGTCCGGCCAGGCGGTTACCCCGGCGGCCGGCCAGGCGATCGCTGTGGGCACGTGGGGCACGCTGGACGTGGAGAGTTCGCAGCCGGCCTCGGAGCCGGGGCTGACGGGTGAAACCGCGAGCGTGCTCGTACTGCATGTGAACACCGCCCAGGGCGGCCTGCCGGCGGGTTCGGAGATCGTGATCGCCACGTCCACCGCGGCGGCAGCCGAGGTCGCCCCGGCCACACCGCCTCCTCGGCCCCCGCACCACGGCGGTGGCGGCTCGGTGTTGCACATCGGCGGGGGCGGCGGCCCGGTGTACATCGTCGGTGGCGGCAACGGGGCCGCCGGCGGGAGGTCCGGGATCTCGCTGGCAAGCAGCGGCTCGCCTCCGGAGTTCCTGGGCCCGAAGGCGGCCGCTCGCTGGCTGCGGAAGCACCCGGACACACGGCCGCCGTTTCACCGCCGCCTGGTGGCGGACCCCAGGTCGAACGCGAAGGGAGTTCGCGGCCGGATCGTCGCCGCCGCCGAGTCGCAGATCGGCTGGCCGTACGTGTGGGGCGGCGAGAGTGAGGCCGAGGGCGGGTTCGACTGCTCCGGCCTGGTGGACTACGCGTTCGCGATGGCCGGGCATGCGCTGCCGGGCCGGCCGACGGCGCAGGTGCTGTGGGCGATGTCCCAGCCGATTCGCCGCAGCCAGCTCGAGGCCGGCGACCTGGTGTTCCTCGTCACATCGCGCGGATACGCCTACCACGTGGGCCTGTACGCCGGGAACGGGCGGGTGGTGGTGGCTCCGCACACCGGCACGACCGTGCAGTTGCAGACCCTGGACGACACGCCGTGGCAGGCCTTCGGCCGCCTGTGGCAGCCGAACCGGCGCGCCGTGCCGGCTCGCTACTTGCGAGCCCCGGTGCTGCCGACCCCGCTGTTCAAGAGCCGTGCCGCGGAATTCTCGGCGCCGCCATCGGCCCCGCTTCCGCCGGCGGCTCACCTCCTGCCCACCAGCCTGGTTGCGGCCGTGCTCGGCCGGCACGTCCTGCGCCATCCGTCTCGCCCGCCTCACGCCTCAGCCGTGGTCTCCGCGACGCCGGCCCGCGACCAGGATCTCGGGATCACCCCGATCCGCCTGGTCACGGCCGACGCCTAGCGGCTGATCGACCTATCGATCGATCATCTAGAGGTGGAACGCCGATCGCATGCTGGGCGCCCCCGCGGCCTTGCCCAGGTGGGAGCCGATGCCGAGCAGATCCTCGGTCGTGCGCAGCAGCGAGTAGTGCGTGAACCGGGTCGAGCTGGTTGTGCCGGGAGCGACCGAAGGGCTGACCACGATGGCCGGGATGTGGTTGCCCGCCGAGCCGTTGTCGGAGTCGAACGTGATGAAGATCGCGGTCGAACCGTTCTGATAGGCGGGTGACGCGATGATCTTGGGCACCCAGTTGGAGAGCCACGTGTCTCCGCACGACACGCAGCCCCCGTGCATGTCGTTGGTGGCGTTGGGGACGACGAAGCTGTACTTCGGCAGCGTCCCGCTGGCCAGGTCCGACGCAAGCGCACCGGAGGACAGGCCGCCCAGCGGCACCATCTGCGAGCCGCAGGCCGAGTTCTGCCTGGTGTAGTACGGCGCCGCCGTGTGACGCGGGAGGTACAGGCCGTTCGAGGTGTTCTTGCGGTAGCAGTTGGACGGCATCGACTCCGCGTACACCTTCCATCCGCTGCTGCCGACCTGGTCGAAGATGCTCGTGGCGCCGGTCGTGCACGAGCCGCTGGGCAGGCAGTCGCGATTCGCGACGCTGGCCGGGATCGTGCCGCTGGTCAGCGCGATGTAGTTCGGCAGGCTGGGATAGCTCTCCGCGTAGTACTCCTTGGCCAGCCCGCACGCGGTGGCCAGTGAGTTCTCGTACGGCGCCTGCGACGAGCCGATGATGCTGGAGTAGGCGTGGTTCTCTTCCATGATGGTGATCACGTGCTTGTACGTCGCCGGGGCTGCAGCTCCGGCGCAGGGCGCGTTGGCGGTCGGCGTGGCGGTGTGCGACGTGGGGGCAAGCGGCAGCACGGTCTGAGCCGCGGCAAGCGCAGCCAGCCCAAGCCACCGCCCGGTGAAACCGGGCATGGGAAGCTCCTCCGTTGTGGACCCTGTGGGAGTTCACGGCGGAGTCTGCCCGGGGCAACCGCGGACGGGGGTAAAGCTTCTGTGCTGATTGCGTGCATGGCCGGTGAATCACCGGCCGGGCGCGTCCGCGCTTCAGCGCTCGGCTGTCGCCGCTACGCGGCCACCGCTGCGCACCAGTCGTCGATCCAGTCGCTGCGGTGGCCGTCGCGCCGCCACAGGATCGGGAAGAACGCCTCGTCCATCTCGCGTTCTCCCGGTCGCCGGTAGCGCGAGTACACCGGGTGCGGGTGGTCGGGGTTCCAGCGCGTGTCGCTGGTGATCAGGTGGCTGATGATGGCCCGCCGCTGCGCGTCTGCCCGCTCGTTCGGCGGGCTGCCGTGGAACGTCCAGCCGTCGTGGAACGCGGCGCCGCCGGCCGGCACCTCGATCGCCACCAGCTCCAGCTCCTCGCCGGCCGGCCTGGCCTCACGGACGTGGGCCAGCCAGTCGTCGGGCGCGTGGAAGCTTCCGCCCAGCGGGGAGTGCGGCCAGTGGTTGGAACCGCGCACGTAGTAGATGGTGCCGGTGTCGGCGGCGGTGTCGTCGAGGGCCATCCAGCACGTCGTCATGTTGGGAGGGTCGAGCCATTCGCAGTACGCCGCGTCCTGGTGGCACAAGAGCGACTTGCCGGACGGCGGCTTCCAGATCGCGTTGTCCTGGGCCAGCCGGTAGCCCTCGGCGCCGGTCAGACCGGCGGCGAACTCGGCGTTGCGGCGGGCCAGGGTGGTGGCCGCCAGCACGCGGTCGGCCTTCCATACGTTGCACAGCTGGCGGGTGCGGTCGGGGGGCGTGTGTCCCGGCTGGTAGTTCACCTCGTCCGGCGCCAGGCCCGTCTCCCACGTGTGTTCGAACGCCAGCTCGAAGTGCTCGCGGGCGCGCTCCACCTCGCCGGGCTCCAGAAACTGCTCGACCACCAGAAAGCCGTCGCGGCGATACGACTCGATCTGCTCCGGCGTGGGCCCGTTCACATGCGTCCTCCTGGTGGCGTGCCGACACCATAGAGCGCACGGCCGTGCCGCGGCTCAGCCTCAGGTGTCCGCGGGGCCCGACTCCGGGGCCGGCAGCGGCCGCACGCGAGGCCACAGCATCCGCCCGATGACCAGGGCGAGCAGTGCCAGCACGGTCAGCGGCACGACGTAGCCGGCGCCGACGATGACCGCCTCGACCACCGACTGCGCGCCGTGCAGCGACCGGGCCGCGGCCTTCCACAGCGAGCTGGCGTGGTGGTGCACGGGCGGCGCCGCACCGGCCTCCGACAGCTCGGCGGTGATGGTCGAGAAGCTGGTGCGGTTGCGCAGGTACCGAAGCTGGCCGGTGATCCGCTCGATGCTCAGCTCGACATCGGTCAGGTGGTTCTCGATGTCAATCGAGTCGGAGATCGTGGTGGCGCGCGCCATCAGCCCGCGCAGGAACCCCTGCTGTGCCTGGAGGTTCTGCAGCCGCGCACCCAGGTCGACGAACTCCTGGCTCACGTCCTGCCCGTTCACGCTCTCGGATTGCACGCGGCCGAGCCCGGAGATCGCGTCCAGCGTTGCCCCGAACCGCCTGACCGGAACGCGGACGACGATCACCCCCGAACGCTGACCGTCGCTGCCGAGGGTGTCCTGGGCCACGTAGCCGCCCATCTGGCCGGCGATTGCGGTGATGTGCAGGAGGTCCCTGGCCACCCGGCCGTGGGCGACCTGCAGCCCGACCTCGGCTGTCCTGATGATGTCCGACGGCAGGCGGGCGGGCTGCACCCCGATGTCGCTGACGTTCTGCCCCGAGGCGCCGTGTGAGGAGCCAGAGCCGGACAGCTTCTCGCCGGCCGCTGGGGCAGCCGCCAGGCTGGCGGCCGCGGTCGAGGCGGCCGTGCTCGATCCGCCCCCTGAGCTGTCACTGCTCGACGAGCTCGCGCAGCCCGCCAGCGCCCCGGCCAGGCCCGACAGCGCGACCAGTGCCAGCGCCGCACATGCGATCTGCCGTCTGCGTTCCATCATCTCCTCCAGGTCGTTGTGCTTATGACTCCGGTCGCACGGCGATGGTTCCGCGGCCTGCACGACGCCGGCTCCGACGTGCCCCTCATCTACGCTCACGGGCCGTGATCAAGTACCTCGGCAGCAAGCGGCTGCTGGTGCCCGCCATCGGCGGCGTCGTGCGGTCCTTGCCGGTGCGCTCGGCGGTCGATCTGTTCGCCGGCACCACCCGTGTCGGGCAGGAGTTGCGCCGGGCAGGCGTGCGCGTGCTGTCCAACGACACGGCCGCCTACTCGGAGGTGTTCGGCTGGGCGTACATCGCCGCCGCCCCGGACGACCATCGGCAGCTTCCGGCCATCCTGGCGAAGCTGAACCGGCTGCCCGACGTGGACGGGTACGTCACCGAGACGTTCTGCAGAGCCTCGCGGTACTTCACGGAGGACAACGGCCGACGGATCGACGCAATCCGGGCCGGCATCGAGCACCTCGACCTCCCGCCGGCCTTGCGCGGCCTGGCCCTGACCAGCCTGGTCGAGGCGGCCGACAGGGTGGACTCGACCGTCGGCGTGCAGATGGCGTACCTCAAGAGCTGGGCTCCGCGGGCCCTCAACCGGCTCGAGCTGCGGCCGCCGCAGGCGGTCTGCGGGCCGCCGGGCACTGTCCGCCGCACCGATGCCAACTCACTGGCGCGGCAGCTCGACGGCGAGCAGTGCGCCTACATCGATCCGCCGTACAACCAGCACTCGTATCTCGGCAACTACCACGTGTGGGAGACCCTGGTGCTGGGGGACGCGCCCCCGCACTACGGCGTGGCCTGCAAACGGGTGGACGTCCGGCAGCGGCGCAGTGCGTACAACTCCAGGCGCGGCGCCTGGCCCGCCCTGAGCAGCCTCGTCGAGGACCTGACCACGCCGTGGCTGGTGGTGTCGTTCTCCGACGAGGGGTTCCACGAACCCCTGCGCGTGCGTGGGCTGCTGGCCGAGCGGGGTTATGTGGGCGAGCTCCGGGTCGAGAACGATCGCTACGTGGGTGCGCGCATCGGCATCCACAATCCCGCCGGCGTTCGGGTCGGCCGCGTCTCGCACCTGCGGAACACCGAGCACCTGTTCGTGGTCGGCCCCAGCAGGGCCCTGGTGGACGCCGCCGTGACGGCGGCGGGTCAGCTGTGCGCCCCGCCGGCGGTGCCACGGCGCGCCGCATGCGCACGGTGAGTCCTATCATGGGGGCATGGACAGGCAACGCCAACCCGGTGCGGGCGACTGGGGCTGGTTCCTGGTCTGGGCGGCGGTGGGCGCGAGCTCGATCGCCTTCATCAGCTTCGCGGGGTTTCTGTACCTACCGGTGGCGGGAGCGGCGCTGTTCGCCGCGCTTCGCTGGGGCCGGCACGCCGTCTCCGGGTCGGCGTTCGGTGCAGCAGCCGGCGCCGGCCTGCCGTTTCTGCTCGTCGCCTACGTCCAGCGCAAGGGGCCCGGCACCGTGTGCTGGCACACCGCGACAGCCGCAGGCTGCGACGACTACCTCGATCCGCGACCGTGGCTCGCCATCGGGCTGGTGCTCGTGCTGGCGGGCGTCGTAGGCTTCCTGCACACCGCCCGCCGCGTGCAGCGGATCTGATTACGGCGTTGTCGGCGGGGTGCCGGTGCTGCTCGTCTTCGCCAGCAGCTCAACCTGCTTGAGGATCGACTGCACCTGCTTGGCCTGCTGGCTGCCCTTGGGCGTCAGCTTGAGGAACTCCTTGAAGGCCGCCGCCGACGTCGGGTAGGCCCGCGCGTAGTAGGCGTCGTACCCCAGCGCCTCCTGGTTGAAGGCATTCTTGGGATCCAGCCTGGCCAGGCTCTGGCGGTACTCGGTCGCTCGCTGGAAGTCAGCCGTGCCCTGCTGGCTGAGCACGTTCACCTGGTCGGTATACGGCTGGGCCTGCTGGGTGGCCAGCGGATCCGTCAGCGAGCTGCCGAACGGCAGGTTTCGCATCACGGACCCGCCCGTGCCGTTCTCGTAGAACCCCGCCGCGGCCTGGTAGGCGGAGGCGTTTCGCAGGTTCTGCACCGCCTGCTGCTCGAGCAGCGTGGATGCGGCGCTCAGCGCGGAGGTGTCCTTGGACCGCAGCCGCAGATAACTGCTGTAGGCGTTGACCGCCTGGTCGGGTTGTCCCGCCGCGGTGTACGCCTGGGCCAGACGGATCCACGCGCCGGCATTGTTCGGATCCTTGCTCACCGCTGCGTTCAGCGACGAGATGGAGTTGGGATTGCTGCTGCCCCCGCCCAGGTGCAGGAAGTCCAGGGCGTTGATGTTGCCCGAGCTGCCCACTCCGAGCAGGGCGAAACCGAGCCCGAACATGACAGCAAGGAACAGAAAGACGGGCTTCTGTGTGCGGCGGATCTTTTCGAAGAGCATTCAGGTACCTGGCGCGGTGGCGGCGAGCATCTTGGCGCGGACGAGGGTGGCGCTCTCGCCGTCCGGCGGTGGAGACGCTCTGTCGTAGCGTATCTCGCCGTCGACCATGGTCATTACGACTCGCTGTGGATTCCCCGCGTAGACGCTGGCAACCACCGGGTCGTCCCAGGGCAGAAACGGCGTCCCCCGCAGGTCGAGCACGGTCAGGTCGGCCGCCTTGCCCGGCGTCAGCGAGCCGGTGCGCTCGCCGAGTCCGATCGCCTGCGCGCCGCGCAGGGTTGCCAGCTCGAGTGCCGTCATGGCCGTCATGGCATCGGCCCGTGCCGCCCGGGCGCGGGCCATCATGATGGCGCAGCGCATCTCGTCCCACAGGTCGAACGCCATGGCCGACGCCGGCGAGTCGGTGCCGAGGCCGACCCGCAGGCCCGCCGCCAGCATCTCCTCGACCGGTGCGATACCGCACCCCAGGAGCGCGTTCGAACGCGGGCCGTGGATGACCGGGACGTCGGCCGCGGCGGCCAGCGCGATGTCCTGCGGGGTCAGGTAGACCCCGTGTATGGACACCACGTCCGGTCCCAGCAGGTCGGCGAAGTGGTCGAGGTGGAGGTGCTCGCGCTGAGACTCCAGCAGATGCGTGGCCACAGGCAGGCCACGCTCGCGCGCGATCCCGATCATCATCCGGTAGTCGTCCAGCGTGACGGTGAACGGCGCGTGCGGCGACACCCCTGCCGTCACCAGCCCCGAGGTCGGCATGGCGTCGAGTCCGGCCCTGATCCGGTCGCCGAGCCCCTCCCATACGCTGAATCCCTCCAGGTACACGATCGCCCGCAGGCCGGCCTCAGCGGACGCGGCGGCGGTGGTGCCCATGTAGCTGCAGTCCGCCACCGTCGTGATCCCGCCCGCCAGGCACACGTGAGCGCCCTCGACCGCCTGCACCAGCGAGTCGGCAGGGTGGTCGAGTGCGTCCTTGCGCGCAATGTGCTCCTCGATCCACGGGGTGAACGCCTTGCCGTCGCCGAAGCCGCTCATGCGGGCGTACTCCAGGTGGCTGTGCGCGTTGACCAGTCCCGGCAGGATCACGCAGCCTTCGAACGCCAGGTCGGCCGCTCCGCCCTCGTCCAGCGCTGCGATGTCCGTACCCTCGACGCGCACGCGCCCGTGTCGGATGGGCGCGCCGTCCACCGGCAGCACCCAGTCGGCCCCCAGGATCACGCCGGCTCGGCCTCGTGTTCCGATGCGGCGTTCCGCGCGCGGCTGCGATCGACGCCGACCACGATCAGATAGGACGCGCCGTACAGCACCAGCAGGGGCACGAACTCCGCCACGAACGACACCGGGTCGGCGCCCGGCAGGATGCCCGCCACCAGCGCCAGGATGACCACGGCATACCGCCACGTGCGGCGCATTCTGGGCCCGGTCACGATGTGCATCTTGGCCAGCGTGAACATGATCGCCGGCATCTCGAAGATCAGCCCCATGGCCGCCATGGTCAGCACCACGAAGCTGATCTGGTTGGACGCCCGCAGCTGCACGTTGAAGTCGGACGCGTTGAAGTTCAGCAGGAAGTTCATGGCCGGCGGGATGACCACATACCAGCCGAAGGCCGCGCCCAGCGCGAACAGCAGCGGCATCAGCATGGCCAGCGGCCGGATCGCCCGGTGATGCTCCCGGGAGAAGGCCGGGATCACGAACGAGTAGATCTGGTAGCTGGCGATCGGCAGCGCGACCAGCAGCCCGACGTAGAACGACACCGACATCGAGGCCATGAACGCGTCCAGCGGCCCCGTCTGCAGGTACTGCAGATGATGGCCGACGGCATCCTCGGCAGGCCGCTTGGCGGCAGCCAGGATGGCCGAGCTCTGCCAGAACCCGACCGCGATGCCGATCGCCAGCGCGGACAGCGTGATGATCAGCCGAGTGCGAAGCTCGTCGAGGTGCTCGACCAGCGTCAGCTGCTCGTCGGGATCGACCCGGCGGGTCCGCGCCATGGCGCTACTCGGTGTGGCTGGAGACCGGGTCCGTCGGGGTGGGAGGCGTGTACGCCGGCGACGCGGGCGGCGGAGTGATCGCAGTCGGCGGCTGTGCCGGCGGCTGCTCCTCCTCCTTGCCCGTCACGCCGTCCTTGAACTCACGGATTCCCTTGCCGAGCGACCGACCGACCTCGGGGAGCTTCTTGGGCCCGAGCACGATCAACGCGATCACGAGCACGATCAAGAGCTTTTCCCAGGAAGGTTCGAACATGCGGTCCAGCCTAGCACGATCCCAGCGCCTGGCAAGGATGGGCATCGCTAGACTGCAAACCGAGCTAGTTGACCGTACACGTCCGGAAGGACGACATGCCTGCTGATCTTGTTGTTTCCAATCTGCACGCCTCGATCGATGGGTCGGAGATCCTGCGCGGACTCGACCTGGAGATGTCGCGCGGGCAGGTGCACGCAATCATGGGGCCGAACGGCTCCGGCAAATCCACCCTGGCCCACGTGCTGATGGGCCACCCGGCCTACGAGGTGAGCGACGGAGAGGTCACGTTCGAGGGCCACGACGTGCTCGACCTGGAGCCCGACGAGCGCTCCCGGCTGGGCATCTTCCTGGCCTTCCAGTACCCGTCGGCGATCCCCGGGGTGACGGTGGCCAACTTCCTGCGGATGGCGGTGAACGCGCACCGGCGGACACCCGAAGGCGACGAGAACCCGATCCGCATCCCGGAGTTCCGCAAACTGCTCCAGGAGAACATGGAGATTCTCAAGATCGACCGCTCCATGACCTCGCGATACCTCAACGACGGCTTCTCCGGCGGCGAGAAGAAGCGCATGGAGATGCTCCAGATGGCGGTCCTCAAGCCGCGTCTGGCGATCCTCGACGAGACCGACTCGGGGCTCGACATCGACGCCCTGCGCATCGTTGCCGACGGCGTCAACCGGCTGGCCGGCCCGGACATGGGCGTGCTCGTGATCACCCACTACTCCCGCCTGCTGCAGTACATCAAGCCGGATGTCGTGCACGTGCTCGTGAACGGCAGGATCGTCGAGACCGGCGGCCCCGAGGTTGCCGACAAGCTGGAGCGGGAAGGGTACGCACCGTACGGCGTGGACGAGGAGGCGGTGGCCCATCATGGCTGACACCAGGACACAGCTGACAGACGCCGAGCGCGAAGCAACCGCAATCGGCGAGTACAAGTACGGATTCCACGACGATTTCGAGCCCATCTTCCGCACCCGCAAGGGGCTGGACGAGCAGGTGGTGCGCGAGATCTCCGCGCACAAGAGCGAGCCGGAGTGGATGACCGAGTTCCGGGTCAAGTCCTACCGGCACTTCACCGAGCGCCCGCTGCCGAAGTGGGGCGCCGACCTGGGCCGGATCGACTTCGACAACATCTACTACTACCTGAAGCCCGTCGAGACACAGGCCAAGAGCTGGGACGACCTGCCGCCGGGCATGCGCGACACCTGGGACAAGCTGGGCATCCCCGAGGCGGAGAAGAAGTATCTGGCCGGCGTGGGCGCGCAGTACGAGTCCGAGGTCGTCTACCACAACCTGCAGAAGGAGCTCTCCGAGCAGGGCGTGCTGTTCCTCGACATGGACTCCGGACTGCGCGAGCACGAGGACATCGTGCGGCGCTACTTCGGCACGATCATCCCCTACAACGACAACAAGTTCGCGGCTCTGAACTCGGCCGTGTGGTCGGGTGGGTCATTCATCTACGTGCCACCGGGCGTGCGCGTGGAGCTGCCGCTGCAGGCCTACTTCCGCATCAATGCCGAGAACATGGGCCAGTTCGAGCGCACGCTGATCATCGTCGACAAGGACGCCTACGTGCACTACGTGGAGGGCTGCACGGCCCCCATCTACTCGACCGACTCGCTGCACTCGGCGGTGGTCGAGATCCACGTCGCGGAGGGCGGCCGGTGCCGCTACACGACGATCCAGAACTGGTCGACCAACGTCTACAACCTGGTCACCAAGCGCGCCGTTGCCGAGCGCGACGCCACCATGGAGTGGGTCGACGGCAACCTCGGGTCGCAGATCACCATGAAGTACCCGGCGGTGCTGCTGAAGGGCGAGGGAGCGCGCGGCGAGGTGCTGTCGATCGCGTTCGCCGGCCGCGGCCAGCACCAGGACGCCGGCGGCAAGATCACCCACATGGCGCCCAACACGTCGTCTGTGATCACCTCCAAGTCGATCTCCAAGGACGGCGGCCGAAGCTCCTACCGCGGGCTGCTGCAGGTCAACGACGGGGCGGTCAACTCGCGCTCCAAGGTGGTCTGCGACGCGCTCATCCTGGACGACGACAGCCGCACGGACACGTACCCCTATATCGACATCAAGGAGAACGCGGTGGACATCGGCCACGAGGCCACGGTGTCCAAGATCGGCGAGGAGCAGCTGTTCTACCTGATGAGCCGCGGGTTGTCCGAGACGGAGGCGTCGGCGATGGTGGTGTCGGGCTTCATCGAGCCCATCACCAAGGAGCTGCCGCTGGAGTACGCGGTCGAGATGAACCGGCTGATCCAGCTCCAGATGGAAGGATCGGTCGGATAGTGACCACGCTTGCTGAGCCCGCCTGGCTGGCGGGCAAGCGGTCGGCTGCGCTGGCGGTGTACGAGTCGCTGCCGGTTCCCACCAACCGTGAGGAGGCGTGGCGGTTCACCAACCTGCGCGGGTTCGACCCGGACGGCTACCAGCCGCAGCCGGCTGCCATCGAGCTGGGTGGCGACGTGCCGGACGGCGTGGCCTTCATGCGCCTCGGCGAGGCGGTCGCCGAGCGGCCCGAGCTGGTCGAGCGGCATCTCGGCTCCGTCGTCCCCGACGGCGAGAAGTTCGCAGCGGCGAATGCCGCGCACTGGCAGGACGGCGTGCTGGTGTACGTGCCCGCGGGGGTGTCGGTGGAGCAGCCGCTGAGCTCCGTGGTCGAGTTGGGCGGCGAGGGCAGCGCGGCGTTCCACCGGGTGCTGATCGTGCTCGAGCGGGGCGCGAAGGCGACGTTCCTGGAGGAGTTCCGGTCGTCCGGCCCCGTCTACATGAACGTGGTCGTGGAGCTGATCGTGGGCGACGAGGCGCGGCTGGAGTACGTGACCGTGCAGGAGCACGACCCCGGAACGCGGCAGTTCGGCACCCACCGCGCCACGGTCGGCCGCGACGCGGAGCTTGACTGGGTGGCGGCTGCCGTCGGCGGCGACCGCGCGAAGTCGCGCATGGAGAACTACCTGGCGGCCCCGGGAGCGACGGTCAAGGTCACCGGCGCCTACTACCTGACGGGGCGAGAGCACGCCGACTTCGACACCACCCAGGAGCACGGGGCGCCGAACACGACCTCTGACCTTGCCTTCAAGGGCGTTCTGGACGATCGCGCACGGGCGGTGTGGCGGGGTGTGATCCGCGTCGACAAGGACGCGCAGAAGACGGACGCGTACCAGGAGAACCGGAACCTGCTGCTGTCCACCGACGCCCAGGCCACTCCGATCCCCGGACTGGAGATCCAGGCCAACGACGTGCGCTGCACGCACGGCGCAACCGTGGGCCAGGTCGACCAGGCGCAGCTGTTCTACCTGATGGCCCGCGGGCTGACCCGGGGTCAGGCGCAGCGGCTGATCGTGCGCGGGTTCTTCGAGGACGTGCTGGAGCGGATCGGCTCCGATCCCGTCCGCGAGCGGGTGTCCGCGGCGATCGAAAGCCGCCTGCCCGCCTGACGCCCAGCCCGACCACCCCCGGAGTACCCCGTACCGGGTACAGGTGTCCCGTCTTTACAACTGTGTGTGACGAGTCAGCGCCCGGAGTGTGAAATCAGGACCCGACGGGGTTCATCCTGCGAGGCGTGCGGGTTACGTTGAGGGCATGCCCCGAACACCACGTGTGCTTCCCGCCGGCGCGACCGCTCACATCACGAACCGCGGCGCAACAGGCCAGGACATCTTCCGGTCGGATGGCGACAGGAAGCTGTTTCTGTGGCTGGTTGAAACGCAGGCGGTGAGCCGAGGATGGAGCTGCCACTCCTTCTGCCTCATGGACAATCACTACCACCTCCTGCTGCAGGCCCCCGACGGCGACCTCTCGCAGGGCATGCGGGCGATCGGGCTCGGATACGCGAGGATGTTCAACAAGCTGTACGAGCGGGTCGGGCACGTTTTCCAGAGCCGGTTTCGCGCGGCGCTCGTGGAGCACGAGTCGCACGCAATCGAGCTTGCGCGCTACATCGCGCTGAACCCGGTTAGGGCCGGTCTCGTCGCTCGTCCCGAGGATTGGCGGTGGTCGAGCTATTCGGCATCGGTGTCCGGAGCCTGGCTGCCGGAGGGGCTGCGGTCGGATTGGTTTCTTCGCCAGTTTGGGAGCGACGCCGCCATGCGCCGCTACGTCGAGCGGGATTTGTAAAGGCGACCAACCTGTACCCGGTACGGGTTGGGGCGGGGGGCATCTTGCGGTGACGGGCTGCAGAGGGTTGGCATCTAGACTGCAGGCATGGCGGTTGCCCCGGCCAAGACGCCGCTCGACGCCCAGCGGTTGAAGCAGGACTTCCCGATCCTGGCCAACCCACCCGGCGGCGGGCCGCTGCACTATCTCGACTCGGCGGCCTCGTCCCAGAAGCCGCGAGCGGTCATCGACACCCTGGTCGACGTGTACGAGACCTCGTACGCGGCGGTGCACCGGGCCGTGTACCGCCTGGGCGAGACCGCCACCGAACGCTACGAGGGCACGCGGGACAAGGTGGCAGCCCTGCTCGGCGCCCGCTCCCGCAGCGAGGTGATCTTCGTCCGCAACTCCACGGAGGGGCTGAACCTGGTCGCCTACGGGTACGGCCTCAAGTTCATCGGCCCCGGCGACGCCATCGTGTCCACCGAGATGGAGCATCACTCCAACCTGGTGCCGTGGCAGCTGCTGGCGCAGCGCACCGGCGCCACCATGCACTACCTGCGGCTGGGCGACGGCGGGGAGCTCGACCCGGAGTCGCTGGAGAAGCTGAGCAGCGTCGAGAACATCAAGCTGGTCGCCGCCGGCCACGTGTCCAACTCGCTGGGCACCGTGAACGACATCCAGGCGTTGTCGCGCTGGGCGCACGAGCGGGACGCGGTGATGGTGGTGGACGGCGCCCAGGCGGCGCCCCACCGGCCGGTGGACGTGAAGGAGCTGGGGTGCGACTTCTACGCGATCTCCGGCCACAAGATGTGCGGCCCCGGCGTGGGCGCGCTGTGGGGCCGTGAGCAGCTCCTGCGGGACATGGATCCCTTCCTCACCGGAGGCGGGCAGATCGCGCAGGTGGGGCTCGACCGCACGAGCTGGAACGAGCTTCCGTACAAGTTCGAGGCCGGTGTCCCGCCGGTGGCCGAGGTGGTCGCGTTCGGGGCCGCCGTCGACTACATCACCGCCATCGGTCTGGAGGCGATCCACGCGCACGAGCAGACCCTGGTGGAGTACGGGTACGAGCTCCTGTCCGGGATCGACGGCGTGACCGTGTACGGCCCGCCGCCCCCCGACCGCGGCGGGGTGCTGTCGTTCGTGGTCGACGGCGTGCACTCCCACGACGTGGCTCAGGTGCTGGACACCGATGGCGTTTGCGTGCGCGCGGGCCACCACTGCACGCAGCCCGCGATGCGCCGCTACGGCCTGGTCGCGACCGCCCGCGCATCGCTCTATCTCTACAACACGGTGGAGGACCTGGACGCGCTGGCCCGCGGGTTGGACAAGGTCAAGCGCACCTTCGGCGTGTGAGGGGCCTGAGGCGGTCCAAGTAGACTTCCGTCCAGCATGGACGACCTGTACCGGGAGAACATCCTCGATCACTACAACCACCCGCGCAACCACGGGCATCTCGACCATCCCACGGTCACGGCCGAGGGCGTCAACCCGTTGTGCGGCGACGAGTTGTCCGTTGAGCTCCTGGTCGAGGACGGCGTGGTCACGGACGTCCGCTACAACGGACAGGGCTGCGCGATCAGCCAGGCCGCGGCCTCGATGATCTCCGAGGCGGTCAAGGGCCGACCCGTGTCGGAGGTCGAGCAGATCGGCAAGGACGACGTGCTGGACGAGCTCGGGATCCCGCTGATGCCGCTGCGGCTGAAGTGCGCGATGCTGTCGGTGGGTGTGCTCAGGGTCGCGCTGGCCGACCTCAAGGGCGAGGCGCCCCCCGAGTGGGGCGAGGACGGCGACGGCATCACGTGGAAGTCCGGGTAGGCCGCCTGGACGAGCTGCCCGAGGGCGGCGTGACCATCGTCCAGTCCGGCTCGCTGTTCGTGGGTGTGTACCGGATCGACGACGAGCTGTACGCGATCGAGGATCGCTGCAGCCACGACGACGGGCCGCTGTGCGAGGGCGACAGGGAGGGCTTCGACGTGATCTGCCCGCGGCACGGCGCGCGCTTCGACGTGCGCACCGGCGCCGTGCTGGCGCTGCCCGCCACCGAGGACGTGGAGGCGTTTCCGGTGGTCGTGCGAGACGGCGAGGTGTTCGTCCAGGTGTGAACTCGTGGCAGCCGGGCGGCGCTTATACTCGGCGCCCGTATGGACACGCTGTCCGAGGCCGCTCAGGAGTACCTGGAGAGCATCTACTGGATGTACGAGGCCGGCATCGAGCGCACCCAGGCAAACCTGGCCCGCGCGCTTCAGGTGTCGCAGCCCTCTGCCAGCGAGATGCTGCGACGGCTGGTCGACGACGGACTCGTGCGCCGGGACGAGCACAAGCTGATCCACTTCACGGACCGCGGCCGTGAGGTTGCCGAGCGGATCGTCGCGCGTCACAGGCTGGTCGAGGCCTACCTGGTCAAGGTGATGGGGCTGCCGTGGGACGACGTGCACGAGGAGGCGCACGCCATGGAGCATTCGGTGTCGCCGCGCATCGAGGCCAAGATGCTGGAGATGATCGGCGAGGTGCGGACGTGCCCGCACGGCCATCC
The DNA here is from genome assembly GCA_051955775.1 of Gaiellales bacterium. Classification (GTDB taxonomy): domain Bacteria; phylum Actinomycetota; class Thermoleophilia; order Gaiellales; family JAICJC01; genus DASUHT01. The sequence continues at coordinate 22,789 of JBQCGJ010000094.1, read as the reverse complement.
GATCGGCGACTACCCGCGCGAGCCCGGCGAGCCCATCCCGGCCGTGCCGGCCGGCAGCCGGGTCACGGTGCTGCGGCTGGAGAACGAGGCCGAGGAGATCCTGCACTACATGAAGCGGGCCGGGGTGGAGCCGGGGCTGACCTACACCATCGAGCGCCGCGACGGGGACGGCGAGGACTCGACGACGATCATGCGCGACTCCGCAGGCGCCGAGATCGAGGTCGAGGACAGGCTGGCGCGGACGGTCTCGGTGCGGGTCGAGGAGCGGGGAGACGGCGCGGTGTCGGCACTGGCGGATGCGGGCCCGGAACTCCAACTCCTGGGCCAGGATCGCTGGGGCATGTAGCGAGGCTGGTCTGCGGGCGCCCTGCGCGCCGCACTCTGTGGCCGAGAAGCACCACGGGGCGCGTTAGCGTACAAGCCAACGCGCCCCGTGACGGTGAGATCGCTTGGATTAGGTAGCGGCGATTGCCGATTCCGACCACCCGGAGGTGGCGGAGGCTGTCCCAACGCCGGCTGCAGCGATTCCCTCTCGGTTCAGGGACTCGCCCCTACCCGCGAGCACCTCCACTCGCCCGTCTTGAGCCTTCTAACAAGTCGGACCACCTCCTTTCCGTGGTAGCCCGGATGGTAGCAACGACGGACGACGCCGATCAAGCGCGCGACCGGCGATCTACCGCGTGTACGCGTCGGCCAGCGACGCCGGCTCGATCCCCAGCTCCTCGCGCATCGGCCCGATGTCGCACTCGGTGCCCGCCACGAGCATCTCGATCTGCTCGGATGTTGCCCGCAGTGGCGGCGGCAGGTGCTTCAGAAACACCGTCTGGGCCTTGGCCAGGCCAACGGGTGCGTGCAGCTTCGGCCGCGGCCGGCGGCCGGTTATCCGCGCCAGCTCGTCCAGCAGCTCGTCGAACGTGAACACCTGCGGGCCGCCCACCTCGTACCGCCGGCCTGCCGTCTCCGGACGGGCGAGAGCGGCGGCGAAGGCGGACGCCACGTCGCCCACCCACACCGGCTGATGGCGGTACTTGCCGTTGCCCGCCACCGGCACCACCGGCAATCGCAGCAGCCGCTCGAACTCCTGCAGAGCCCCCCCGCCGCGGCCGAACACGAAGCTGGGCTCGAACGCCGTCCAGTCCAGCCCGCTCTCCATGACGGCCTTCTTGGCCTGCCACTTGCTGCCCCAGTACCGGGTGCGGGTGGCGTTCTGCTCGTTGACGCCGGACGCGCTCATCAGCAGGAACCGGCGGACGCCGGCCGCCTTGGCCGCGTCGACGACGTTCCTCGTGCCCTGAGCATTGACGGCCTCGAAGTCGGCGTCCGATCCGTCCAGGATCGCCACCAGGTGGCAGATCGCCTCCTGGCCCTCGACCGCCGACTCCACAGCCTGCGTGTCGCGCACGTCACCTCCGGATGCCCGCGAGAACGGGGTGGCCTCGTGCCCGTCCTCGCGCAGCCGGGCCACCAGTTCCCGGCCGACGTAGCCCGTGCCGCCGGTGACCAGCACCCTCATGGGCGGTCCGCGAAGTTGAGGTGGTACCGGCTGGGCGTGGGCTCGGCCTGGCCCTGGTACTTGGAGCCGAGCGAGCCCGAGCCGTACGGGCGATCGGCCGGGGTGGTCATGGTCATGAAGCTGAGCTGGGCGATGCGCATCCGCGGATACACGGTGATGGGCAGGTTGGCCACATTGGCCAGCTCGAGCGTGATGTGGCCGTCGAACCCGGCGTCCACCACGCCGGCTGTCTGGTGCACGACGAGGCCCAGGCGCCCCAGGGAGCTCTTGCCGTCCAGCGTGGCCACGATGTCGTCGGGCAGGCCGATCCGCTCCAGCACGACCCCCAGCACGAACTCGCCCGGGTGCAGGATGAAGGGGTCGTCGCCGGCCACCGTGACCAGCTCGGTCAGGTCTTCCATCGGCTGCTTGACGTCGATGTACGGGTACCGCGAGTTGCGGAAGACCCGGAACGCCGACCCCACCCGCACGTCGACCGAGCATGGTTGCACCAGGGCGTCGTCGAACGGGTCGATGACGATCCGCCCGGCGGCGATCTCTTCCCGGATGGAGCGATCGGAGAGCACCATCGGAGCGCGATTCTACCGGGCCGCCGGGTGCCCGTGATACGCTGGAGGACCTTGCGATCCCGCCAATAAGAGGAGGTTTCGGTGGCGAGGACGGTTGACGTTCGTACCGAGGTGCCGGGCCCAAAGTCGCGGGAGATCCTGGATCGAAAGCGCCGCGTCATCGCGGACTTCAAGGACATCCACATGCCGGTCGTGATCGACTCCGGCCACGGCTGCGTCGTCACCGACGTCGACGGCAACACCTTCCTGGACTGGTCCGGCGGCATCGGCTGCCTGAATGTCGGGCACACCAACGCGGCCGTGTCGGCCGCCCTGCACCGGCAGGTCGACCGCTTCCTGCACACCGACTTCACCATCGTCCCGTACGAGAGCTACGTCGAGCTGGGCGAGCGGCTGGTCGAGCGCGTGCCCATCTCCGGGCCGAAGAAGGCGGCGTTCTTCAACTCCGGCGCCGAGGCGGTCGAGAACGCCGTCAAGGTGGCCAAGCTGGCCACCGGCCGGCAGGCGGTGATCGCCTTCGAGGGCGCCTTCCACGGACGCACCCTGATGGCCATGTCGCTGACGTCCAAGCAGCACCCGTACAAGGTGGGCATGGGCCCGTTCGCCCCCGAGGTGTACCGGGCGCCGTTCCCCAACCCGTACCGCTGGGTGGGCTCGGACCCGGCCGGCGAGGCCCTGGACGCCCTGCGGCGGATGCTGGTCACGCATATCGACCCCACGCACGTCGCCGCCATCATCTTCGAGCCCGTGCAGGGCGAGGGCGGATTCGTGGTGCCGCCGGCGGAGTTCGTGCGGGGCCTGCGCGAGATCGCATCCGAACACGGGATCGTGCTGATCGCCGACGAGGTGCAGTCGGGCTTCGGCCGTACCGGCCGCATGTTCGGGATCGAGCACTTCGGCATCGAGCCGGACCTGATCACGGTGGCCAAGTCGATCGCCGCCGGCGTCCCCATGTCCGGCGTCGTGGGACGTGCGGCACTGATGGACGCCCCGCACGAGAGCGCGATCGGCGGCACCTATGTGGGGTCGCCGCTGGGGTGTGTGGCAGCGCTGGCCGTGCTCGACGAGATCGACAGCCGGGATCTGCTGGCCCGCGGCACGGCGATCGGCCAGCGCATCCGCCGGCGGATGGAGGCCATGGCCGAGCGGCACGACCAGATCGGCGAGGTGCGCGGGTTGGGGCCGATGCTCGCCATGGAGTTCGTGCACGACCGGGGGTCAAAGGAGCCCGCGGCCGACGTCGCCACCGCCGTGGTCGATCACGCCGCCCAGAACGGCCTGATCCTGCTCAAGGCGGGCGTGCTCGGAAACTGCATCCGGGTGCTGGTGGCCCTGGTCGCCACCGACGAGCAGATCGACGAGGCGCTGGACATCCTGGAGGACGCCGTGGGCCACGCCTGCGGCGTGCGTCCGCTGGCGTCCACAGCGGGCTGACGCACCACGTCCGAGGGCGCACGATGCCCTCAAGTGGTCACTTGTGTGGCCGATACAGGGGACACCAGTTGCAAGCTCCCCTATCGTCCGACACAAATGGCCGAATTTCGTATCAAAAAGATCACGCTCCCCAGCGGCAAGGTGGTGGAGATCGTGTACCTCGAGCCCGGCGCCGCGCCGTCCGGCGACGCCGAGCCGGAGGTGCACGTCCGCCGCATCGAGCTGTGCCCGAGCTGCGCCGGGTCGCGTGTGCATCCGGTCGACTGGCGAGAGGTGGACGAGTCGAGGTGGGAGCTTCGAGTGCGCTGCCCCGACTGCCGGTGGCGGGCCACCGGCGTCTTCGAGCAGTTCGAGGTCGAGCGCTATGACGAGGTGCTGGCGTCCGAGACGGACCGCCTGATCGCCGAGCTGGAGCGCGTCACGCGCGAGAACATGGCGGACCAGCTCGAGCGGTTCCGGAATGCACTCGAGCAGGACGCCATCCTGCCGATGGATTTTTGAGCCTAGGCCGTCTGGCCAGGGCTCGGCATCGACTTCAGCAGCTTCATCAGGTCCGTGGTCTGCGACGCCGGCGGCGGGCTGACCCTGACCGGCGTCCCGAACTGCGACAGGTCGAGCAGGATGCTCATGCTGGTGCCGGTGCTCGGCGCGGCCACGGTCACCCGCTCCTGGCGCATGAGCCCCGAGCCGTCGACCCACACGTCGATCGGAGCGGTGGTCAGGCCTGACATCTCAGCCGCCTTCTGAATGGTCGCGGCGGCTGCGCGGTTGGTTTTGCGCAGGTTGGCCACCACCTTGGCGTAGTCGATGGTCGCGTGGTAATGCGTGGTTTTGACGCCGCCGATCGTGGCCGGGCCCAGGTCCTTGACGTCTCCGGACGCTCCCTGCACGTAGGCCAGGATGCTGGCCGGGTCGTTGGTGCTGGAGTTCATCACCGCGCCCAGGTTCAGACCCTCGGCCTTGCCGGCCGCCGCCAGATCCAGCTTGAGCCACGGCTTCAGCTTCGGCGAGACCTGGTTCAGGAACGGCATCCGCATGTACAGCGTCGTGCCCAGGATGCGCTCGCTCATGCTCAGCGGGGTGGCGGCGGTGGGCACCTTGACGAGCATCGACAGAGAGCCGCGAGACGGCTTCGAGAACGTCATCAGACCGTGCGCCTGGGCGGTGTAGGAGCCCTGGGGGCCCGACATCCGCATCTGCATCGTCAGCCTGGCGCTGCCCGCGTGGGCGGTGGCTGCGCCGGCGGCCGCCAGCAGGTCGGGATTGATGCGGGCGTGCGTGGACGCCGGCGGGCCGGATGTCGCCGAGGTGGCCTGCCCGCAGCCTGCGGCCAGCGCGGTGGTCAGAAGGACGGCTGCCAGACGGCGGCTGGAGCTGGTCATGATGCGGATTCCTCTCTGGTCGGCTGCCGATCGCTTCGCGCCTCTGCGCACAAGCTCATTGTCTGTTTCGGCGGCAGCCGCCCGCCGCCTTAGTGGAGTCTGCCAACATCTGGTCGGCCGGACGTCAGTAGAGGTACTGCTGGTCGTCCTGGTGCCGCTCGATGGCCAGCTCGATCAGCCGGTCGAGCAGCTGCGGGTAGGAGATCCCGCTGGCCTCGAACAGGCGTGCGTACACGCTGGTCGAGGTGAAGCCGGGAATGGTGTTGATCTCGTTCAGGACGACCTCGTCCGCGTCGGTGACGAAGAAGTCCACCCGGGCCATCCCCGAGCACTTGCAGATCCGGAACGCGAGCTTGGCGATCCGCTGCAGCTCCTCGGTCAGCACGGCGTCGACGGGCGCCGGCGCCTCCAGCTCCATGCCGCCCGGCATGTATTTGGCGTCGTAGTCGTACCAGTCGGCGTTGATATGCAGCAGGCCGGGCACCGACGCGATCGGATCCCTGTTGCCGAGGATGCCGACCTCCATCTCGCGGCCCTCGATCATCTCCTCCACCAGCACTTGGCTGTCGTGCCTGAAGGCCAGCTCCAGGGCCGGCCCCAGCTCGTCGTGCGTGGTCACCTTGCTGATGCCGACGCTCGATCCCAGCCGGGCGGGCTTCACGAAGCAGGGCAGCCCGATGCTCGCGGAGGCCAGCTCCGCCTCGTAGTCGTGATCGGTGTTGGCGTCGAACAGGACGTGGCGGGCGGTGCGGATGCCCACGTTCGTGAGCACGTGCTTGACCAGGTCCTTGTCCATGGTCAGCGCCGCCCCCAGGACGCCCGTGCCGACATACGGCAGGCCGACCATCTCCAGCATCCCCTGCACCGTCCCGTCCTCGCCGAAAGGTCCGTGCAGCATGGGGAAGACGACGTCGATCTGTCCGATGGCCCGGGCCTGCGACAGCGTGCCGCCGGCGCGGGGGATGACGGAGTTGCCGAAGTCTCCGGGGGCCAGCGCGAGCTGCTCGGGCGGCCCCTCCTCCGAGCTCTCCAGCTGCCATGCGCCCGTGCGGTCGATCTCGACTGGGACCACCTCGTACCGTTCGGGATCGAGCGCCTCCACCACGGACGCGGCCGAGGCCACGGAGATCTCGTGCTCGGAGCTGCGGCCGCCCGACAGCACGGCAACTCGCAGGGGTCGCCGGTCGCTCATGTGGTCGCGGTTGTGGTCGTCCCGTTGTTCCCGCAGCTGGGATCGCTCGGCGTGTACTGCCACACCCGGATCGACACGTACGACCCGTACTGCGCGGTGGTGCCGCCCTGCGGCGTCTGCGACTCCACGATGCCGTCCAGCGACTTGGTGCACGTCACGTCATGCCCGAACACGACCTTGAACCCGTCCCCCTTGAGCTGGCTCCGAGCCGTGTCGCTGGGCAGGCCGACCACGTTGGGCACGGTGGCCGTGCCGGGGCCGGACGACACCAGCACCGTCACCGCGGAGCCCTGCGGGACGCGGTTGCCCGGCGACTGGCCGGACACGCCGATGACCTGCCCGGCCGGCACCTTGTTGTCGTTCTGCTGGCTGCAGGTGGGCTGGAGCGTGAGCGCGGAAAGCTGTTGCGACGCCTGGCTGCACGTCAGGCCGCCGGTCACGTCGGGGATCACCACATTGCCGGTGGCGACCTTGAGCGTGACCACCGTGTCCGCTGGGATGCTGCCGGGTCCAGGCTGCGTCGAGACGACGTCGCCGCCCGGCTGTTTCGGTGAGTTCACCTGCACGACATGCGGCGCCGGCAGCCCGAGATCCGTGATCGCCGTGCTCGCGTCGTTGGCCCGCTTCCCGGCCAGGTTCGGCAGCGTGACGTTCTTCGGTCCATTGCCGAAGAACAGCTTCACCGTCGATCCGGAGTCGACGCTCGAGCCTCCCGTCGGATCGGTCTTGAACACATGCCCCTTCTGCGCAGGCGTCGAAGGCACGTGCCGGCAGTCGCCCTTGAGCCCGACGTTCGCCAACTGTGCCGCCGCGTTCTGGCACGACCCGCCGATCAGCGTGTCGGGCACCGTGACGCCCCCCGCGCCCTGGAGCTGGTTGTAGACCAGATACCCGATCACCGCGCTGGCGGCCAGCAGGATCGCCACCAGGATCCACGGCAGCGCGCTTCGCTTCGGCTCCGGCGGCGCCTCCGCGGGCGGCCGCGTCAGCACCGAGGTGGCCGAGGTGTTCTGGCCATGGTTGTAGGCGGCGATCACCTGGGTGGCCTGCTGGGTGTCGGCCGAGGCCATCCCGCCGCGGCCCACCCGCCGCAGCTCGTCCGCCATGGCCCGCGCAGAGGGGTGGCGCAGCGCCGGGTCCTTGGCCAGCGCGCGCATCACCACCTGCTCCAGGGCCGGCGACACCAGCCGGTTTCGCTCCCGCAGCGACGGCGGCGCGTCGCTCACCTGCTTCATGGCGATGTCGACCGCCCCGTCGCCGGTGAACGGCAGATCGCCGGTCAGCATCTCGTACAGCACGATGCCCATCGAATACAGGTCGCTCTGCGGCCCCACCGCCTGTCCGCGTGCCTGCTCAGGCGACAGGTACTGGGCGGTGCCCACGATCGACCCCACCTCGGTCATCTGCTGCGTGTTCTGGGCCCGCGCGATGCCGAAGTCCGTGACCTTCAGCCGGCCGTCCTCGGTCAGCACCATGTTGTGCGGCTTGACGTCGCGGTGGATCACGCCTCGCCGGTGGGCGAAGTCGAGTGCGTCCAGGGCCTGGGTCGCCCAGCCGATGGCCTGGGCCTCCGGCAGCGGCGCCCGGCGCACGATCTCCTCCTTCAGCGTGGGGCCGTCCAGGAACTCCATGGCGATGTAGTACGTGCCCTCGGCCTCGCCGCGGTCGTACACCGCCACGATGTTCTGGTGGTTCAGGCCGGCGGCCGCCGACGCCTCCCTGCGGAACCGCTCCACGAAGCCGTCGTCCTGCGCGTAGCGGTCGGACAGCACCTTGATCGCGACCTGCCTGCCCAGCGACTCGTCGGTGGCCAGGTAGACGTCGGCCATCCCACCCGACCCGATCCGTCTCTCGAGCCGGTAGCGGCCGTCGAACAGCTCTCCGATCATGACGCTCGTCCCCATCGCCTCCCTACTGTGCCACGCCTCGGGCCAAATACGCTTTGATCACCTCGGCCGCGATGGGCGCCGCAATCTGGCCGCCGAACTCCGGCGTGTGCTCGATCGTGACAGCCACGGCGATCTTGGGGTGGATGACGGGTGCGAACGCGATGAACCATGCCGTATTGATGCCGGGGATGCCGGTCTCGGCGGTGCCGGTCTTGCCGGCCACCGTCAGGCCCTGCACGTTCGCGGCTGTTCCGGTTCCTTCATCCACCACGTTCTTCATCATCTGACCGAGTTCCTGCGCCGTCTGTTCCGACATCACCCGGGTCAGCACGTGCGGCGTGGCCTTGTAGTCCACTGATCCGCCGGGCTGCACGGCCCGGTCGACCAGGGTCGGCTGCATCAGCTGGCCGCCGTTGCCGACCGTCGCGGCCACCTCGGCCATCTGGAACGGCGTCACCGCCAGCTTCTCCTGCCCGATCGCCACCCGTGCCACGTCCATGGGCGCCCCCGGCGCCAGCATGCGTCCGTTGTGGTAGCGCCCCGATGGGGCCATCTCGTCGGCCGGGAAGTCCAGCGTCGGCTTCGAGAAGAACCCGTACCGGGTCATGTAGTCGGTCATCGCCCGCGCCCCGACCTTCAGCCCCACCTGCGCGAACACCGTGTTCACCGAGTACGTCATGGCCGTGCTCAGGCTGATGTCGCCGAAGCTCTCGCCGGGAGCGTTGCACAGCGGCGCGAAGATCGGGAACTGGCTGGGCTGGATGCACGTGCCGAACGCGTTGATCGTCGAGTCGGGCGTGTACTTGCCGGTGTCCAGGGCCGCCGTGGCGGTCACCGTCTTGAACGTGGAGCCCGGGGCGTACAGGCCCTGCATTGCGCGGTTCAGGAGCGGCGCGCCGCTGCGCGGCCGGTTCAGGCGGGCGTAGTTCTGGACCACCGTGTTGGGGTCGAAGGACGGTGAGGACGCCATCGCCAGCACCCGGAAGGTCGACGGCTCCAGGGCCACCACCGCTCCCACCTTGCCGGCCAGGCCGCGTGCGGCCGCGCGCTGCGCCGGCACCGACAGGCTGGTCACCAGGTTGTCGCCGGTCACCGTCTCGCCGCGCAGGCTGTCGCCCAGGTTGCGAAGCTGGGTGGCCAGGTCGTTGTTGGCGGCGGTCAGGAAGTCGTTGTACGACAGCTCGATCCCGCTTCGGCCCTGGTCGATCGTGTTGTAGCCGATGACGTGCGCGAACAGCTTGCCGTACGGATACACGCGGGTGTAGATGGTCTGGGCGTCGCTCTTGTGGGAGCGGTTGCGGGCCAGCACGGTGCGCCCGTTGGCGGCCAGGATCAGGCCGCGCCTGATCGCCAGTTGGCGGTAGATCAGGCGAGCATTGTCCTTGCGCGTGGCCAGCGAGTCGGCGGCCCAGATCTGCCAGTAGGCCGTCATGGTGATGAGCACGGCAAAGCCCACCGCCACCAGCCGGAACAGGGATCGGATCTGCGTGTTCATGTACTTCTTGCCATTGCCCGCTGGGACACCATCAGAAGCAGCGCCAGCATCAGAAAGTTGGAAACGATGGAGGAGCCGCCATAGCTCACGAAGGGCAGCGTGATGCCGGTCAGCGGCACCAACCGGGTCACCCCGCCCACGATCAGAAAGGCCTGCAGGCTGAAGGCGAAGGTGAGACCGGCGGCCAGGAGCTTCGAGAAGCCATCGCTGGCCAGCGCCGCGATCTTGAATCCCCGGTAGGCGAACAGCAGGTACACCAGGAGCAGCGCCGCGGCGCCGGCCAGGCCGGTCTCGTCAGACCACACCGCGAAGATGCCGTCGGTCTGCGCAGCCGGGATCACCGGGTGGGGCGGCGTACCGATGAGCTGAAAGCTCTTGCCGAGGCCGGTGCCGAACACGCCGCCGTCGGCGATCGACTCCACCGACTGCACGATCTGATAGCCCGTGGTGTGGGGCGTCGCCCACGGATCCAGCCACACCGTGAACCGCTCGCGCACGTGCGCGGTGGTGTGGTAGACGAACCACGATCCGGCCGCGAACAGGCCCAGCCCGATCACGGTGTAGGCGTGACGGCCGGTGGCCACGTACAGCATGGCCAGGAAGATCCCGAACAGCAGCAGGGCCGTGCCCAGGTCGTTCAGCACCGCCAGCACGCCCAGCGAGGCGAACGCCATCAGGAGCAGCGGCCCGAAGTGCTTGGCGGCGGGGATGCCGAGCCCCAGCACGCGGCGGTGGGCGAACGCCAGCACCTCGCGCTTCTCGCGCAGGTACCCGGCCAGGAAGATGACGAGCAAGAGCTTCGCGAACTCGCCGGGCTGTACCTGGACGCCGCCCACGCGCAGCCACAGCTTGGCGCCGTTGACGGTGGTACCGACCAGCATCGTGATTCCGAGCAGGACAACAGCCGAGACGCCGAGCAGGTACTTGTAGTTCTCCAGCCGGCGCGGATCGCGGAGCACGAAGATGAGCCCGATGAAGCCGGCCAGGCCGATCACGATCCACACCGACTGGTCGCGGGCGAGCACGGGATCGAGCCGGTAGATCTCGATCAGGCCCAGGGCGGACAAGAGCGCGGCCAGCGGCAGCAGCCACGGATCGGCGTCCGGCAGCCCGGCGCGCACACCCAGATGGGCAAGCACGAACAGGCTGAGGAACACCCCGGCGTAGATCAGCGAGGTGGACTGGATCTCCTGCTGTCGGGCGGTGTACACCGACAGGAAGCCGATCGCGGTCAGCACCCCGACCATGCTCAGGTTGAGCAGCTCGCGCAGCCGGGCCGATCTCACGGCGTCTCCGCCTGCACCGTGCGCACCGCCTGCACCGCGTCGGCCGAGGAGCGCAGACGGTGGTCGAACAACTGCTTCCGCTGGGCGGTCGAGAGCGTCGCATAGAGCACTCCCGACTCGTAGGTCTCGCGGTACAGGCGCAGTCCGAACGGCAGGTTGACCGGCAGACCCTGGTACACAGCCACCCGGCCGGTGGCCTGGTCGGCGCCGACGAAATGGCTCCACCGCAGACCGGCGACCGCGCCGGCGGCCAGCAGGCCGGCGATCATCACCACCGCCACCACGCGCGCCGTCATGCGAAGCGCCCGGCCGCCCCGCGAGCGGCCGGCGGGCGTCGCTTCGGCGGTGACGGCGGGGGTGACCGCGCCATCGCCCTCGGTCTCTCCGAGCCGGAACACGATGGCGGTCACGTTGTCCTCGCCGCCGCCGGCCAGCGCCGCCTTCACCAGTTCGCGCGCGGTCTCCTCAGCGCTTGCGCCGGACGCCATCAGGCGGGCGATGGTGGGCTCGTCGACCATCGTGTTCAGCCCGTCGCTGCACAGCAGCACGATGTCGCCGGGTCGTCCGTCGACCGTGAACGTGTCCACCTGCAGATTCGGATCGGCGCCCAGGGCCCGCGTGATCACGCTGCGCTGGGGATGCCGTTCGGCTTCGGCCTCCGACAGCTCGCCGGCCCGCACCAGCTCGGAGACCAGGGAGTGGTCCTCCGACAGCTGCTGCAGATCGCCGTCGCGCAGCAGGTAGGCGCGGCTGTCGCCGACGTGTCCGAAAGCCACCCGGCCGTCGTCGCCGACAAGCGCGGCGATCACCGTGGTGCCCATTCCGGCCAGCTCCGGATCGCTCTTCGCACGTTCCAGGATGCGCTGGTTCGCGTTCCCGATGATCTCCCGCAGAGCCTGCTCGCCGCGTGCCCTGGCGGCGTCCAGGTGCCCGAACTCGTCCGCCGCCATGCGTGCCGCGATCTCGCCGGCCTGCGCCCCTCCCATGCCGTCTGCGACCACAAACAGCGGCTCGGCGATCAGGTAGGCGTCCTCGTTGGTGCGCCGCACATTGCCGGTTCGGGTGACAACGGCGCGGTCGATCACGGTCACGCTCATGCGTCGCCGTTCTGGTACGTGAGCTGGGTCTGGCCGATGGTGATCAGGTCGCCGGGGCTGAGCGGGCGCAGACCGTCCAGCCGCTCGCCGTTCACGTACGTTCCGTTGGTCGACTGCAGATCCTCGACGGCGTCGGTGTCGTTGGCGCGCACGAACCTGGCGTGGCGGTGAGACGCGTACCCGTCGGCCGGCAGCGGGATGTCGAGGCCCGCCTCGCGGCCGGCGAAGAGCTCGTGGCTGAGCGTGATCACGCTGCCCTCGCGAAGCTCGGGGCTGCGGGTCACTATCAGCCGCCCCGGTGCCCGCCGGGGAGCCTGCGGAGCAGGCTTGGGCGTCTTCAGCGGGGCCAGGATCATGCTCTCCTGCCCAGCCGCCATGTCGCGCGAGGCGACCCGGATCACTCGCCAGATGAAGAGGTAGAGCAGCACCACGAACCCCACCTTGAGCGCCAGCAGAAGTTGCTCAACCAAGGCGGCGCTCGAACGTGAGCTTGGTCTGGCCCACGTTGATCACGTCCCCGTTCATCAGTGCAGTTTCCACGATCCGCTGCCCGTTCACCTCGGTGCCGTTCGTCGAGCCCAGATCGATCAGCGAGTACCCCTCGCCGATGTGACGGATCTCGGCGTGGCGGCGCGACACATTGGGATCGGAGAGCACGATCGTGCAGTCGCTGGAGCGCCCGATGCTGGTCACATGGCCGGTCAGCGACAGGCTGCCGCCGTTCCATTCGAGCACGGCCTGCTCCACAGGCTGCGGCTCCGGCTCGGGCTCGGGCTCCGGCGCATAGATCATCGTCGAGCTGGGCACCGCAGCGGGCGGCGGCGACAGGTCGGCGGCGGGTACCGGGGCGCCGACCGCGGGCGGCTCCAGCGGTGGCGCCTCCACCGGGGGCGGCTGTGCTGCCACGGCTGCCGGGGCGTCGTGGTCGGCGTCGGCCGCCGTCGCCACCGCGATCCCGAACATCCCCACCGTGAGGTCGGGCTCGGTCTCGATCAGCACTCGCGGCCGGCTGGCGATGCTGTATCCCTCGCGCCGGGCGTGCTCGACCAGGTACTCCTCCAGCTCCGCCGTCATCTGCGCCTCGTAGGCGGAGAATTGCTCGCGATCGGCCGGGTTGAGGTACACCGTGTACTCGTTGGGCACGTACACCCTGTGGATCGAGATGGTGCGGTGATCGTCCATCTCCTTGGCCAGCTTGCGGGCCAGCTCCACGGGCTGCACCGACGACCGGAAGGTGCGGCCGAACACGCCTTCGACAAGGCCGCCGATCTTGCGCTCGATGTTGCGAAGGACGCTCAACGCAGGGAGGTGACGAGAGACGTTGCCGGCTGCGCCCGCAGTCATCGCCCGTACTGGAGCCGTGGTGACGCGAGCGCCCAGGCGGCCGGGATTATAGCCGCCAGCGTCACCGCGACCGTCGCAGGAGCCCACCCAGCCGGGCGGCTGGCGATCATGTGCGGCAGGGCCGCGGCCGCCAGCCCGAAGCCCACGCCCCACAACGCGGTGGCCTGCACGCGGCGGTTCCCGAGCTGCTGCCAGGCCAGCGGCAGGAGGGTCGCGAAACCCGACATGGCAGCCACCACCGCCACCGCCTGCGGCGAGTGGGCGAGCGCCGTCACCAGCACGCCCGGACTGCTGGCGCCGGCGATGCCGAGCACGGCCGGGCCGGTCATCAGGCCCCCGGCCACCACGGTCACCACTCCGCCGGCAGCGCCCTCCAGCGCCCTTCGCCGTGCCGTGGGGGCCGAGGCGGCCACCAGGACATACGCCGGCCCCAGTCCGACCACCGCCAGCGGTCCGGCCGCCAGCGGCGAGAGGCAGCGCGGCCCGGGCCAGCGGCGGCTGACCCAGATCCAGGCCGCGGCCAGCGCCATCCACGCCAGGCCTGCGGCCTCGGCGTGGTTCCAGAACGCCGGCACCATCAGTGCCGATCCAAGCGCCAGGCCCGCGGCGGGCCTCCACCATGCCAGGGCCGCCACGACGACGGCCAGCGGCAGCGTCCACGCAGGGGGGTAGACGGGGAACGCACCGAGCCCCCACACCAGCATCCCGGCGCACAGGATCGATCCTGCCGCCCGCAGCGGCCGGTCGAGGTCGACGGCCGGGATCCGCAGCCTGCGCACGGTGCGCTCGGGCCTGGGCGCCGACGGGTCCGGCTCGTCCTCCGCAGCCGGCGGCTGGATCGCCTCCAGCAGCAGATCGCGGAACCGGGTCGCGTCCGGACGCCGGTCGGGGTCGTGGTCCAGCGCCCGGCTGAGCACCCGCGACAGCTCCCGCGGAAGATCGGGCCGCAGCTCGTGCAGCGGGCGGATGCCGTCGCCGAGGCGCTCCAGCAGCTCGCCCAGCGAGCGCGCCTTGAACGGGTTCTCGCCGACCAGCCGGGAGTACAGCGTGAGCGCGGCCGACCAGACGTCGGTGGCGCCGGTGGCCTTGCGTCCCTGGGCCTGCTCCGGCGCCATGTACGACAGCGTGCCCAGCACGCGCTCGTCGGCGGTGGTCTGGTCGCGGGCGTCGTCATCCTTGGCGATCCCGAAGTCGGTCAGCCGCACGTCGCCGTCGACCGAGATCAGGATATTGGCCGGCTTCACATCGCGGTGGATGACGCCCCGCGCATGCGCGTGGGCGAGCGCGTCGGCCACGGCTGCGATCGCCCGTACCGCCTCCTCGTCGGTGAGGTCGGTGCGGTCGAACCGCTCGCCCACCACCAGCTCGGACACCAGGTAGGAGTGGTCGTCATCGTGCTCCAGGCCCAGCACGCTGTGCACATTGGGATGCTCCAGCTTCGACGCCGTGCGGGCCTCTCGCCGGGCACGCGACTCGCGCCCCTCGATCCGCTCGAAGACCTTGACCGCGACCGCCTCGCCGGCCCGTGTGTCGTGGCCCTCGTAGACCGCGCCAAAGCCTCCCCGGCCCAGCATGTCGCCCAGCTGGTAGCGGCCGGCCACCAGCCGGCCCGAGAGCTGGTCCTGAGGGGCGTCGCGAGCTGTCTGACCCACGCGTGGGGAGTTGGACGAGCGTGCCGAGAGTCCTGCAAATCGGCGTCCGCGCGGAGTGGTAGGGTGGATTGGTGCCTCCTGAAGACTTCTTCGACGAGGATTGGGAGGAGCCGAGCCAGACCCAGGAGACGGCCGTCACGCGGCCCGCAGGCGGGGCTCAGACCGCCCGACCGGAGACCGAATCCGGGCCCCGGCCGCGAATCCCCAGGCCGTCCCGAATCCCGGGCAGCGGACGCCTTGGCGGCGGCCGCACGGGCGGCCCCCGCCGGCCAGGCGGCGGCCGCGGCAGCGGGCAGCTGGAGTACGGCCGGCTGGCCGTCCTGGGCGCAGGCATCCTGGTACTGCTGGTGGTCGGATACCTGGTGGTCAAGGGCCTGTTCGGGGGCAGCTCGTCGAATCCGACGGAGACCTACTTCTCGAAGGTGAAGGCGCAGCTGATCGCCTCCGACGCGCTGGGCGCCAGGCTCCAGCAGGTCCTCAACACCCCGGGCATCACGGCCCCGCAGGTGCAGAAGAAGCTGGAGGCGGATGTCAGCGCGGCTCAGGAGCAGTACGCCGCCGCGAAGTCGATCAAGCCCACCAGCCAGCTCGTCCCCGTGCATCCGTACCTGCTGCAGGCGCTCCAGTACCGGGTCAACGGCCTGCGCTGCCTGGAGGCCAACGTCGTGAGCGCCGCAAACGGCGCCAGCCGGGGCAAGATCCGGCTCGGCGCGCAGGCGCTGTCCAGGTGCATGCAGAGGTTGATGTCGTCTGACGTGATCTACGCGGACTCGTACGCGAGCGCGGCACACGACGTGCTGCGGTCGGCAAACATCGTCGGCCAGGTGCCCACCTCGCGCTTCCTCAAGTCGCCCGACATCAAGCTCGTCACCACCACCGGATTCGCGCCCGTGTTGCTGCGGCTGCGGCCGGGAGCGGTGCACGGGCTGCACGGCGTCGAGCTGGTCTCCGTCAAGGCCGACGGCAAGACGCTCACACCCGGGACGCTGAACACGGTCACGTTCACCAGCGGGCTGACGTTCAAGGTCACCGTCAAGAACGGCGGGCACTACCAGGAGGTCAGCGTGCCGGTCATGCTGGAGCTCAAGCACGCCGGTCAGAACCCGCTGGTGCAGAACGCGACGATCCCCTCCATCCAGCCCAACGGGTCGGCGACGGCGACGATCTCCAACCCGTTCGCGGCCCCCAACCAGCCGCAGTTCAGCCAGCCGTACACGCTTTTCGTGATGACCGGCCCGGTGCCCGGCGAACGCAACAAGTCCAACAACAGCGGCACGTATCGCGTCGCGTTCAAAGTCGCAGCATGACCCGCGCCGATACCGCGCTGTACGTGGCGATCGCGGCCGCTGCCGCCGCCGGGCTCCTGTTTCTGTGCACCCTGTACCTGCTCGTGGTGGTGCGCCGCATGCGCCGCGACCAGAGGCTGGTTGTCGGTACGGACACCCATGACCTTGTCGAATACGCCGTCGGCCTGCTCGCGCGGGTGGAGGCGATCGATCGCCGTTCGGCCCAGGTGGAGGGGCAGGTGGCGGCGACCAGCGCGCGAGTGGACAGCTGCTACCAGCGGCGTTCCCTGCTTCGGTACGATGCGCTCGAAGGCTCGGGCGGCAAGCAGTCGGCTACCATCGCGGTGATGGACGCCACCGGGTCGGGGATCGTGTTGTCGGCGATCCAGGGTCGGGACTACGCCAGGATCTACATCAAGGATGTACGCGATGGTCGCAGCGACGTGGAACTCTCGCCGGAGGAGCAGCGGGCCATCGACGAGGCGTCCGGCGTCGTCTGACCGGCCGGCGCCCGGAGCACCGCTGTGACCGACGTGGTGGTGCGGGAACGGCGGCCGGACGACGACGCCGCGCTGAGCCGTCTGGTGGCCGAGACGGTGCCCCAGGTCGACGCCGCCCACGAGCACCTGGCGGCCGGAGTGGCGCCGGCCGGACCCCCGGGGGACATCGTGTTCGTGGCCGAGGTCGGCGGGCACCCGGCGGGGTTCGTGGCAGCCCGTGAGAGCGACAGGGCGCTTCTGCTCGACCGCATGGTGATCCCGCCGGCCGACCAGGGCCGGAAGGTTGGGCATGCGCTGCTCGACTGGGCTGAGGGCTACGGCACCAGTCGCCGGCTGCGTCAGGTGGCGGTGCCGGCCACCGGGGCCGACGAGCGGGCCGTCGATTTCTATCGCCGCCGCGGCTATGCCGTCCACGGTGAGCTGCTCGTGCGCGACCTCTGCGGCTAGCCGCGAGCGGTCTATGTGTGCGTGCTGACCGCCCGAGTGGGCGAGCCCAGCGTGGGATCTGCGCGGTCGGTGGCCGCCATCGGCACCGCGGTCGCCCACGGCCACCAGGCGCACCACGCATGTGCCAGGGGTGACGTTGCGTGCTCGGCGCCGCCGCAGACGGATGGGGTGCTGGTCGAGAAATGATCCACTGCCCTGATCCGAGTATCGTCCGCGAGCCGGACGACGCGGCGCGGCTGGCCTGCGGGCACGCTGGCGGCGTCCCACGCCGCGCGCGTCGCTCAGGGGACGATCTTCCCCGCCGGACCGGACCGGTTGTTCACCACTCGTTCACGATCGAGCCTGTATCGTGGCCGCGTGGCGAAGCTCCGATTGCTGCCTCAGGGACGCGAGTTCTACACCCTGTTCGACCAGGCCGCCGCCAACCTCGTGTCGGCTGCGCAGCTTTTGCTCGACCTGCTCGAGCACTATCCGGACCGCAGGGCGCTGGTGGCCGAGATCAAGGACAGGGAGCACGAGGGCGACCGCATCACGCACGAGATCGTCCAGCTGCTGCACAAGACGTTCGTGACGCCCATCGACCGTGAGGACATCTACGACCTGACGACAGCGCTGGACGACATCCTGGACTTCATCGATCAGGTCGCGGACGAGCTCAGCCTGTACGGGGTCGAGGAGGTGCCGCGGGAGGCCATCGACCAGGCGGGTGTGATCCTGCGGGCGGTGTCCAAGCTGTCCGATGTGGTCGCGGGTCTGGGCCCCCTGCGGGACGCACAGCCGCTGCTGGTCGAAATCCACGCCCTTGAGGACGAGGCCGACCAGCTGGTGCGCAGGGCCACGGCCAACCTGTTCTCGGGCGGCATGGATCCGCTGGTCGTGATCCGCTGGAAGGACATTCACGAGGACCTGGAGCAGGCCGTCGACAGCTGCGAGCGCGCGGCGCACGTGCTCGAGAGCGTCTATCTCAAGAATCGATGACCGACGGCCTCCTGTGGGTGGTGATCATCACCGCCCTGGCGTTCGATTTCACAAACGGGTTTCACGACACCGCGAACGCCGTCGCCACCTCGGTGTCCACGCGCGCGCTCACCCCCCGGCTGGCGGTCGCCATCGCGGCCGCCATGAACCTGGTGGGAGCGTTCGTGTACACCGCCGTGGCCAAGACAGTGGGCAGCGGCCTGGTCGACCCCAATCTGGTCACCGAGCAGGTGCTGGTGGCGGCGCTTTTGGGGGCGATCGCGTGGAACCTCGCCACCTGGTACCTCGGGCTGCCGTCGTCGTCCTCGCACGCCCTGATCGGGGGCCTGGTGGGTGCGGCCGTGGCGGCCAACGGCACGAAGGCGGTCGACTGGTGGGGTATCTGGCACAAGGTGGTCGTGCCCGCGGTGCAGAGCCCGCTGATCGGGTTCGCGATCGCTGCGGCGGTCATGCTCGCCATCATCTGGGGGTTCCGGCGCGTCCGTCCAGCGCCGCTGAACCGCGGGTTTCGCGGCCTCCAGATCGCGTCGGGCAGCCTGATGGCGTTTCTGCATGGCACCAACGACGCCCAGAAGACCATGGGCGTGATCGCCCTCGCCCTGTTCACGACGCACCACATCGACAGCTTCTACATCCCCTGGTACGTCAAGCTGAGCGCCGGACTGGCCATCGGGGCGGGCACGTACGTCGGCGGCTGGCGGATCATGCGCACGATGGGCACGAGGATCTTCAAGCTGGAGCCGCCGCAGGGGTTTGCGGCCCAGACCACCGCCAGCCTCGTGCTCTGGTACACCGCGCGCAGCGGCTTTCCGATCTCGACCACGCAGGTCATCTCGGGCTCCGTGATGGGCGCGGGTGCGACCACCCGGTTGTCGGCTGTGCGGTGGGGTATCGCGGCCGACATCGCCGTGGCGTGGTTGCTCACGCTGCCCGCATCGGCGCTGGTGGCCGCCGGTGTGTACACCGTGATCACCCTGTAACCTCGGACAGCGCCGATACCGCGAACCGGGGATGGCCGCCCCGGCGGCCGCGCCATAAGGTTCCGGAGTGGTCCGGACGAGCGTTTCCGACCTCTCGGCGGCTCTTGGGTCGGCGCGCCGGGAGGCGACCAGCGCCGCCATTCGCCTGCTCCGGCTGGCGGACCTGGCGCGCGGCGCAGCGTCGCTCGGCCCAGACGAGGCTGGGGATGCCGCCTGTTCGACTCTGGGAGAGCTGCTGGGTCTCGACGCCGCCTGGCTGCTGTCCGGCTCGGCGTCCGATCTCGCTCCGAGCGCCCGCTGGGTGCGACCGGGAGGACCGGCTGCGCGGCTCGGCGACATGCGGCTGCGCGGGCTGGCCGAGTCGGCGGTGGGCGATGTCAGCCAGACCAGCGACGGACGCTACACCGTCGTCATCGTGGAACTGGCCGCCGATTCGGCATTCAGCGCCTATCTGGTGGGCGCCGTCCGATCAACCCAGCCGTTCCCCGAGGAAGACCTGGCCTGCGCAGAGCTGATCGGGGCCATCCACGCCCCGGGCGTGCGCCTCGCGCCGAAGGAGCGCCCGCGGCGCCAGCCCGAGAGCGCCTCCTCGCCGATGATCCTGGAGTCGCTTGCCGTCGCACTGGCGAGCGCCGGCTCCGAGGTGGATGTCGCCCGCGCCGTGGTGAACGGGCTGATGGCGATGATCGAGAGCAACTCGTGCCGCTTCTACCTGCTCTCGCCGGCCGGCGACCGCCTGATCGCCGTGGCTCACTCGAGCGTCGACCCGGCGGTCGACCGCCTGTCGGGAGAGGACTTCGAGTGCCTCATCGGGGAGGGCATCGCCGGCCGCACGTTCGCCGACCGCACGCCCCGCGTGATCCCCAACGCCCGCCTGGACCCCGCCGCCGTGCAGATCCCGGGTACCGACACCGTCGACGAGTCGATGGTGGCGGTGCCGATGCTGATCGAGAGCGAGCCGATCGGCGTGATCGTGCTGTCCAGGCTCGGCGCCGGCCGCTTCGGCGAGGACGACCTGCGGATGCTGAATGCCGTGGCGTCGACCGCAGCGGTCGGCTGCCGCAGCGCACGGCTGAACCAGACGGCGCGGGAGCAGGCCGACGTGGCCGGTGCGCTGCTCGAGCTGGGCGCCGCACTCGCGGAGCAGGGAAGCATCAAGGAGGTCGCCCGCATGGTGGCCACCGCCGTCGACAATCTCGTGGACTGCGCGGCGCTTGGCGTGTGGCTCGGCGACGGCGTTCACCTGCGGCTTTCGGCGCATGTGGGCTACACCCCGGCGCAGGTCGAATGGCTTCGGGCCCGGCGGCTCGACACCACCCGCGAGCCGTACGCCGAGGCGCTTCGCCGCCGCCGGCTGACCGTGCTCGAGGTCGATCCCACCGCCCCGGCCGACATGCCTCCGGCCTCCAGGGTGGTCATCGTGCCCATCGGGGAGGGCGGCGGCAATCGGGGCGCGATCGTGCTGCGGCGCGGCCCGCGGCGGGGGGCGCCGACGGCGCGCGACGAGCAGATGCTGCTGGGCATCGCCGATCAGGCGCTGCTGGCGCTCACCAACTACGAGCTGTACCGCGAGCTGGACGAGTCGTTCCTGTCCACGGTCAAGGCGCTCGCGAACGCCCTCGAGACCAAGGACGACTACACGGCGGACCACGCACAGGCACTGGTCGGGCTGAGCGGCGAGGTGGGCGTGAAGCTCGGCATGACCGGGCGCGAGCTGCGCGACCTCAGCCTGGGCGCGGCGCTTCACGACATCGGGAAGATCGGGATCCCGCTGGAGATCCTCAACAAGCCCGGGCCGTTGACCGAAGAGGAGTGGGCCGTGATGAGGCTGCACCCCGAACTTGGGGCGCGGATCATCGAGCCGGTGCCGGCGCTGGCGGGCGCCCGGGAGCTCGTGCTGGCCTGTCACGAGCACTGGGACGGCGGCGGCTATCCGCTCGGGCTGGCGGGTGAGCAGATCCCGCTGGGAGCGCGGGTGATCCTGGCCTGCGATGCCTTCGACGCGCTCACCAGCGACCGCGTGTACCGTCCTGCGGTGGGCCGCGCGCAGGCGATCGAGGAGATCCGCCGCTGCTACGGATCGCATTTCGATCCTCGTGTGGCCGATGCGCTGATCGCCGTGGTGGAGTCGGCCGGGCTGTAAACGCGTCACCGCCGGGGCGACTGGTATGCTGCATCCGCCGCTCGGGCCGACGCCGGTTCGAGCGTGAGGCGATGACGCCTCCGAGAGGCTCACCTTCGGGTGGGTCGCTTGGGGGCGTTTTTTTGTGCCCGAAACCACCGACCAGCGGGAAGGAGCGAGATGAGCGTGATCGAGAACCGGGACCTCCAGGGGGTCCGCGAGGACGTGCTCAGGCGCGTCGCCGACGACGACATCAAGTTCATCAGGCTGTGGTTCACCGATGTCCTGGGCCGGCTCAAGAGCTTCGCCATCACCCGCGACGAGATGGAGAACGCGCTGACGCGCGGGATGGGCTTCGATGGTTCGTCGGTGACCGGCTTCAACGCCATCGAGGAGTCGGACATGATCGCGATGCCCGATCCCACCACGTTTCGCGTGATGCCGTGGCGGGCCGGGGAGCGGTCGGTGGCGCGCATGATCTGCGACGTGCGCACCCCGGACGGCGAGCCGTACGCCGCCGACAGCCGGCACGTGCTGCGGCAGGCGCTGGAGCGCATGCAGGGCCTCGGGTTCGACTCCTTCAAGGTGGGGCCGGAGTTGGAGTACTTCTACTTCAAGCTGGACGACGACGGCCGGCCGCGGCCGCTGGACGCCGGCGGCTACTTCGAGGAGACGCCGCTCGACGCCTCGGTCGACCTGCGCAAGCACACGGTGCTGGCGCTGGAGGAGATGGGGATCCCGGTCGAGTACCTGCATCACGAGGTCGGGCCCAGCCAGCACGAGATCGACGTGCGCTACGCCGACGGCCTGGAGATGGCCGACCACTGCATCACCTACCGCGCCGTGGTCAAGGAGGTCGCGCAGAAGCACGGCGTGTATGCGACCTTCATGCCCAAGCCGCTGTTCGGGGTCAACGGCTCGGGCATGCACACCCATCAGTCGCTGTTCGTCGGCGAGTCGAACGCGTTCTTCGACGCCGAGGACAGCTGGTACCTGTCCGACGTGGCCAAGAGCTTCATCGCCGGCCAGTTGCGGCATGCCCGCGAGATCTCGCTCCTGTTCGCGCAGTGGGTGAACAGCTACAAGCGCCTGGTTCCGGGGTTCGAGGCGCCGGTGTACATCGCGTGGTCGCGGCGGAACCGCTCGGCGCTGATCCGGGTGCCGCTGTACCACCCCGGGCACGAGCGGGCGACGCGGGCCGAGATCCGCTGCCCCGATCCGGCCTGCAACCCGTACCTGGCGTTCGCCGGGCTGCTGCACGCGGGACTGGAGGGGATCGAACGCGGATACGAGCTGCCGGATCCGATGGAGACGAACCTGTACGAGCTGTCCAAGCCCGAACGGCGGGCGCTGGGTATCGAGTCGCTGCCCGAGTCGCTGGGCGAGGCGATCGACGTGGCGGCCGAATCGGAGCTGGTCGAGCGGGCGCTGGGGCCCGAGCTTCGCGACCGCCTGATCGCGCTCAAGCGGGCCGAGTGGGACGAGTACCGCGTGCAGGTCACGCCGTGGGAGCTGGAGAGGTACCTGCCGACGCTGTAACGCTCCAACCGGTACCGGGTACACGAGCCCGGCCTTTTACAAAATCTCCGGCGCCCCGAGTATATGCAAGGATCTGGATTTGTA
>JBQCGJ010000093.1:0-3406 GCA_051955775.1 Gaiellales bacterium | reverse complement strand
AGCGGCCACAGGAAGTCGTTCCATGTCCACAGGAAGGTGACGATCCCCAGCGTCGCCAGCGCCGGCAGCGACAGCGGCAGCACGACGCGGAACAGCACCCCCAGCCTCGTGCAGCCGTCGATCCGAGCCGCCTCCTCCAGGTCGATCGGCAGGGTGCGGAAGAACTGGCGCAGCAGGAAGATGCCGAACGGCGTGCACAGGTTGGGCACGATCAGCGCGCCCAGCGAGTTCACCAGCCCCAGACGCTGCACGATGATGAACGTGGGAATCATGATCACCTGGAAGGGCACCATCAGCGTGGCCAGGAGCGCGATGAACAGCAGATCCCGGCCGAAGAAGCGGAGGCGCGCGAAGGCGTAGCCGGCCAGGCTGCAGAACACGAGGTTTCCGAACACGGACGCGAAGGTCACGATCAGGCTGTTGATGAAGAACCGCCCGAACGGCGCTGCGTTCCAGGCGTCCGTGTAGTTCTGCCAGTGGATGCCCGAGGGGACCAGGGTGGGCGGGAAGCGAAGCGCCTCATCCGGCGTCTCGATCGACGTCACCAGCATCCACACCAGCGGCACCAGCATCAGCAGCGAGATCGGCAGCAGGATCAGGTGGCGCGGGTTGAACGGCAGCCGGTAGTTCACGATGAGTAATGCACCCTTCGGCTGCTGATCCACAGCTGGATTACCGAGAACACGAGCGTGGCCGCGAACAGCACCAGCGCGATGGCCGCCGCGTAGCCCGCGTGGAAGAACTGGAAGGCCTGCGAGTACAGGTAGTACACGATCACCGTGGTGGCCTGCAGCGGCCCCCCGCGGGTGGTCACGTAGATCTCGTCGAACACCTGCAGCGCGTTGATGGTCGACCACACGATCAAGAACAGCGTGGCCGGCGACAGCAGCGGCAGCGTGATGTGCCGGAACGTCGACCAGCCCCGCGACCCGTCCAGCTCGGCGGCCTCCAGGATGTCCGGCGAGATGCCCTGCAGGGCGGCCATGTAGATGATCACGTCGAAGCCGATCCAGCCCCACACCGTCATGGCCACGATCGCGTACATCGCCTGGTCGGGGTCCGTGAAGAACCCGTACGGGCCCAGCCCGACCTTGCCCAGCAGGAAGTTGGCCAGCCCGTAGGTGGGGTCGAGCAACCAGTTGAAGATGATCGCGGTGGCCACGGTGGAGGTCGCCACCGGGATGAACACCGCCGTGCGATAGAACCGCGAGAAGCGAAGCCGCGCGTTCAGCAGCACCGCCAAGCCCAGCGCTCCGCCGACCGACAGGGGCACGAACAGCAGCGTGTACACGATCGTGCGCCGCACCGAGTCGCGGAACACCGGGTCGTGCAGCAGGTTCCGGTAGTTGTCCAGCCCCACGTACTTCGGCGCCGTCAGCAGGTCGTTTTGCTGGAACGAGAGCAGCAGCGCCCAGCCGATGGGCACGATCCCGAAAAGCACGATGAGGGCCGTCGCCGGGAGGACGAACGCCCACCCGGCGACGTGCTCTGAGCGCAGGAAGCGCGCGATCACTGCCCGCTGGCGAGGATCTGGTTGACCTGCTGTGCGGCCTGGTCGAGCGCCTGTTTGGGCTGCGCCTTGCCCAGCAGCACTGCCTGGATGGCCTGCCCCATGGCCGCTGAGATCTCGTTGTAGTTGGTCAGCACGGGCCGCGCCTTGAGCGCGTTTTTGAGGTTGGCCACGAAGGTGCCGATGCCCGGGTACTTGGCGAGGTACTGCTTGTACTGGGGCAGGTTGACCACGGACGCCCGGGTCGGCAGGTCGCCGGTCGCCAGCGACCACTTCATCACCTGCTGCGGGGACGTGAACCACTTCAGGAACGTCCACGCGGCCTTCGTGCGGGCGCTGCCGTTGTCCAGCATGACCCACTGGTCAGGGCCGGAGATGGTCTGGTGGTTCTGGTCGCCGGGCAGGATCTGCACGCGGTATTTCACGTTCGGGAAGCCGGCCAGGTCCCACGGCCCCGTGTACAGCATCGCGATCTTGCCGGAGTTGAAGAGGTTGGCGTAGTTGTCGTTGCCGCTGTCCAGATACACCGAGTGGTCGACCGTCGCCATCTGCTGGAGCAACGTGGCCGCCCGCACGCCGGCCGCGGAGTTGAAGGCCGCGTGCTTGTTGTCCGGGGTCAGAATGTTGCCGCCTGCCTGCCACAACAGCGCGTCGAACCGCCACACGGTGTCCTCGCTCGCATCGTTCACGTAGGCCCATCCGAACTGCTTCGCCGAGGAGTCGGTGAGCTTCTTGGCGGCATTCCGGAAGTCGGTCCACGTCCAGTTGGCGGTCGGGTACGGCACGTGGGCCTGCTGGAACAGCTTCGGGTTGTAGACCAGCGACAGGTTGTCGATCAGGGCGGGCACGCCGACGATCTTGCCGTCCACCGAGACGGCCTTGCGCGCCGCAGGCCAGAAGTCGTTCCAGTTGAGGGACGGATCGGCCTGGATCATCGGTTTCAGGTCGACCGCCCTGGGCGTCTGTGCAACATTCGCCGCCCAGGAGCCGTACAGGTACACGATGTCGGGATAGGAGCCGGCGCGGATCGCGGTCAGCACCTTGTTCAGGGCGTAGTCCGAGTTGCCGTAGTTCTGGACGGTGATGTGGATCTTGGGGTGGGTGGCATTGAATGCCTTGGCGGCGGCGGTCATCGCCTTGCCCTCAGTGTCCACGTAGCCGTGCCACAGCACGATGTTGACCGTCCCGCCACTGCCCGAGGAGCTGGAGCCGCCGCAGCCGGAGGCCACGACCATCGCGGCAAGGAATCCGCATATCAGTGCACGTCTCATGTCAGCACGACCGATCTCGTCAGGTTTCGTGGGTTGTCCGGGTCGAAGCCGCGGCGGGCGGCCAGTTCGATGGCCAGCCGATGCACCACCACAAGAGACGCCAGGGGCTCAGGTTCCGGGGGCAGCACCGTCGCCCCGGTGGCCGCCACGTCGGCGGCCAGGTCGGGATCGATGGGGCCGATCGGCACCACCATCGTGCGCGGATCGGCGCCGGCGATCGGGCCGTGGCGATACTCCATGGCCGGATAGGCCTCGGTCCACGCGCGGGCCGCCTCGCGCAGCTTGAGCGCGGCCTCGGAGGCGAGGCCCACGGTCCACCCTCGGCCCAGGAAGTGGAACCGCTCGAAGCGGGTGACGTCCACGCCCAGCGGACGCTCGAGCACGGCCTGCGCAGCCTCCACAGCAGGCGCCGGGTCGATGCCCAGGTGTGTGCGCAGGAGCACCAGCGCGGCCGTCGCAAAGCGGGTCTGCACCACCGACCGCTCGTCCGCAAACGCGAGCACGATCGAGCGCCGGGCGGCCTGCACCAGGGGGCCCTCGGCCACGGCGGTGACGGCGATCGTGGGGACGCCTTCGGGGACGGCCGCCAGCGCATCCAGCACCTCCGTGGTGGTGCCCGACCGGG
>JBQCGJ010000092.1:0-10968 GCA_051955775.1 Gaiellales bacterium | reverse complement strand
AGGAAGATCGACCTCATCCCAACGCCGGAGTGGGCCGATCCGCCCAAGTCCCGCATCGCGGAGCTGCTGACGGCGGTGGAGGAGCGGCTGGCCCCGGTGCCCGGCGGCATCGCCGGCGTGATCGGCATGACCAACCGGTTGTCCGCCGCCCACGGCCTGCCCGACGCACGCATCACCAGCGACGTCAAGCACGTCGAGCTGGGGCTCACCGACAAGTCCGACTCGATCGCGTTCCTGATGCGGCGGCTGGCGCCGATGCGGGCCATCCAGCCCGGCGAGGTGCTGATCGCGGGCGACGAGTTCGGCCCCATCGCCGGCTTCGAGGGCAGCGACTACCGCATGGTCACGCGTCTGGCCGCCGGCGCGACCATGTTGTCGGTGGGACGCGAGCCGAACGGCGTCCCCTCAGGCGTGATCCACATCGGAGGCGGCCCGGACGCATTCGTGCGTCTGCTGGAGGGTCAGACGGAGCTCATCGAGCGGCGTCCGGTGACCGCCCTGCCGCCGCCGGCCACCCACATCGCGCCCGTACCTGGGGGCGACGGCTGGCGTGTCGTCTCGGAAGGATACGACCTGGTCGACGAGGCGTCGCAGGACGCCCTGTTCGCTCTGGTCAACGGCTACATGGGGGCGCGCGGCTCCTCGGACGAGCCGAGTCCCGGCGCGACCCCGGGCGCGTACGTGGCCGGGCTGTATGACGGCGAGGAGGACGGCGCCGAGGACATGGTCGGAATCCCCGACTGGACGACCACCGAGCTCCTCGTGGACGGCAGGCCGTTCACCCCGTGGGAATGGACGATCCGCTCCCACCGGCGGACGCTCGACCTGTCGGCCATGCGTCTGGAGCGTGAGCTGGTGTGCGAGGACCCGGACGGGCGCGTGCTTCGCCTGCACAGCGAGCGGGTGCTCAACCTGGCCCAGCCCCACCTGGCCGGGACACGCCTGCAGCTCACGCTGGAGGAGGGTCCGCCCGCCAACGTGGAGGTGCAGGCGGGCATCCGCGCGCTGGGTCATCCGGGACCGCTCCCGCAGGTCGAGCCGATGGCCGCCGGTCACGCCGACGGCGTCGACCTTCTGCACACGCGGACGCCCTCGGCGCGGGTGGCCGTGGACGTCGCCCAGGTCATCGTCGCCCACACCAAGGCAACCTCGCTGGCGACCACGCACACCGCCGGCGAGGGCTTCTCCGGCAGCGTGCTCGAGGCCATGATCGACCCGGACGACACGCTTACCGTCGAGCGCCACGTTGCGGTCTTCACCGAGCGCGACCAGCCGCTGCCCGCGCCGGCCGCGGCTGAGCTGGCGCGCAGATCCGCGGCGGCGGGCTGGTCGGCGCTGACGGCCGACCACCGCACCGCCTGGGCGACAGCGTGGTCGCGCGCCGACGTGAGGGTGGAAGGCGACCCCGAGGTGCAGCGCGGCCTGCGCTTCGCGATCGCCCACCTGATTGCCGCCGCTCCCCCCGCCGAGTCGCGCGCGTCGATCGGCGCCAAGGGGCTGACCGGGCCCGGCTACAAGGGCCACGTGTTCTGGGACACCGACGTCTTCGTGCAGCCGTTCTACTCGCTGACCATGCCGCGGATCGCCCGTCGCCTGCTCGACTACAGGCTGGCCGCGCTCCCGGCCGCCCGCCGGCACGCTCAGGATGCTGGTCTCGGCGGAGCCTGGTACGGGTGGGAGACCGCGGCCACCGGCGAGGACGTGACGCCCGACTTCGTGGTCGGCCCGGGTGGGCGCCACATGGCGGTGTTCACGGGCAAGCAGGAGATCCACGTGGTGTCGGACATCGCGCTCGCGGTCGAGGCGTACGTGCGTGCCAGCGGCGACGACGGCTACCTGGCCGGCGGGGGCGGCGAGATGATCGTGGAGGCCGCCCGGTTCTTCGCCACCCGCGGCGTCGAGACCGAGCGCGGCTACGAGATCCACCACGTGATCGGCCCCGACGAGCTGCATGAGGACGTCGCCAACAGCGCGTTCACCAACACGATGGCGGCGTGGACGATGCGGCAGGCCGCGGCCCTCGTCGACGCCGGGATCCGCCCCGCCCTGGATGGGGAATCCAGGCGCTGGCGGGAGCTCGCCGACCGGATGCTGATCCTGCACACCGAGGACGGCCTGCTCGAGCAGCACGAGGGGTTCATGGACCTGCCGTTGGCCGGGCGCGGCCCCGAGGATCGCAGCGAGCTGGCGTGGCAGCGCGACCGCATGGAATGGCGAGACGTCAAGCAGGCCGACGTGGTGATGCTGATGGCGCTCCTGGAGCCGCTGTTCACGCCCGAGCAGCGGTTGGCTCACTTCCGGTTGTACGAGCCGCTGACGCGGCACCTGTCGTCGCTGTCGGAGGCAATTCACTCGTGGGTGGCCCGCCGCGTCGGCCTGCACGACCGGGCCGACGAGTACCTGGGCCGCGCCATGGCGATCGACCTGCACGACAGCCGCGGAAACCGCCCCGAGGGCATCCACATGGCCACCCAGGGCGGCATCTGGCAGGCGGTCGTGCTGGGCGCGGGGGGCGTACGGGCGGAGGACGGGGTGCTCCACCTGGAGCCTCGGCCGGCCCCGCACTGGACGCTGCTGCGGTTCTCGATCACCCACCACGGTACGCCCCTCACCGTCACCATCACCCCCGACGAGGTGACGGTGGAAGCGCATGCGGGAACGACCCGGATCGCGCTGCCTGGCTACGAGGGAGTGGTCTCCGCAGAG
This sequence comes from Gaiellales bacterium, assembly GCA_051955775.1. Lineage (GTDB taxonomy): Bacteria > Actinomycetota > Thermoleophilia > Gaiellales > JAICJC01 > DASUHT01. The sequence goes on along the minus strand of JBQCGJ010000092.1, from coordinate 8,262 downwards.
TCTCCGGTGCGTCTCACGCGGACCGGCGAGGGCTGGCGCCTGGCCGCCTGAGTGCGACGGCATCGATACCATCCCCCGGTGGCTCCGACCAAACTCGTGCTCGCCTCGCCGCGCGGCTACTGCGCCGGCGTCGACCGTGCGGTCGACACCGTGGAGCGCGCGCTGGAGCATTTCGGGGCGCCGGTGTACGTGCGCAAGGAGATCGTGCACAACCGGCACGTGGTTTCCGAGCTGGCCGACCGGGGCGCGGTGTTCGTCGACTCCGAGCAGGATGTGCCGGTCGGGGCCGTGGTCGTGCTCTCGGCCCACGGGGTTGCGCCTGAGGTGTATCGGCGCAGCCGCGAGCGGCAACTGCGCGTGCTGGACGCGACCTGTCCCCTGGTCACGAAGGTGCACGCCGAGGCCCGCCGCTATGCGGCCCAGGGCTACACCATCGTGCTGATCGGGCACGAGGGCCACGAGGAGGTGGTGGGCACGATGGGCGAGGCGCCGGAGGCGATCCGGCTGATCGGATCGGTGGAGGAGATCGACCGCCTCGACGTGCCCAACCCCGAGCGGGTCGCCTACATCACGCAGACCACGCTCTCGGTCGATGAGACGCTGGAGGTCATCGACGCCCTGCGGCAGCGCTTCCCGGCCATCGTCGGTCCCAAGCGCGACGACATCTGCTACGCGACCCAGAACCGCCAGAACGCCGTCAAGGAGCTGGCCCGCGAGGTGGATCTGGTGCTCGTGATCGGATCGCGCAACTCGTCGAACTCCAACCGGCTGGTGGACGTGACCCGCGAGATGGGGGTGCCGGCGCACCTGATCGACGACGAGCATGGCATCGATCCGAGCTGGCTGGAAGGCGTGAGCACGGTGGGCATCACGTCAGGCGCGTCGGCGCCGGAGTCCCTGGTCACCAGCGTGGTCGAGCACTTCAAGGCGCTGGGCGTGCGTCAGGTCGAGTCGCATGAGCTCGTTGACGAGGACGTGCACTTCAACCTGCCCGCCCAGCTTCGCCGCGCCGTCGGCGCCTGACGCGTCTTCAACTAACGCAGGACGAGCATCGCGTCCACGTCCACGATCGGACGGCCGGACGTGGCCTGGTTCACGATCCTGATGGTGTGCGTGCCCGCGGAGGTGAACGTGCGCACGAACACGATCTGTCGCCGGACGATGCCTGACCCGTGCAGGTCGACCGTCTTGATCGCGTGGCCGTCGATGTACACCACGGCCCGCCCCCGGCTCGAGCTGCGCGAGGCCACCCAGGCGATCTGGCGGCCCGTGAACTTCAGGGTCGCGCTCGCGCCGCGGCGCTTCGTGTAGGTGATCGATCCGCCCGAGGCGCCGCTCACGCGGGCCCGAGTCCAGCCGCCTGCGTACCTGATGGAGGAGCTGGTGTTCTGCAGGCTGCTGATCACGTCGGCCGGCCCACTCGCCGTGCTGCTGACGTTGTCCGAGCAGTCCTTGGCCGCGGCCTTGAAGTGGTAGCCCAGGCCCGGCTTCACGTACCGCAGCATGCTGGTGGCGGTCGGGAACGGCGGTGTGGCGGGGTTGAAGGCGCCACTGCCGATGGACTCCTGCACCGTGTACCGGCAGATGCCCGACAGGTTGTCGGATCCGGCCCAGGACAGCGTGACCGGGAGGAAGGAGCCGACGGTGGTGCCGGTCGCCATGCGGACGTCCGGCGCGCGGGTGATCGTCGGCGCGGTGGTGTCGGAGACGGTGTCGCTGAACGCGGCGAAGTGCATCTGCGAGTTGTTGTTGACGGTGGTGAAGTCGCCCCCGGCGTAGACCTGCTGGCCGTACCCGAGACCGGCGAACGTGCCGAGCACGGAGTTCACGGACGGCGCCCAGCCCAGGTCGACCTTGCCGGTCAGCTGGTCGATCAGCGCGAGGTGCTTCCGGGACTGGGCGCCGAAGGTCGTGTAGTGCCCGACGGCCAGCACCTCGCCGTGATAGATCGAGACCTGGGTGACGTCCCCGTTGGCGACCGCCTGCCAGCGCAGCGCGCCGTCCGACAGCCGATAGGACGGCAGGTGTCCGCCGCCGCCGGAGCCGCCGGCGAACAGCGCGCTGGAGGTCGCGGCCAGCCCGAGCACCGCGAACGGCGGGTGGGTCTTCCAGGGAGTCACCGCGCCCGTGGTGGTCGTCAGGGCGGCCAGGTGATCCTGTGCGCTGGAGCCGATGTGGTGGAAGTACCCGCCGACGAAGATGCGCTGGCCGGACGGCGCGAGCAGCAGCGCCCGCACCTCGTTGTCCGCGCCGCCGGCCCACTTGACCAGCTTGCCGGACGACAGCCCGACCGCAGCCAGGTTCTTCTTGGCGGAGCCGCCGATGTTGCCGAAGTTGCCGCCCACGTACAGCCGGGTGCCCTCAGCCGCCAGGGCGAACACGCCGCCGTTGGGGTTTGGCGACCACGACGAGACCGTGCCCAGGCAGGTGGTGGTGCACGCGGCGACCGCCGCCAGGTTGGCCCGCGGCTTGCCGCCCACGGTGGTGAAATCGCCGCCGAGGAAGATCGTGTTGCCGCTGGGCCCGGCCGTGATGGTGCGGACGCCGGTGGTGCCGCCCGTCACGTTGGGGTTCCAGGACAGCAGGGCGCCGGTGTGCGCGTCGAAGGCGAACACGTTGTTGCGAGGCCCGGCACCGGGGCAGCCGGTGACGTTCGTGAACGTGCCGCCGACGTAGACGACGCCGTCCACGCGCATGATCGCGCGGACGCGGCCGTCGGTCTGGCAGGTGTTGGGGTCCACCGTCGACTGCAGCGCGGCCAGGGCCGTCGAGGCCGAGGAGGCCAGGATCATCCCGGCCAGGGCGAAAACGGCAACAGCCGATCGGCGGACACGTGAGTGTTCGAGAAGAGTCATGTCGTCCAGGGGTACGGGCCCGGGGGCCGCGTCATCCCAGTGTGCGGGGCGATAGCGCCCGCGTCAACACTTCACGCCCGGCTGACCGACCAGTCCGTGCCGCCGGCGCAGGTGACGGCCAGCACCTCCGACGCAATCCGATCGCCGTGGTCGGCGAACGCCTGCGCGATGTCGCTTTCGGACTGCGGATACGTCAGGTCGATGCGGTCGGTGACCGCCAGCCCGGCCTGCTTGCGCAGATCCTGGACGTGCCGGATGGCGTCCCTGGCCACGCCCTCCACGCGCAGCTCGGGGGTGATCTCGGTGTCCAGGGCAACCGCGAACCCATCGCCGTCCACGACCGCGAACCCCTCCCGGGCGCGCGTCCGCAACTCGAACTCGCCCGGCTCCAGCGTCCAGTCGCCGACCTCCACATGGCCGTTGCGGACCGCGAACTCGCCCTCCCGCAGCAGCCCGCGGATCATGCCCAGATCGCGGCCGTACTTGGGGCCCAGGACGCGCAGGTTGGGCAGCACCTCGACCTGCGCGAACTCCTCGCTTGAGCCGGTCAGGTGGATGTCCTTCACACCCAGCTCGGCGCGCACCAGATCCGCGTGGTCGGCGATCTGGCGGCGGCGGGCCTCGTCGGCCGTGGCCACGGTGGCCGCCGCCAGCGGCTGCCGCAGCTTGATGCCGGCGTCGTTGCGCGCGCCGTGGCCAAGCGCGACCACCGTTCGCACGCTGGCCATGGACGCCACCACCGTCTCGTCGGCCAGCGCCGGCACCGACGCGGGATACCCGGACAGGTGCACCGACTCGGGCGCGTCCGCGCACACACCGCGCACCAGGTTCTGCCACAGCTCGTCGGCCAGGAACGGCATCACGGGCGCCATGCAGCGCGCGGCCTGCACCAGCCCGTACCACAGCGCGTCGTACGCCGCGCGCTGGTCATCGGCGTCGTCGTTGCGCCAAAACCGGCCGCGCGACAGCCGCACATACCAGTTGGACAGATCGTCCACGTACGCCTCGAACGCCCGCACCAGTCGCGGCGAGTCGTAGTCGTCCAGGGCCGCCCGGCACTCGGCGGCCAGTGCCTGCACGGTGGCCACCAGCCAGCGATCGAGCGGGCGGCCGTCCTTCGGACCGGACTCGAGCATGCCGTAGTCGGGCCGGTAGTCATCGATGTTCGCGTACAGCACGAAGAACGCGTACGCGTTCCACAGCCGCAGCAGCCTGGACTTGACCTCGTTGGCCGGGCCGTAGCCGAAGTTCAGGTTCTGAGCCGGGTTCTGGGCCGCGTACATCCAGCGCATGACGTCCGCGCCCATCGTCTCCACGGCGTCGTCGAACCAGATCGCGTTGCCCCACGACTTGTGCATCGGGCGGCCGGTCTCGTCGTTCACCTTCTCGTAGCTGAGCACGCGCCTGTACGGGCTCGTCCCGTCAAGCACGACGCCCATGAAGAGCTGCGAGTAGAACCACAGCCGGATCTGCTCGCGCATCTCCGAGATCCAGTCGGCCGGGTACCACTGCTGCCAGTAGGCGTGGTCCGGCAGGTCGGCCCTGGTCACGCCGATCCCGGCGCCCTCCGCGTAGCCGCCCTCGACAAACGTGTCGTTGTGCCAGCCCAGCGTGGAGAACGGCACGATGCCCGCATCCAGCCAGCAGTCTCCGACATCCAGCAGCCGCTCGGCCTCCTGCCCGCACTCGTCGCAGCGGATCACCACGTCGTCGATCCACGGCCGGTGCAGCTCCTCCAGCCCCTCCGTGCCGCGCACCGCCCGCTCCAGCAGCTCCGCCTTTGAGGCGACCACGGTCATGTGCCCGTCCGGGCAGAAGTAGAACGGCAGCGGCAGCCCCCAGTAGCGCTTGCGGCTGATGCACCAGTCGCCCATGTTGCGCAGCCAGTCCTCCATCCGCTTGCCGTACTGCGGCGGCGTCCACTCGACCGTGCGGGCGGCGTCGATCATCGGCTGGCGGATGTCCTCGCAGCGGATGAACCACTCGTCGACCAGCCGGTAGATCAGCTCCGTGCCGCACCGCCAGCACACGGGGTAGCGGTGGGTGATCTCGCCCGCGTCGACCAGCCGCCCGCGCTGGCCGAGGTCCTCCACGATCCGCTGCGCCGCGTCGGCGGTGTGCGCCCCGTGCAGCCAGCCGTACTCGGTGGTGAAGGCGCCGGCCTCGTCCACCGGGATCAGCGTGGCCAGCCCTTCGCGCTGGCCCAGCTCGAAGTCCTCGGCGCCGCAGCCCGGAGCGATGTGGACGATCCCCGTTCCCTCATCCATGGACACGTCCTCCCAGGCCACGACGCAATGCTCGACGCCGTGGGCGGCCGGCAGCGAGTCGAACGGGCCGTGGTAGGCCAGGCCGACCAGCTCGGAGCCCTTGATGGTGCCCGCCTGGCGACCGGACAGCGGGATCTCCGCAAGCCGCTTCTGCGCCACATAGGCGATTCCGGCCGGCGTCTCCACCCGCGCGTAGTCGGCGTCGGGCAGCACCGCCGCCGCCACGTTGGCCGGCAGCGTCCACGGCGTGGTCGTCCACACCACCAGGTACTCGCGCTCCCGACCCACCAGGGGCAGGCGCACGTACAGCGAGGGGTGGGTGATCTCGCGGTAGGAGTCGATCAGCTCGTGCTGGGAAAGCGACGTCCCGCAGCGCGGGCACCACGGCATCGAGCGATGGCCGCGGTACAGCCACCCGCGGTCGTGGCACTCCTTGAGGAACGTCCAGATGTAGCTGATGTTGGCGTCCGTCATCGTGAAGTACGAGCGGTCCCAGTCCATCCACTGGCCGAGCCTGCGCGACTGGTTGGCCTGTACGCCGGCGTACTCCGCCACGCGGTCGCGGCAGGCGCGGGCAAACCGGTCGAGCCCGTACTCCTCGATCTCGGGCTTGGAGTTCAGGCCGAGCGCCTTCTCGACCTCCACCTCGACCCACAGGCCCTGGCAGTCGAACCCGTTCTGATAGCGCAGGCGGTGGCCCAGCATGGCCTGGTAGCGCTGCCACAGGTCCTTCAGCGTGCGGCCCCACGCGTGGTGCACGCCCATCGGGTTGTTGGCGGTGATCGGGCCGTCGATGAAGCTGAACGTCGGGCCGCCGCTGTTGGCCTCGATCAGGGCCTGGAACGTGCCCTCACGGTCCCAGCGTTCGAGCATGGAATGCTCGAGCGCGATGTGGTCTGGCTTGCTCTCGACGGCGCGGTATGGCGGCATGCGCGAGATTGTATTCGCGCAGGTGCCGGCGAGCCGCCGGGGTGGTTGGGGGGCCTGCGCGGGGGAGCTTGGGGGGGCCGCCGCGCGAGCGAGGGACGACGCCGTGGGGTCAGGAGGCGCCGGGGCTGTGTCGCAAGCGGCTAGTCAAGCTCGTGCCGGGTGCAGTAGTCGTCGAACGCTGCGTGCTTGGCCAGGTAGCTCGCCATCTCGGCAAAGCCGAACTCGAACCACTCTGACAGCCAACGCTCGTCGATCTCCACACGCTTTTCATGCAGCTCTTCCATGGCCACTTCCTCCAGACAGGGTCAATGTCCGGGTGACGCGTTTTCCTCCCCCATCGCCGAACTCCTCCCAAATGGCCCGGGGGCTCCGATGGACCGTTAATCGGCCGCCACCCCGGCGGGCTTTACGAAAGCCTCACATTTACCCCTAATGGGTGCTAGCCGCGGATGGGCAGGAATTCGGCCAGGACGTGCTCGCACAGGTCGGGCCAGCCGCCCGCGCGCATCGTCCAACCGGAGTAGGTACCGCGGTTGGCGAGGCACACCAGGCCGGCTCCGGCCTCCCTGTCGGCGAAGAACAGCGTGCCGGACGCGCCGAAGTGCGACAGCGCGGAGGGGGATGTGCGGGCGCCCGTCCAGTGGGGCGACTTGGCGTCACGAACGTCGCAGCCCAGCGACCAGTCGGCCACCGGCCAGGTCACGAACGACTCGATTCCGCCGGGCAGGCCGGGATACTGCACGGCCGCCATGTCCTGGAACGAGGACTCGTCGATCAGCGGGGCCCCGCCGGCCAGGAGCATCTGCACGAACCGGGCATACGCGCCCAGCGTCGCGAAGGCGCCACCCGCTGCGGTGCCCCTCTGGCGCCACCGGCGGGAGTTGAACAGGGCCACTCCGGGCGCGGCCAGACCCGGCTCGCGCACATCGAGGGCCCTCCCCTGCTTCGCCTCGGGCAGCCCGATCACAGCGTCCATGCCCAGCGGCGCGAACACCGCCTCGTGCACGTACCGGGCGTGCGGGATCCCGGTGGCGGCGAGGATCAGCTCACCCAGCACCGCGTAGCCCTCGTTGGAATAGATGCGCCGGGTGGCTGGCGGGGCCACCGGCTCGACCTCTACCGCCGGTATGCCGGAGCGGTCGGACTCGGGCAGGCCGGAGGCGTGGGACAGCAGGTGGCGGGCCGTGATCTGCGCCTTGGGCGGAGTGCGGTAGTCGGGGAGGTGCGCGGCCACGGGAGCGTCCAGATCGAGCGCCCCCTCCTCCGCGGCCACCATGCAGGCGGCGGCCACCGCGGGTTTGGTCAGCGAGGCCAGGGCGTATAACGCGTTAGCAGAGCCCGCGCCGGCGTGACGCTCCTCGATCGTCCCGGATTCGCTGACGACCGCGGCCGAGACGGCCGGGACGTCGCGGTCGGCGACCCACGTATCTATCATTTCCAGCACGCTGTCGTCATCCTAGAGGTCCCTTTTGACACACCCTCTCGGTTGCAGCCAGCCCGCCGGAACCGACTGTAAGGTTCCTCCACTCGGAGGAGAGACCAACGGAGACTCAGGGCACAGAGCCGCATTCGTCGCAGCACCTTGACCCGCCGCGCAGCGACGAGGGTCTGGACGAGTGGTTCTCGCGACGCCTCCGGGCGCAGGGGATCAGGCCGTCCCGCGGCGGCCTTCCAGTCGCCCGGGTGCTGGCCGTGGGTGCGCTGGCCGTGGCCGTCGGGCTGCTGCTGTGGGTGCTGGGCGGCATCAACTCCGGCTCCTCGTCGTCCAGCCCCTCCCACACGACGGCCGGCTCGAGCACCCCGACCACGCCGCCGCCGTCCAGCGGCACCACGAAGCCGAAGAAGCACACGATCCCGTGGAAGTCGATCCAGATCACGGTGCTCAACGGCTATGACCCGTCCCTTCCAGCGGCCGGCAACGCCCAGACTCAGCTCGAGCAGGCGGGCTGGACGGTGGCCGGGATTGCGGATACCACCACCGGCACCGGAACCACCGCCACCTACGTCGCCTACCCGCCAGGACAGAAGGCGGAAGCCCAGGTGGTGGCGCACCGCCTGCATCTGACCACGAAGGTGGTGCCGATCGCCCAGGCCACCGGCGTCCCCTCCACGCTGACCACAGTGGCGGTCGTGCTGGGGCCGGACAATCTGCCGTCAGGCGCCTAGGCCGCGCGGACGGAGCTGGCCGCCTCGCGCAGCAGCTCCCAGGC
>JBQCGJ010000091.1:0-3169 GCA_051955775.1 Gaiellales bacterium | reverse complement strand
TCCTGGGCAGCGCCGACCGCGAGGAGGACAAGACCGGCCGGCCGTCGCGGCGCGTCAGGCTGGTCGAGCCGTTCATGCCGTCGCACTGATCCGGAAACACCGGTACCTAACCCGTGACGGCGTCAGACTCCGGTTATCTTCCTACCGCACCAGCACCGAGATGATCTGGTGCGGGCGGTAGGCGATCTCGATCTCGCCGTCGCGCACCGGCAGCGGCTCACCCTCGTCCTCCAGCAGGTTGCACCGGGCGGCCGAGTCGAACGGGAAGCCGAGCCGCACACGGGCCGTCCCCCGGCCGCCGTGAGTCTCGTACAGGCGGAGCACGACGGCGTCCGAGTCTTCCGCCCGCTTGATCGTGTCCAGCACCAGGTTGGGGTCGTCCACGGAGGCGAACGACCGCGGCTCGGCCGAGCCGGCGGCCCACACGATCGGTGAGTTCATGCGCATGGCCTCGGCCAGCACGCCCGCCTCCCGCCAGCCGCCGGTGTGGGGCATGACGGCGTAGGTGAACCGATGCTGCCCGCGGTCGGCCTCTGGGTCGGGCGCGGTGGGCGCGCGCAGCAGGCTGATCCGCATGTCGCCGCCGAGCGTCGAGTAGCCGTACTTGCAGTCGGTCAGCAGAGCCACCCCGAACCCGTGCTCCGAGAGGTCGGCGAACCGGTGCCCGGGCACCTCGAAGCGCGCCTCGTCGTAGCTGGTCGAGAAGTGCGTCGGCCGCTCGGTGGTGCCGAACGGCATCTCGTAGGTCGCGTTCATCGCGCGCACGGCGACCGGGAACAGCACCTTGAGCAGCCGGTGGCTCTCGTGCCAGTCGGCCTCGGTGTGAAACTCGAGCCGCGGCGAGCCGGCATCCAGCCGGACCACCTGGCGCACGCTGCTCGCCGCACCGATCCGGCGCTCGAACACGACCTCTGCGCGAAGCGCCGATACCTCCCCGACACGGCACGCGTGCGCCGGCGTCGCAGGCCGGCCGGTCTGCAGGTGGAACGGGTCGATGTCCCAGGCGTCGAACTCGTTGGGGTGGTCGTCGTACAGCTCGAGCACGTTCCCCGGAGCGGCCAGTGCCTCCCTCCCGCTCCCCCGCTCGACAAGCGAACGCAGCGAGCCGTCGCGGCCCAGCACGGCCCGGATCAGCGCGTTCTCGAGCACGAGCTGATCGCCCTCCTCCACCACCGACGCGGAGTCTGCAGCGGTGCCCACAGAGCCAACGCCGTACGGCGGCGCCACCACCCACTCCGGCCGTCCGGCGGGGTCGTCGGCCACCTCGGCCCGCCCGACACCCAGGGTGTTGATCGGAATCGGCGCGGCGCCCGGGCCGGCCAGCGCGCGGGCGGCGGCCTCGCGCAGGGCCTCGCCGCGCTCCGCCAGGCCGGCGTACGCGCGTGCCGCCTGCTCGTACACGATGCCGATGCTCGAGCCGGGCAGGATGTCGTGGAACTGGTGCAGCAGGAGCGCCTCCCACAGCTCCCCCAGTGCGTCGGATGGGTACTCGCTCGCCGCCTGCGTGCGCAGGGCGATGGCCGCCAGGGCCTCCACATCGTGCACCAGCCGCTCGCCACGCCGGTTGGCCAGCTTGACAGCGGCCTGGGTGGTGTAGGTGGCGCGATGGAGCTCGAAATACAGCTCTCCCACGATCACCGACAGGTCGCGGGCGTCCCGCTCCAGAGCGTCGAAGAACTGCTCGGCCGTGACCATGCCGGTGCGCGGCACGCCCTCCAGGTCGCGCACGCGCCGCAGCGTCTCCAGCATGGCCGGCGTGGGACCGCCGCCGCCGTCGCCGTAGCCGAACACCAGCAGGCTGCGCGGCGAGCGGTCATGGTCGAGATGGTCGCGGGCCGACCGGCGCAGCTCCTCCACCTCGGCGGTGGCGTTGTAGGTGTCGGCGGGCGGGAAGTGCGCGAGCACCTGCGAGCCGTCCGGCGCTTCCCACAGGAAGGTGTGGTGACGGGGCTTGTTGAACCGGTTCCAGGACAGCTTCTGGGTCAGGAAGCGGTCGATTCCGGCCTGCCGCATGATCTGCGGGAGCTGGGCCGTGTACCCGAACACGTCCGGGTTCCAGAACTCGCTGCAGCGGCGGCCGAACTCCCGCTCGAAGAACCGCTGCCCGTACAGGAACTGGCGGGCCAGCGACTCGCCGCTGGGCAGGTTGCAGTCCGGCTCGATCCAGGTGCCGCCGACGGGGATCCAGCGCCCCGCCTCGACCTGCGCGACGATCCGGGCGTACAGGTCGGGGTTGCGCTCCTTGATCCAGGCGTACTGCTGGGCCTGCGAGCACGCGAACCGGAACTCGGGGTAGCGCTCCATGTACGCGACCTGGCTGGAGAAGCTGCGCACCGCCTTGCGGTACGTCTCGTCCAGCGGCCACAGCCAGGCGGTGTCGATGTGCGCATGGCCGATGGCGGCCAGCTCGTGCGTGGCCGACGCATTTCGGCGCTCGTACAGCGGCGCCAGCACCGAGGCCGCCGCGTCCCAGGTGGCGGGATCCTCATCCCAGGCGTCGCAGAAGCGGTCGAGCTCGCGCAGCAGCTCGCCGGCCCAGGCCGGGTCGAGCCCGTTGGCCGCGTCCGCCTCCAGGCGCCGCAGCACGTCCAGGTCGTGGAACAGCGTCCACGCCCGGCGGTCGAAGCGGGCGATCACGCAGCGGTCGAGGACGACCGGCTCGATCGTCTCATACGGCCTCGCGAGCTGCCCGAACTTGCCGTTGCAGGCCAGCTCGATCTGCAGCGCGAGGCGCTCACCTCCCTGTGCCTCGGCCAGCAGCAGGGCGTCCGGCCGGGCGCCCTCCGGGCTCGTGTTCAGCCCCTGCATGCTGCGGCCGTCGACCCACAGCGTGGCCTCGCTGTGCGTAACCCACAGCAGGTCGACCCGACTGCCGGCCCATTCCGCGGGCACGGTGGCGTCGACCTGGAACCAGTAGGTGGCGAACAGCGGGCCGAACTGCTGACCCAGGTGGGCGGGGACGTAGTCGAGCCCCTGGGCGGCCTCCCAGGTGATGCGATCGGTCGGTCCGGCCACCACCAGCCGGTCGGGCGGCCGGGTGTCGGCGTACACGAGGTCGGCGATGCGACGGGCCACGTGGGCGATCCGCTCGCGCGTGTAGGCGGGATGGCGCAGCACCGGCGCCACCCTAACGGACTCAGGCCGGGATGGGCGCTCGGTCGGGCGCCAG
>JBQCGJ010000090.1:0-11041 GCA_051955775.1 Gaiellales bacterium | reverse complement strand
TCTATTCCCTGGCAGGCGTCCCGGTGTGGAAGTGGGGGCCGTTCTCCGAATATGGGTGGGCGGCGATCATCACGGGCCTGTTCTGCATCCTTTTGGCCCTGATCTTCACCTCGCTCACCTCCGTGATGCCGCGTTCGGGCGGCGACTATGTGTTCACCAGTCGCATCATTGGCCCGTTCATGGGCTGGCTGGAATCCTGGACGCTGGTCATCGCCTCGATCGCGATCATCGCGTTCGAGGTGCCGATCTGCCTTCGCAACATCCAGATCACCGGCCGCATCATCGGCATCGGCGCCGGCGGCCACTTCTTCAACCACGCCAACACCTGGTTCACCGACTCCAGCGGCACCATCACCGGAACCCCGGGCTTCATCGCCTCGCTGGTCGTGCTGGCGGTGATCACCGGCATCGTGCTGCTGCCGACCCGGCGCTTCCACACGGTGGTCACGACGCTGGCCATCATCGGCGTGGCCAGTTTCGTGCTGATGTTCATCTTCGGCCTGCTGGCCACAAGCCGCGGGGACTTCGAGCGCAACCTCCCGCACTACGCCAACGGTGTCACGACGGCGAAGGTCACGGCTTCGGGGAGCGACTTCCTCGGCGGCACGTCGAACAACTTCCTGAGTGACGTGTTCTCCCGGACGGTGTTCCCGTTCATGCTCGGCATCGTGTTCCTGCAGTTCATCGGGTTCCAGTACTCGGCGTACATCTCGGGGGAGGTGCGCGGGAACGTCAAGCGGGGTGTGTCGATCGCGCTGCTGGGCGCCCTGGCGGTCGGGGTGTTTGCGAACTCGATCTACGTGGACGCCATCTCCAACCACCTCGGCTTCAACACGAACGTCGCCTGGGGTGCCAACTACTGGGGGTTCATCGACCCCTCGGTGCTGCCGCTGGGCCAGCCGAACTCGATGCCGCTGATGGCCGCGGTCGCCAACAACTCGCTGTGGCCGCTGTGGGCGTTCATCAGTCTCGCCGGATGTGTGTTCCCGCTGCTCCTGTGCCCCGTGTACATCAACTTCATCAGCCGGATGGGCCTGGCCTGGAGCCTCGACCGCCAGCTCCCCGAGTGGTTCGGTCAGGTGAACGAGCGGATGCGCGCGCCGCTGAATGCGATCCTGGCCATCCTGGGTCTGACGGCGCTGTTCCTGCTGCTTCAGAACTACGCCCTGCTGCCCCACTCGATCGCGCCGCCGAACGGCAAGCTCAATCTCGTCGCCACCCTGTGGTTCTCGATCTTCATGGCCGCCCTGACCTGGATCATGCCGGGCGTGAACGCGCTTCTGATCCGCTGGCGCAGGCCCGACCTCGTGCGCAACGCCCCGTTCCAGAGGTGGCTGCCGTGGATGGGGATCGGGTGGCTCGTGTTCCCGCTGTGGATCTACTGGTTCGCCGCGGTGAAGCCGATCTGGGACAACCTCACCAGCTCGAGTCAGAGCAGGCTGAACTACCTGAACAACTCCGGCATCACCGGCACGTTGATCTTCATCGCCATCGGGCTGGTGATCTGGGGTGCGATGCAGCTCAAGAACCGATCGAGCGGCGTCGACACCAAGATGCTGTTCACGGAGATCCCGCCGGACTAGGGTCCGGCCATGGCCACCACCCGTATCTACATCGCGAGCGACTTCCACGCAGCCGAGAAGGCGTGGCGGAAGTACCTCAACGCCGTCAAGCTGAACGTGTACAAGGCGGACGTCGCGCTGGTCGCCGGCGATCTGACCGGGAAGGCCATCGTGCCCATCGCCCAGGTGGACGGCGGCTACCAGGCTGAGCTGTTCGGCGTCCACCGCAGGGCTCGGAACGACGAGGAACTGGCGGTGCTCGAGCGCGACATCGCTGACGTTGGGTACTACTCGTTCGTCAGCACCCCGGACGAGGCCGAGCGCCTGGTCGGCGACGCCGAGGAGCGGGACGCCCTGCTGCATCGGCTGATGAACGAGCGGGTCGAGCAGTGGATGGCGCTGGCCACCGAGCGGCTGGCCGACTCCCCGGTGCCCGTGTACCTGATCCCGGGGAACGACGACGACTTCGGCATCGACGAGATCCTGAACCGGGACGGGTACCGGCCGGTGAACGCCGACGGCCGCGTCGTGGACTTGCCCGGCGGCCTGCAGTTGATCGCGTACGGGTGGTCGAACCTGACGCCGTGGAACACGCCCCGCGAGGTGACCGAGGAGGAGCTCTTCTCACGCCTCGACGCGCTGGCCGGTCAGGTGCGCGACCCGCGGCGATCCGTGTTCATGATCCATGTGCCGCCGTACGACTCGGGCCTCGACACGGCACCCATCCTGGACGAGAACCTGCGCCCGACCGTGTCGGCTGGGGACGTCCTGCGGGGGCCGGTGGGGTCGACCGCGGTGCGCCAGGTGATCGAGAAATACCAGCCGCTCTTGGGAGTGCACGGTCACATCCACGAGTCGGGCGGCGAACGGCGGATCGGCCAGACCGTATGCCTGAACCCCGGCAGCGAGGCCAACCACGGCATCCTGCGCGGCTATCTGGTCGACATCGGCGACTCCGGCATCGAGCGCGTGCTGCGCGTGGAGGGTTGACACCGCTTAAATCACGTCACATCCGCCGGCTGAGCGCGAGCACGTTGTCGACGTACTGCCTGGTGCTCCACTGGAGCCCCTCCCTGCGAACGGACCCCACACCCTGGTAATACGCGGCGACCGCCAGCCGGGTGTTCCAGCCGAAGGTGTCCAGCAGGCTGTGCAGGTAGGCCACGCCGACGCGGATGTTGCCGCTCGCCGTGTGCGGGATCGACTCGCCGATCAGCACCTGTTCGGTGAATGCCCATGTCGCCGGCATGACCTGCATCACGCCTCGCGCGCCCGCACTGGAGACCGCACCGGGGTGGAATCCTGACTCCTGCCAGGCCACTGCACGCACCAGGCTGCTGGAGACGCCGTAGTGCGCCGCCCAGTGGTCGAGCAGGCCCCCGACGCCGGCGGCCGATACCGGCGCCGGATGCGGGTGCCGCCAACTGCCGTGCAGCGGAACGCGGATCACGCGACCGCTCAGGAGCAGTCCCGAGACGCGCATCCCATTCGCAAGGGCGAGATGCCCGATGGACGTGCGGAACCGCGCCGCCAGACCGGACAGCGTGTCACCCGGGACGACGCGATAGGTGCCGCGCCAATGCCTCCGCCCGCTCCGGCGGTGGTGCTGGGGGTGGTACGCGACATGGCCCCCGGTGGGCACGATGAGCCGCGTCCCGATCACCAGCACGGCGTACGGCGGGCGATGGTTGCGCCGGGCCAGTATCCGCAGCGAGGTCCCGAAACGGTGCGCGATCCCGGTCAGGGTGTCGCCCGGGCGCACGATGTAGACGGCGGTTCGAGGCCCGCCGGAGCTGTGTCCAGGAATGACGAGCACCGCGCCGGCACGCAGAATGCCGTACACGGAGAGATGATTTCGATGAGCAAGTTGCTTCAGGCCAACGTGATGGTTGTGTGCGATCGCTGTCAGCGTGTCGCCCCAGCGAACGATGTACCGAGTACCTCCCTCGGCCGGACCCACGGCCACGAACAGGAAGCATGCGGCCAGAAGTAGCGCACGGACGCGCATGGCAACCCTCCTTGTCGGGTTCGTGACCCATTCGGGGTGCCCCCCGCACATCCTGCCTGCCGTCCGATCGGGTGGGTAACGTTGTCAGCGCAACCCACCCGCAGACAGCCCCCGGCTTACCCCTGCGGCGCGCGCCCCCCAATCCTCGCGCCAGCACCTTGGTGAGCCGGGGGTGGGTTGGAGTGAACTACCCGGCGGTGGGGCCACCCGCCGGCGGCGTTCGGCCCATGCGCTCGAGCAGCTCCGCGACCCGCGTCTCCGCCTGATCCAGCTTGGCTCTGCACAGCGCGTGCAGCGCCTCGCCGCGCTCCCACAGGGCCAGCGCCTCGTCCAGCGAGGTGCTGCCGTCCTCGAGCCGGTGCACGATCTGCTCGAGCTCGTCACGGGCCTGTTCGAAGGTCGGCCCGTCGCCGCCGTTGGGGGCCGGCTGGTCACTCACGGCCGCACCTCGTCCACCGTCGCCCGCAGCGAACCCCGTCCGAGTCGCACGCCGACGCGGTCGCGCGGATGCACGGCTGCTGCGTCTCGCACGACAGCCCCGTCGCCGGCCTGCACGATCGCGTAGCCGCGCTCGAGCGTGGCCGCCGGGCCCAGCAGCCGCAGGCGATCGTGGGCGTGACGGATGGCCGTCGTCTCACGCTCCAGGCGCCGCTCGACCGACGCGGTGAGGCGCTCGCCGGCGGCCTGCACGCGAGCCCCCTCGCGCTCCACCCGGCCCGGAGCGAGACGCGCGAGCGAGGCCCGGCTCGCCTCCAGCGATCCTCTGCGCGCAGCGATCCAGGCCATGGGATCGGCCAGCGCCGGCCGCGCCGCCAGCAGCTCGAGCATCCGCCGCGCCCTGCCCGCGCCGCCCTCCAGCGCTCGCGTGGCGCGGCCCATCAGCGCATCGAGCGCTGCCGCCTGGGCTGCGTAGTCGGGCACGATCAGCCGCGCCGCCAGGCTGGGCGTACCGGCACGCACGTCAGCGGCCAGGTCGACCAGCGGCGTGTCCTGCTCGTGGCCGATGGCCGACACCACCGGCGTGTGCGCCTCGGCCACCGCCCGGCACACCAGCTCGTCCGAGAACGGCAGCAGGTCCTCGACGCTGCCTCCGCCGCGCGCCACCACGATCACATCGACTTCGGGCTCGGCATCCAGCGCACGCACCGCTGCAGCGATGCGCTGCGGCGCGCCGATGCCCTGCACGACCGTCTCGACGATCCGGAACCGCGCCGGTGGATACCGCGTGATGGCGGTCTCCACGACATCGCGTTTGGCGGCGGCATCAGTGCCGCACACCAGCCCGATCAGCCGCGGCAACATCGGCAGGGGCCGCTTGCGGTCCGCCTCGAACAGACCCTCCGCCGCCAGCCGGGTGCGCAACTCCTCGATCTGGCGTAGCAGCAACCCGAGGCCGAACCGCTCCAGTTCCAGCACCGCCAGCCGCAGCTCGCCGCTTCGGTTCCACACCTCTGCGCGCCCCAGCACGTGTACCCGCTCGCCGACCTGCGGGGGCGGCTCCAGCCGGGAGAACCGCTGCCTGGTCATGGTCGCCGCCACCGTCGCCCCCTGCTCGGGGTCCTTCAGCGTCAGGTACACCTGCCCCCACGACTCGCTCTGCCGCAGCTCCGCCAACTCGCCCTCGACCCACACGGCGGGCAGCCGGCGCAGGTACCAGGAGATTCCCTGGTTGAAGCCGGCCACCGTGAACACCTTGCGGTCGCCGTAGCGGATGGGGACGGGCTTCGCGCTCATCCTCACCATGCTACCGGGGCGGTGCTCAGACCAGGATGCGTGCGGCGGTGTGCGGGGTGCATCCCCGCTCCAGCATCTCCACGGCGGCGTGCAGATCGGCCCCGCTCTTGGCCAGACGCTCGGCCACTCGCAGGGGGTAACCGGCCTTGAGAAGCACGTGGAGGCGCCATGCCTCCACCTGTGCCGCCTGGTCCTGCTGCAGATCGACGAGGTCGGCTCCAGCCATGACGAGATGGTATTAACGCCTTCGGACGGACCGGCGACGTCAGCGACGCCTCCGATCAACCAGCCCTCAGCCTGATAACGTCGGAGCATGAATCGCGCCCTGCGCGGGCTGTGGCTCGAGGTGCGGGTGATTCCGGTGCTCCTGTGGAGCTATTCGGCGCTCACCCTGGGCACGGCGCTGGCTGCTGATGGCAGGTCGCTGCATGTGTGGTACTACCTCGGCGCGGTGCTGCTGGGCGTGCTCATCCAGGGCCTCCTCGCTCACACGGTGAACGAGATCGAAGACTGGCGCTCGGGCACCGATCGGGATCCGTCGCCCCGGATCATCTCCGGCGGCAGCAAGGTCGTGCGGAACGGCCTACTGTCCACACACGGGTTGTGGCTGGTGTTCGCAGGCGCGTTCACCGCCACCACAGTGCTCGGTCTGGCGCTGGTGGCGTCGCGTGGGCTGGCGGTGCTCCCGTTCGGGCTGATCGGCGTGGTCGGCGCCATCGCCTACACGCTGCCGCCGATCCGGGCGGCATACCGGCCGTTCATCGGGGAGGGGATTGCCTTCACCTGCCTGGTGGTATGCGTGACCGGGGCGTACCTGCTCCAGGGCCCGTCGCCTGATCTCGTGGCCGGGCTGACCGCGGTCGCGGTGTCCGCGTATGCGGTCTCCATGCTGATGGTGCACCACTACCTCGACCGGGATGCCGATCTCCGCTCTGACCCTCCGAAGGTCACGTCGATCGTGCGGCTCGGTCTGCGCGGCGGGCGCCTGTACGCCATCGGGTGGGCCGTCGTGGCACTGGCTGCCGCGACCGCAGCCGCCGTCCAGCAGCCCGAGTTGGCGCCACTCGCGGTGGCCTATCTGGGCGGGCTGGTGGCGCACGTGCGGTGCCGGCCGGACGACGTCGAAACGGTCACCCGCCAGGAGCTGCGGATCATCGTTCTGGGCATCGCCGGCGCACTCGTCTCGGCGGCGCTGCTGGTGACCGTGCTGGCGTGGGCGGCGGCCGCCGCGATCATCCTCATCGTGCTGGAGATGCGGCTGGCGGTGCCGCCCGCGGAGGGCGCGCCGGCGTGAGCCTGGAGCGCGACCTCGAGCGCGCCGAGGCCGCCGCCGAGTCGCACGCCCGTGCGGGCGAGCGGGTGGCGGCGGTGATGCCGGCCGAGCCCACGCCGGGGCTGCGCGTGTATCTGGCCGCGTTCGAGTCGGGCCACGATCTCGAGTACATGCTGCTGGATGAGGATGGCGTGCCGGTGGCGGACCTGCGGCTGGTGCGGGACGCGGTCAGCGTGATCGCGCTCTCCGAGCGAGCCGAGGAGGTGTCGGCGGCGGTGTCTGCGGACGTCATCGCGGGACGCTTCGATGAGCTGGCCGGCCGGCTCGCCAAGGAGGACGCGGGAGCGTCCCAGGCAGCGCGTGACGTCGCCGGCGCGGCCCGGGAGGTGGCGTCTGTGGCGGACGGCGTGCGGCTGGCCACGCCCGCCTACCTGGACGAGGTTGGGGCCGTCGCGGCTGCGCTGGGAGCGGCGCTCGACAGCTACGCCGAGCACGCGGAGCGGCTGGCTCGGCCGCAGGACGGCGGACAGCCTCCGGGAGCACTTGCCGAAGCCGCCTGGTCGGCGCTGGCCGAGGCCTCGGCCGCCGGCGATCCGGCGGGGTTCGCCCAGGCCATGACGGCGGCCACCGAGGCCATCGAAGCGCTGGCCGACGACGTCGAGGCCCGCTATCGGGTGGCCACCTAAGATCCTGCCGATGGGCGCCACCAACCTGATCGACCGCGCGCTGGCCACCTCGCTGCCGGTCGTGCCGCGGCCCGTCGTGCGCCACTTCGCCTCCCGCTACATGGCCGGCGAGCGGCTGGGCGACGCCGTGGCCACCGTGCGCGAGCTGAACCGCCGCGAGATGTCCGCCACCGTCGACGTGCTGGGCGAGTTCATCAAGACCGCGGAGGAGGCCGACGCCACCGTCGCCGAGTACGAGCGGTTCCTGGGCGCCATCGCGGAGCACAACCTGGACGCGCACATCTCCGTGAAGCTGTCGGCGATCGGCCTCGAGCTGGATACCGAGATGACCAGGGCCAATGCCCTGCGGCTGGCCCGCGAGGCTGAGCGGGTGGGCTCGTTCATGCGCATCGACATGGAGCACTCGGGGCTCACCGACGACACGCTGCGCGTGTACCGCGCGCTCCGCGAGGAGGGGATCGAGCGAGTGGGGATCGTGATCCAGGCCTACATGCGGCGATCGCTGTCGGACCTTCGCAACCTGGCCGACCTGCAGCCCCGGGTGCGTCTGGTCAAGGGCATCTACGTGGAGCCCAAGGAGGTCGCGTACACCGACCCCGGGATCATCAGCCGGAACTTCCTGGAGCTGCTCGAACACCTGGTCTCGAGCGGGTCACACGTGGCGGTGGCGACGCATGACCGCTGGCTGGTGGACGAGGCGCTGCGGGTGATCGACCGCCACCGGCTGGGGCCGGACGCCTACGAGTTCCAGATGCTGCTGGGGGTGACCGAACAGCTGCGCGACCAGCTTGTCGCCCAGGGCCACCACATGCGCGTGTACGTGCCGTACGGGCAGGCCTGGTACGGCTACTCGGTGCGCCGCCTGCGAGAGAACCCCAGCATCGCCGGCTACGTCGCCCGCGATGTGCTGCGGGCGATGGTGCCCGGCGTGTCCCGCGGCTAAGCCTGAGGGCAGATTTGTGTCTGGCATCCGTCACGGTGTTTGTGACGGTGCCTGACACCGCTTATGGGGACACCGTACCAACCGGGGCCAGGCCCCAGAGAGCCGGGGCCAGGCCCCTCAGCCCGAGGCGCGGCACCCCCGCAGAGCAGCCTCAGTGGTCGGCGGGCTCCGGCTTGGACGTGTCGTGTCCCAGCCGGTCGAGCTCCTGCAGCCGCTGCTCGCCATACGTGCGCACCGGATCCCCGTGCGGCAGCTCGGCGATCATCGCGGCCAGCCGGTCGGCGATCTGGTAGGCGAATTGCGGGGTCGCGGGCCCCCACAGGGCGTTGATGTCGCGGATCGTCGGCTGGGCCACGGAGCGGCAGTCTACCGGGCTGCGGGCGGCCAACGGCCAGCGTACGGAGACCGGGAGTTACCACTTCTTCACGATCCCATCACCACGCTGCGACCCACGTTCCGGCCGTTCAGAACCACAATTGAGACATGAAAACTGCGACAAATCTGGAGCTCGAGCTGCTCGAGCGGGAAGTGGACGAACAGGGAAGATTCGTCCTGCGGCTTGTCAGGGGGGCGGTCGAAGCCTTCCGCAACGCGGACGCGGCCTCGGCGCAGGTCGTGATCGGACTGGAGCGAGAGGTGTGCGCGGCCCACGACCGCATCGGGGCCGCCGCGTCGCGGCTCCTGTCGGAGCGGTGGGAGGTGTCGGCTGAGGTCCGCCGCGCGGTGGCGGCCCGGCGCGTCAACGACGAGCTGGAGGGGATGGCCGAGCTGGCGCTGGCGATCGCACGCCTCGCCCGGCCCGCCGGGACCG
Organism: Gaiellales bacterium; assembly: GCA_051955775.1. Taxonomy (GTDB): domain Bacteria; phylum Actinomycetota; class Thermoleophilia; order Gaiellales; family JAICJC01; genus DASUHT01. The sequence goes on along the minus strand of JBQCGJ010000090.1, from coordinate 2,024 downwards.
TCGCCGCGCCGGCGGTGGTCGATCTGGATGAGCTGGCTCTGGCGGCCGAGGCATGTGCCCACGGGGCGCTCGACGCCTATGCGTCGCGCAGCACCAGCCGGGCCGGCGTGTTGGTCGCCTCCGACATGCTGGTGGACGAGGCGATGCGCGACGCCGCCGCGGCGGTGATGGCGCGGGCCGCCAACCACCCAGGCGGTCAGGAGTGGGCGCTGCGGGCCATGTTGACGGCGCGCTGCCTGCGGCGGATCTCGCGGCACGCGATGCGGATCGCCGCCCAGGCGGGGTTCGTGACCACCGGCAAAGCACCGGAAATCGGCCCCTCGGAGGCTGCGTGTCGCGCGTACTGATCGCGGAGGACGATCCCGTGATCGCCTCCGCGATGGCCACTCATCTACGGCACGCGGGGTTCGACGTCGAGGTGGCGGAGCGCGGAGACCGGGCAATGCGCAAGCTGCGCTTCGAGCGCCCGGACGTGGCCGTGATCGACCTGATGCTGCCCGGCATCGACGGCTGGCGGATCACCGAGGATGCGCGGGCGGAGGGCCTTCAGGTGCCGGTGATCGTGGTGTCCGCGCGGGGCTCGGAGCAGGACAAGGTGCACGCGCTGCGGCTGGGCGCCGACGACTACCTGGCCAAGCCGTTCGGGATGGCCGAGCTGGTGGCGCGCGTGCAGGCGGTGCTGCGCCGCTCGCGGCTGGTGGCGACCGCCGACGAGCGCCGTGAACCGATCGAGGCGCCGGGGTTGCTGATCGATCCCGATCTGCACTGCGCACTGCTCAACGGCCACGACGCGGGGCTGACGGCACTGGAGTTTCGGCTGCTGTACGCCCTGGCCTCGGAGCGGGGCCGTGCACTGACCCGCGATCAGCTCCAGCAGAGGGTGTGGGGCGTGCCGTACCGGCCGCGTGACCGCTCGGTCGACGTGTGCGTGCGCAAGCTGCGAGAGAAGCTCGACCGGCGCTCGACCGGGTATGTGTACATCCATACGCACTACGGCGTGGGGTACCGGTTCGATCCGGTTCTCGGCGCCGCCTGAGGGCCATCCGGCCGGCGCGTCTGCTGCTATCTTGGGGTCGTGCAGGACGCTCCGGTGATCAGAGGGCGGCATGTCAGCGTCAAGGCGGTGATCGCGCTCGCCCTATCCACCGTGTTCAGTGTCGTGCCGCTGATCCCGTCCGCGGCGGCGGTCATCGTGGGCACCAGCGCCCGCCGCGAGATCGCTCGTGATCGCACGCTGACGGGCGCCGGCGTGGCCGTGGCCGGGGTGATCCTGGGCATCGTGGGCGTGCTGCTGTGGCTGGCCGTGATCCTGGCCGCCGTCTTCTTCATCGACGTGGCGCGCAGCCTGTCCGGCGGCTAACTCGCCGCCGCCACCGCGCCGCCGACGCCCACCGCCGCACCCGATTCGAGATCGAAGTAGTGGAACCGCGACGGGTCGACTGACAGCTGCGCGGTCTGACCCGGCCGGGCAGTCGTCCGGGGGTCGACGCACGCCGTGCACACGGTCACGTCGTCCGATGCCACCAGCGGCACCGCGACCTCGTGCACGGGATCGTCGCTGACCGCGCTTGCGGCTCCGGTGGTGGCGGGGGTGGCATTCACGCTGAAGATCAGGTTGACCTCGGCGCCGAGCTCCTCGGCGAGGTCGACGCGCACCTGCATCGTCGCCCGTGACTCGTCGCGCCACAGGCTTGCATCCTGGAAGTCGGACGGGCGGATCCCCAGCACCAGCGTGCGGCCGTTGTACGCGCGCAGATCGTGTCTCGGCGAGATCGGCAGCCGGTGCTCGCCGAAGCACACCTCGCCTCCCTCGACCTTGGCCTCGAACAGGTTCATCGACGGCGACCCGATGAATGCCGCCACGAACAGGTTCGCGGGATCCCGGTACAGCGTCTGGGGCGTGTCCAACTGCTGCACCACCCCGTCGCGCATGACCGCCACCCGGTCGCCCAGCGTCATCGCCTCGACCTGGTCATGCGTCACGTAGATGGTCGTCGTATGCAGACGGTCGCGCAGCCGGGCCA
>JBQCGJ010000089.1:0-6755 GCA_051955775.1 Gaiellales bacterium | reverse complement strand
GTCGCGCCGATCACGATGCCGACCCCGAACAGGCAGCCGATGATCCCGTACAGGACACGCAGCCTGCGGCGCGGGGCGATGCCCATCAGCGATGTCGGCAGCAGGCCGATGGCAAACGCCACGCCCGGCGCCAGGTGGCCGAGCGCGATCACCGGAATGGCTGGGGCGACCCCCACCGCGGCGTGCAGGGTGTCTGCCCGCGTGAAGCGGATTACTCGGACATCGCGCGATTATCCCAACCGGGCTGCCCCGTCGTGCTGGACTGTGGATCAGCACATGCCGTGGCAGACGACCGTCGCCGGCGGGTGCATGCTGCCGGCGTCTCGCGGGTATCAGTCACTCGATGCCCAGGGTCGTCATGACCATCACCGGGACAGCCGTCGGGGCCTCCGGCGAGGAGGATGCGTTCGCCGATCTGGTGCGCGTCACGATCGGGCATGTGGCCGAGCACGCCAGGCCGACGATCCGCGTCGGCGCGGACGATCAGGTCGCGATCGAGGTGACGGTCGACCGGCGGGTTCAGTCGGACGTCGGGGAGGCGCTGGACCGGCTGCTCGCCGATGCGTCCATCTCGAGCTCGGTGATCGGCGAGGACCGCGAGGATGCGGCGGAGTCAGCGGCTGCCGAGCAGGATCCGGAGGTCGACGCGAGCGGTCCGTCGGCCACCAGCATGGACACGTGATTGATCAGCATCGCGGCCGCTAAAGCGGGATGTCGTAGTACTGGTGCTTCTTGTTGTAGACCGGGATCAGGAAGTGGCCCGCGTACTGGGCGTCGGCCCCGAGCTCCTCCGGCGTGCCTGACACGATGTGCGCTGACGCCTGCACCGCCCTGCCGCCCGCGCCGTCGGCGAAGCCGAGCAGCCGGTGGCCCTGCTGCATGAAGTCATAGGGCCCGATGAAGGCGGCGTTCTTGAGGATGGTCGTGTACTTCGAGTTGTGCTTTGCCAACCGGGCCCAGGCCTTCACGATCTCCACCAGGTCGCCCTTCGTGTCGGCGAAGGCCTGCGGGTGATACCCCCAGCCGAACGCGGGTGACCAGTGCGCCAGGTGCGCGGCCAGCGCGATCGAGCTCTCCTGCCATCCATAGGCGTACTCCGGGACGTGCGCGGCGCCCTTCTGCATCGCTGTCCACTGCGCGTCGAGTGCGTGCTGCTGGTGCTTGGGGTCGCGGCCGAGCGTCACGAACACGCTCAGCAGCCTGGTGTCGAACTGCATCAGGCGCAGCGCGTCGTTCCCGGTCTCGATCATGCCGGTCTCCTCGTTCACGACCCGCCACGTCCTGGCGTCCATGTCGATCCCGGCGCGGAGCAGCACGTGCTTGGCCTCCGGGTCGGATTGGAACATCAGCTCGAGCACCTCGTTCATCGAGCCGCTCTTCGCGCTCCAGCCCTTGCCCCAGGTGACGATCTGGTCGTCGTAGGTGTTGATGCTGTCGACCGTGCCCTCGTGGCCGAGCTCCTTGTAGGCCGCCTTCTTGGCCTTTGTCGCCGGGTCGCTGGACTCGCCCTGTAGCTCGGTTGGCGTCAGCTTCTCGCCGGCGCCGCTCTCGCCCCGCGCGTAGCCCTTCCACCCGTGGTAGGTGGCCTTGGCCATCGCATACGTCGGCAGCGCGGCGCGGTTGGCCTTGATCTCCTGGAAGACCGTCTTCTGGGCGTCGGTCAGCTCGGGCACCGCGATCTCCGGGACGTTGACCTGTTCGTCGCCCTTCTTGAGCGTGATGTGCTCCTTCTTGCCGCGCTTCGCGGTCGGCAGGATGGACGGCCACGCCTCGACACCGCTGGCCTCGCCGAACGGCGCCGGGGGTGCGGCTGCTGCGGGAGTCGCGGGCTTCGCCGGGGCCGGCGCCGCCGCCGGGGCCGCCGGCGGCGTGCCCGGGGCGGCGGTGCCGTGCGCGCCGCCGCCGGTCCCATGCGCCGCGCCGGCATGGCCGGCGGTGAGCGCCCTGAACGTCCGGCCGCCGGGATCGACGCGGCCGTCGGGCCGGTCCCAGCCCAGCACATCCTTCTGGTAGCGCATGATCGCGGCGCCGACGTTGGACTCGTTGATGCCCGCCTGGGACAGCAGCCGCTCCACGATCAGAACGTCGCGGGGGTGGTTCCTGCCGCCGAAGCCGACCGAGCCCTCGAGCTCCTGGCCGGCGATCCCGTGCACGAACTCGCTGGCCACGGTCGTGGCTGTGTGCCAGGCCGACTCGATGTCGACGAAGCGCGCGAGCTGCGCCGGCGAGCTCTGCGCCAACCGGGACACGGCCCGGTTTCCGGCGCCGGCCAGGATCGCGGGTGGCGGCCTGTTCGGCACCTCCGGCGCCCGGCGCGGCCTGTGGCTGTCCTGCTCGGCCTGCAGCACGTCTCGCATCGGTCGAGCGTCACACACCGGACGGTTTTGTGCAAGGGCGGTGCGTACCCGTCCCGCCGGACGCGTACCCCCGCCTACCCCGTTGTGGGCACCTGCGGATACCTCACCCCGGGGGCTCGGGACACGCCGATTCGAGTAGCGATTTGCGGCCGCGCTTGACCGACCTCAGGACGTGACCGGCACAGCGCCGGTCTCAACATCCTCCACAGACTCAAGGGGTCGATCTGTGAATACGTTTCGCTCTCGCGTCTCGGCGTTTGCCGGTAGGACGCATTCCGCTCTGTCCGCACGTCGCATCGCCCGAGCGGGCCTCGGTGTCGCCGCACCGCTCGCCCTGCTCGGGGGCGTGTTCGCGGTGGCCACTCCCGCCAGCGCCGACATCTCCGCGTTTCCCGCCACCGACAGCGGGATCCACATGGAGGTCGGGTTGCAGGGCGTGGCCAACCCGACGCAGGCTGACGCCGTGTCGGCTGCGAAGATGGCCGACGTCGTCGTCGGTCTGCAGAACACCATCAGCCAGTACGGCGCGGCCATGCGTCAGGCCAACCCGAACGTGAAGCTGTTTGTCTACTTCAACGCGGAGCTGGTGCAGTCCGCGGACTGCTCGACGTTCCCGGCAAGCTGGTACCTGTACGGCGCCAACGGTGCGAAGGTGACGTCCAAGACACACGGGAACTGCGCCATGTACCCGATGTCCACGCAGCCGGCCACAATCGGCGGCACCACCTACAACGGGTGGATGGACTACGTCAAGAAGACGGCCGCTGCGAAGCTCGCCCAGGCGCCGCTGGCATCCGGCATGTTCCTCGACCAGACCTCCTCCGCGCTCAACTCGGGCTTCGCGAGCACGCTGCCGGTGGATCCCGCCACCAAGGCGCTGTACACGAACGCTGAGTGGACGTCGGAGATGGGCCAGATCCTGCAGACGACCGAGCAGTACACCGGCAAGGCCGTGATCGGCAACTCCTACGAGGGCGGCTCGCGGTACTGGAAGTCGAACCGGCCGATCAACACCTTTGCTGCCGACGCGCACGAGTCCGAGCACTTCCTCGATGCCAACCAGCCCTACTGGACGAACCTGACCAAGTGGCAGAAGAACGTCAACATGATGATCGACGCCCAGCAGTCGGGGAAGGGCATCTTCGTCAACTTCCCCAACAGCCCCACGACCAACCTGGAGCAGTGGCGACAGTACGTCACCGCCTCCTACCTGATGGGCAATAACGGCCACGCGTTCCTGAACTTCTCGACCGCCACGCAGGAGCCCTACCAGCTCCCGTCGGCGCTGTACTCGATGCAGATCGGCACGCCGCTGAAGACGGCCACCAACGTGTCCGGCTATCTCGTCGGGAAGGTCTACCAGCGCCAGTTCACGAACGGCATCGCGCTGGTCAACCTGAGCGGTGGGAGCCAGACCGTGTCGCTCGGCGGAACGTACTACGACGTCAGCGGCAAGTCGATGACGTCGATCACGCTGACCAACGGCACCGGCGCCGTCCTTCACTCCTAGGTCACCACACACATCACCGGCCGAGCCTCGAACGCCTCGCAGGCTCGGCCGGTGAAGCTTTGGTCCCGGATGCCGGCGCAGCCGGCTCGGCTCGGTTTCGGCCGGCCGCTGGGTGGTAGATGGATAGGTGATGGATGTCGTGCCGGACGCAATCGAGCCGGTGGTCGGCTACCGGGCGTTTCGGATCGAGCTGGCCGCGACCGGCGAGCCGAGGCTCCACTCCGTCCACACGCCCCACGTGTTCTGGCCGCCGGAGCCGGGGGTCGCGCCCGCGTATCGAGCGGTGTGCGCGCGTCCAGAGGGGCGAGTCCCGCACGAGCGGGTGGCGGGGTTGCACCGCTGCGGCTTCTACTCCAAGAACACCTTCGAGGACGCCGAGCGGTACGCGCGTCACAACGGCGCAGAGGTGCTGGGGCGGGTGCTGTGCTACGGCAAGGTGATACCCGCCGAGCGCGGCTGGCGCGCCGAGCACGTGCAGATCGAGGCCCTGTATCTGTGGGGGCGCGCGAATCATCGGAAACTGCTGCCGGAACTGGCCGCCACGTATGACCTGCCGCTGGTTGCGCCTCCCGCGCAGCAAGGGCAGCCGCCGGCACGGGCCCCCAGCCCCGAGGACTTCGTGGCCCGCCACGGGGTGCTGCCGTGGGTGGCCTCCTTCGCCGCGGTGACGAGCATGAACGCCGATGGCGGCTACTGGCTGCACCTCTATCGCGGGTCGGTGTGCCTGAGCATCTTCGTTGTCTGCACGCTTGCCATAGCCGCGGCTTCGCTACTCACCGCGCGCCGAGCCGGAAGGAGTCACTGATGGACATCGGGAAGGAACAACCGCCAATCATCATCGAGCCCCTGACTCTCCCGCAGAAGACGCCTCAGCCGGCACCCGACCGCCGCCCCGAACCGGTCGAGCCGGATGCGGTCCCAGCCGAGGTGTAGCCCTCGCTTCGCCGGCACCGCCGGCTTCTTCGCGTAGGCTCCGCGCATGGAGCTGGGAACGCTCGGTGTGTGGACCTCGTACCGGCGCATCGGGGAGGAGAACGCGGGAGCGGCGGCGCGGCTGGCCGAGCAGCTCGGGTACGGCACGTTCTGGCTCGGCGCATCGCCGCGGTTGTCGTCGGTGCGGCCGTTGCTCGAGGCCACCGAGACGCTGGCCGTGGGCACGTCGATCGTCAATATCTGGGCCTACGAGCCGGCGCAGCTGGCGGCTGAGTACGCGGCGCTGGAGGACGACTTCCCCGGCCGGGTGATCGTCGGCATCGGCATCGGCCACCCCGAGGCGACGAGGCAGTACCGCAAGCCGCTGACGGTCACGCGGGAGTTCCTCGACGGCGTGGACGCCGCGTCGACGCCGATCCCACCCGAGCGACGCTGTCTGGCTGCGCTGGGGCCGAAGATGCTCGATCTGAGCGCCGAGCGCAGCCTGGGAGCGCTGCCGTATTTCGTGCCCGTCGAGCACACGGCCGATGCGCGCCGCCGCCTGGGCTCCGGGCCGCTGCTCGCGACCGAGGTTGCGATGGTGCTCGAGCCCGACCCTGACCGAGGACGGAGTCTCGCGCGCGAGTACGCCGCGACCTACCTCCGGCTCACCAACTACGCGACCAACCTGCTCCGCCACGGGTTCACCGAGGCCGATGTTCGCGACGGCGGTTCGGACCGGCTGATCGACGCCGTGGTGCCGCATGGATCGGCAGAGGAGCTCGCGGCGGTCGTTCAGGCGCACTTCGACGCCGGCGCGGATCACGTGGCGGTGCAGACCATCGGCGACTCGGGCATCCCCCGCAGAGGCTGGGCCGAGCTCGCCGAGCAGCATGAAAGGACGATCGAATGAGCGTCACCGCCGCAAGCCGCGAGACCGCGTTCCATCCGCGCCTGAGCGACATGACGGACCGCTGGATGGATCTGTGCGGGTACCTGGCGCCGTCTGTTGTCACCACAACAGAGGAGGAGTACCGGGCGTGCCGCGAGGCCGCCGCGTTGATGGACTTCTCGATGCTGCGCAAGGTCGACATCGACGGGCCGGGCGCGCAGGCGTTCATGAACTCGATCGTGGCGCGGGACCTGTCCCGCGTGCCGCAGGGCCGGATCGCGTACGGGGCGCTGACGGACGAGCACGGCACGATGATCGACGACTGCACGTGCATGAGCCGCTCGCCCGACTCGGTGCGGTTCTGCGGCGCGAACGACCGCGACCACAGGCTGTTCTCGGCCCGCGCCGAGGGAACCGGGATCCGCGTGGAGGAGATGACCGAGGCGCTGCCGCACCTGTGCCTGCAGGGGCCGCACAGCCGGAACATCCTGCAGGGCATGACCGACGCCGACCTGTCGGGCGAGGCGTTTCCGTACTACACGTTCCGCGAGGACGTGTCGATCGCCGGCATCCCGGTGTTCATGACCCGCCTGGGCTACACGGCGGAGCTCGGGTTCGAGATGTGGGTCGAGCGCTCGCGCTGCCTGGAGCTGTGGGACGCGCTGCTCGACGCGGGCACGCCGGCCGGAGTGCGCGTGATCGGGATGGACGCGCTGGACCTGTTCCGGATCGAGGGCGGCTTCATCATCGGCGGGGTCGAGTACGACCCCGGCGTGTCGCCCTACGAGTGCGGCCTCGGGTGGTCGGTGGACACGGCGAAACCAGACCTGCCGGCCAGGGATGCGCTCCTGCGCGACCGGGACGAGACGCGGCTTCGGCTGGCCAGCGTCGTGCTGGAGTCTGGCGGCGCGCAGGCCAGCGGAGCGGTCCTGGAAGCCGACGGGCGCGACGTCGGCTTCATCACCCAGGCCGTGATCTCGCCTCACCTCGAGGGCGCCACGCTCGGGCTGGCCAAGGTCGACAGGGACGCCGCCGAGCCCGGCACACGCGTGCAGGCGCGGGTGGGCGGCGTGGCCGTGTCAGG
>JBQCGJ010000088.1:0-5928 GCA_051955775.1 Gaiellales bacterium | reverse complement strand
CGGCTGCGGCCACTGGAGCGGGTCGACGACCTGGCGATCGAGCGCCGCCCGGCCGGCGCGGAGGCCCGCGTCCGTCGCGATCCCGATCGGCTGCTGGACATGGCAGTGGCAGGGTTAGCTGGCTGACCCGGCCGGTATCCTTGGCGCCGTGGATCCCAACCGGCACACCCGGCTCGTGTCGATCATCCGCGAGCACGGCCTGCGCTCGTTCGATCAGCCGGTCGCGCTGGCCTCCGGTGAGCTGAGCAGGGACTTCGTCGACGGGAAGGCGGCGCTCGCCCGCGGCGCGGACCTGGAGCTTGCCTGCCGGGCCATGCTGGACGCGCTGGGCGACGTCGAGTTCGACGCCGTCGGTGGTCTGACCATGGGGGCGGACCAGTTCGCCCACGGGATCGCGATGCTGGCCGACCGCCGCTGGTTCGTCGTCCGCAAGGAGCCGAAGGGCCGCGGCACCCGCAAGCTGGTGGAGGGGGCCGAGCTCGAGCCGGGCACGCGAGTGGTGCTGGCCGAGGACGTCGTCACCACAGGCGGCTCGATCCTGCGCGCCCTGGAGGCGGTCGAACAGCTGGAGGCGGACGTGGTGGCAGCAGTCGCCCTGGTCGACCGCGGCGAGTCGGCTGCGCCGGAGTTCGAGCGCCGCGGCATCCCGTACCTGCCGCTCGTCAGCTATCGCGACCTGGGCATCGAGCCGATCGGGCTGCACGCCGGCCGGCTGTAAGATCCATAAGGATCACCGCACGCTGGTGTGCGACAGTGATCCACGTTCCTGATGGATCTGCGACAGCTCCAGACATTTGTCGAGGTCGTCGACCGCGGCTCGTTCTCCGCAGCGGCCGATGCGCTGGGCATCTCCCAGCCGGCGGTCAGCCAGCAGATCGCAAGCCTCGAGCGGGGGCTGGGCGAACCGGTGATCGACCGCTCCGGCCGGCGCGCGCGGGCCACCGAGCGGGGCGAGCTGGTGTACAGGCACGCGGTGCGCATGCTGGCGGTGCGCGACGAGCTCCAGGACGATCTGGCGGCGGCGGGCGACGAGCTGGCCGGGCACCTGGTGGTGGGCGCGTCGACAGGCCCGGGCGAGCACGTGCTGCCCGGGCTGCTGGGCCGGTTTCGCCAGGCCAACCCGCGAGTGTCGGTGACGCTGCGGGTCGAGTCGACGGGCGCCATCGTCGACCACGTGCTCGACCGCGAGCTGGAGATCGGCGTGGTGGGCGCCCGGCGGCCGCACCGCTCGCTGGCCTTCCGCCCGTTCCTGCGCGACCGGCTGGTGCTTGCGGTACCCGCGGGCCACCGCTTCGCCGGCCGCGCCGTGTCGCTGGACGAGCTCGTCACCGAGCCGCTGGTGGTGCAGCAGGAGGGGGCCGGCGTGCGGCGTGTGATCGAGTCGGAGCTGCGGCGGGTGGGCATGCGTCCGCGCGAGTTCAACGTGGCCATGGAGCTGGGTCTCCAGGAGTCGGCCAAGTCCGCCGTGGAGGCCGGCCACGGCGTGTCCTTCCTGTCGGTCACGGCGATCGCCAAGGAGCTGGCGCTGGGGACGCTCGAGACGGCGGACGTGGACGGGATCGACCCGGTCCGCGACTTCTACTGGGTGTGGCTGGCGGGCCGCCCGCCCAGCCGGCTGGCCGAGCGGTTCGTCGAGTGGTGCGCGTCCGAGCTTCCCGGCCAGTCGGCCGAGCTCGGCTCCGCGACGCGCTGACCAGCACGCGGGCGATCAGCGCCCGATGCCGGTGCCCTCCGGGCGGTCGCCGGTCTCCCGACGGCGGTCGAATGCCGAGCCGGGCGACGACTGGAAGTACCAGGCCACCAGGCGCTGGATCTCGATCTCATCGGGCGTCGGGCAGCGCTCGCCTTCGGCATCGCGCAGCCCCCGCGGATCACGGCGTTCCATGGATGTTGGTTCCCCCTCCGGTGATGCGTGGTCGAATGGGACGACACGATGGATATCGATCCCCGCCGCCCTCCAGCCCATCCCTCGGAGCGACCGTCTGCGTCCCCGGTTAGGGGGAGCCGGGCGGGGTCAGCCGATCGTCCAGGCTGGTCCAGTAACTCGCGGCCAGGGCTGCTGCGAGCGCCGGATCCGTGTGCCCCGGGTTGAACACGTTGCGGGTCGTGTCTGCGCACACCTCGATCTCCGACAGCCGCACGGGCCCCAGCGCCAGCACCACCTCGGCGGGAAGCTGCAGCTCGTCGGCCGTGTAGTGCTTGAACAGAAGGTCTGGCGCCCGTTCCATCAGCTCCGGCCAGTCGGGGCAGGAGCGGGTGGACATCAGGCCACGACCTTGGGCCGCGCGCGCACGAACTCCCATGCGAGGGCGAGCCCGATGCCGATCAGGAGCCCGACGAACGCGGCTACGGCCAGCGAGCTGTGGCGGTTGGTGGCTGTCACCTTCTGGCCGGACGCGATGGTCGTCACCTTGGCGGCTTCCATGTTCACCGCGCTGGCCCGGTTGATCGTGTTGATGGAGAGCTGGGTCTGGTTGTTCCCCATGGCCGTGGTGTTGCTCGAGACAAGCGACAGCAGCTCGGTCAGCAGCACGGCGGAGGTGGGGTCGGCGGCGGCGCGGGAGGTGAGCTTGCGGATCTCCACCCGCGCGGCCTCGTTGGCCTGCTGGAACGACTTGATGGCCGCTTCCTCGGTCGCGATCTGCCTGGTGAACTGCGCGACCTTGGTGTTCACGTAGGTGTTGGCCGAGGCGGCCACCGCGGCGGCGATGGTGTTCGCGATCGCGGCTGCCTGGCGGGTGCCCCACGGCCCCTCGGCGTCGATCTCGTAGTACACGGCGCCCGAGCTGGTCTTGACCCCCGTTGTTGTCGACGCGGCCGTGGACAGCAGGTGCGCGGTCACCTTGCCCTTGATCTTGGACGGATCGACGCCGGCGGCGCGCCCGGCGGCGTTCAGCGAGGCCTGCGAGTTGACCACCTTGGACACGGCCGAGGCGGTCACGAACGGCGGATTGTTGAAGATCCCGCTGCCGCTTGGTGTGACCGGCTGGCCCATGTACACGGTGGCCGACGCCGAGTACTGTCCCTTGGTCGTCCCCACCTGGTGCAGGTAGACCAGGCCGACTGCGACCACGACCGACAACACGACGATGTACCAACGGCGCAGGACGCGGCCTGCGTACAGGGAGATCGGCACCTCCGCTGTGCGGGAGGAAACGGAGGGCGGCGGTGACATGGGCGGGTAGTGTAGCCACCGCCCGTGGCCGTGACGACCGCCAACCGACCGCTCGATTTGGCGTTGATTGATCCCTCCGGGTACTCCCGGCCCTATGACCACGAGCTGGCCCGCTCGCTGGCCGCCCGCGGCCACCGGGTCACGCTGTACACGGCGGCCGCCGCGCACGGCGAGGGCCCGGCGCCCGACGGGTACGCTGTCGAGCCGATCTTCTACCGGCACACGAACCACATGGGCGGCCCCCCGCGGGTGCGCCAGGCCGCCAAGGCGGCCGAGCACCTGGACGGCCTGCGCCGGTTGCGCAACCGCCTGCTCAGCCGCCGCCACGACGTCGCGCACGTCCAGTGGTCGGTGCTGCGCCCGCCCGAGCGCCCGTTCTACCGGTGGGTCGACGGCAGGGTACCGGTCGTGTTCACGGCTCACGACCCCCTGCCCAACGTCGGCGGGGCCGCCCGCCGGCGGTCGGTGGCCGCGACGTCACGGGTGTTCCGGCGCGTGATCGTGCACACCGAGTGGGGCCGCCGGGCACTGGTGGAGCAGTGCGGCGTGGATCCGCTGCGAGTGCGCGTGATCCCTCACGGCGAGCTGTCGTTTCTGCGCGACGCTCCGCGCGTGGATCCGCCGGTTGACGGCTCCGGGCCGATGGTCGTGCAGCCCGGCCTGATCCGGCCCTACAAGGGCACTGACCTGCTGCTCGCCGCGTGGCCGCTGGTGCGCGCCCGGGTGCCCGATGCGAGGCTGGTGATCGCCGGCCGTCCGATGCTCGACGTGTCCCGGTTGGACACCGGCCAGCCGGGGGTCGAGCTGCTGGCCCGGTATCTCGACGACGCGGAGCTGGCCGCGCTGGTCAGGCGGGCCGACGTGGTGGCGCTGCCGTACCGGTCGATCGACAGCTCGGGCGTGGTGTTCGCCGCGCTGGCGCTCGGCGCGGGCCTTGTGCTCAGCGACGTGGGCGGTTTCCGGGAGCTGCACGACCGCTACCAGGTGGGCGAGCTCGTGCCGGCGGGGGACGTGGCCGCCCTGGCCGGCGCCGTGGCCTCGGTGCTGGCCGATCCGGCCCACCGCGACCGGCTCCGCGAGGCCAGCGCACGCGCGGCCGCAGGGCCGTTCGCCTGGCCGGCCATCGCAGAGGCCACCGAGGCGGTGTATCGCGAGATGCTTCAGCGATGAGCGCCCCGCCCCTGTTCCTGGTCGCCTGTGACCGCTCCGGCACCACGATGCTGCGGCTGATCCTCGACCGCAGCCCGGACATCGCGATTCCGACCGAGTCGATGATCGTGGTCGATTTCGCCAACCAGCGCGGGCGCTACGGAGATCTCGACACCGATGCCTCGTTCGACCGCCTGGCGGCGGACGTGTGGCGGCACCCCAAGGTGCGCGAGTGGGGCCTGCCCGGCCGCCCGCCCGCCCGCCGGGGTCTGGCCGGCGACGATGCCTACCGAGCCGCGCTCGAGGCACCCTTCCGGGCGTATGCCGCGCTGCACGGCAAGCCGGCCTGGGGGGACAAGACGCCGTTCTACGTGGAACACCTGGACGAGGTCAAGCGGGTCTTCCCCGAGGCCCGTATCCTGATCCTGGTGCGGGACGGCCGCGATGTCGCTCTGTCGCTCCTGAACGTGCCGTTCGGGCCGGCCAACGTGTGGGCCGCGGCGCACGCCTGGCGCTCGGCGATCGAGGCCGGCGAGCGTGCCCAGCAGCGCTACGCGGACGACGTGATGACCGTCCACTACGAGCAGCTGGTCAGCGAGCCCGATCAGGTCGTGCCGCGGATCTGTGCCTTCGCTGGCATCGCCTACGAGCCCGCGATGCTGGCAGTGGAGGAGTCGGCGGCGTCACGGCTCGCTCACGGCCAGGAGGGCTGGTTTCGCGAGCTGTACGCGGGGATCAACGCCAACTCGGTGGGCAAGTGGCGGCGCAGCATGTCGCCGTCCCAGCAGGCGGTGTTCAGCGCGGTGGCCGGGGCCGCGCTTCGCCGTCAGGGGTACGACACTCCCGCGACCGGGCCGCCGCCGCGGATCCCCGACGCGGCCTGGCTGGCGCACAACTGGACCGTGAAGCTGTGGCACTTCACGGTGCTTCACGTCGTCCGCGAGCGAGGCCGCGAGGTGCCGCACCTGGTGCGGCGGCGCGTCGCGGCTCTCCGCCGCTAGCGCGGCGGACGACGGTACGCTGGGAAGAACGGGTCGTCGGGCGCCACGCCGGCGGATGCGCTGAGCCGTTCGTACGCCTCGGGATCGTGCACCGCGGCGCCGAACCACAGCGGCGCGCGGCCCTCCCCCAGCGACTGCTTGAACCGCTGAAGGGCGTCGCCGTCTCGCAGCCCGCCGCCCAGGGCGAGGGTGGTCAGACCATGATCGCGGGCGAATCGCATGGCCTCGAAAAGCACCAGGCTGGCGGAAGCCAGCTCCCGCGCCTCGGGCGTGGACGCGGCCAGGAAGTAGTGCATGGCTCCGCCGCCGCACAGGAACAGCCCGGCGGCGCTGTCCGCATCCAGCACGACCGCGGCCTCGCCGAGCGGCTGCAGGGCCTCGAAGAAGGCCGGCCCGAAGTGGTAGAAGGGGTCGGCCTCGATCCGCCGCATGCTCTCGCCGTACATCTCGGCGAACCGCCCCAGGTCGCGGTGCGCGCGCACCACGACGCCCGACCGCGGTGGCTTGCGCACGGCCGGCCCGCCGCGGGCCGGCATCTGCCCGAACAGCGCGTCGTCGTCGCCCGGCACGTCGACCGGCACCCCGGCCTGCAGCGTCCAACGC
>JBQCGJ010000087.1:0-8520 GCA_051955775.1 Gaiellales bacterium | reverse complement strand
GTGCCGGCGGTCAGCCGCCGGCCACCGCCTGAAGCGCCTCGCCGGCCAGCGGAAGGATGCGATCGGCATCCGGCCGGCCCGCCTCCAATGACACCATCGAGCCGTCCTCGAAGTACAGGTCGACCCGTGTTCGCCGGCGTTCCGTGCGCCGGCGGTAGACCAGGGTGCCAACGAAGGATGCGGCGCCGATCGCCGCCGTGGCCGCCAGCCTGCGCTTACGCATCGCCGGAGTCCTCATCCTCGGCTGCCACGGAAGCGGCCTCCTCGTTGCCCGACGCGGCGACCGTCGCCTCGTCCGAGGCTGCGGCTGCGGAATCGTCGCGGCCGAGCTGCCGCAGCAGCGTCTTCAGGTCGTAGAACACGAGACCCACGGTGGGGTCCGGCCCGGTGGTCGCCACCGCCAGCCGGTCGACGTCGAGCACCACGAACAGACAACCGTCCGGGGTCGCGGCCTCCAGCTGGGCGAGCGGCTCACGGCCAAGGTCGCCGCGCACCTGCTCGGCCTGGTTGACCACGTCAGCCGCCAGCCGCGCGAGTTTGACGGCCGCCTGCCCGTCGATCGTCGACGCGACCAGCTCTCCCGTTCTGGTGGCCAGCGCCACCGCCTGGATCTGCGTCGACAGGTCCTTCAGCTCGGCGAGTGCCTCGGCAGGTTCCATGGCCCGTGACGCTAGCACACGCCGGGTGGGGTCCGGTCGCGGCACGCACAGGGCGCCGGGACCACGCGCGGGGCTCGGGTCGACGACCTCCAGCGCCGATATTCTCAGCCGTCGATGGCAGCCACAGGCCACCCGTTTCGGCATCCCCTGCAGGCGATCACAGCCGGCACTCATCCCGTGCTGGCCAAGTTCCTGCACGACCGCGGGCCGCACCTGGCCGCCATGGTCGCCTACTACGCGCTTTTGTCGCTCGTGCCGTTCCTGTTCCTCATGGTGTCCCTGCTGGGACTGGTGGGTCCGGTGTCGTCCGGCAGCTACCTGATCCGTGAGCTGCGCCACATCCTTCCCGGCCAATCCGCCGACGACCTGATCCGGCAGGTGCACACCATCCAGCACAACGCCGGCACGCTGGGCGCGATCGGCCTGATCGGACTGGCCTGGGGGACGCTGGGGTTCTACTCGGCGCTGGAGTCGGCCATGAACATCGTGTTCGGCGTCTCCAACCGCGCCTTCCTGCACCAGAAGGGGGTCACCTTCCTGCTTGTCCTCGCCTCGCTGGTGGGCCTGTTTCTGACGTTCATCGTGGCCACCGCCGCGACCGGCTGGGTGGACCGCCACGTGCACAAGCTGTTCGCCCTGCCGGCGGCCGGCTTCGCGGCCTCGGTGGCGCTGACCATGCTGATGTCGTTCGTGTTCCTGCTGGCCGTGTACCGGTACCTGACCAACGTGGAGCTGCGGCGCGGCGACGTGTGGCCGGGCGCGGTCGCAGGGGCGGTGCTGTTCGAGCTGTCGTTCCAGGCGCTGCCGCTGTACCTGCGCTACTCAGGTCAACTGCTCGCGCTGCGGGCCTTCGGCGGGCTGGTCATCCTGCTGGTGTGGCTGTACCTGATGGCCAACATCATCGTGCTGGGCGCGGAGATCAACTGGTGGCACTGGAGCCGGCGACAGCCGCCGGCCGAGGAGCTGAGCGGGCTGGCCTAGACGTCTGGTCGATAACTCCGCGCCACCGTCAACGCCCTGGGCTGACGTGCTCTGCGGCTGCGTCGAGCAGCTCGCGCAACCCGGCCGCGGCCCTCGCGCGGTGGCTGATCGCGTCCTTCTCGGCGGGGGTCATCTCCGCCACCGTGCGCGTCTCGCCGTCGGGCACGAAGGCGGGGTCGTACCCGAACCCCCCACTCCCCCGCGGCGCGTCCGCCAGCGTCCCGCGCAGCTCCCCGCGGGCATGCAGCTCGCTGCCGCCGGGGGCGATCGCAACCAGCTCCGCCACGTAGGCCACCGACCGGTCTGACTGGCCGGCCAGGGCGTCCAGGAGCTTCTGCAGGTTCTCGGCGTCGCTCGCATGCTCTCCCGCGTAGCGGGCCGAGCGGATGCCGGGCGCGCCGTCCAGCGCTCCGGCCTGGATGCCCGAGTCGTCGGCCAGCACCCACACGTCCCCACCCAGCGCGCCGTGCACCGCGCGGGCCTTGATGAGCGCATTCTCGAGGAAGGTCGAGCCCGTCTCCGGCGGCAGCTCGCCGGCGTACGGCTCGACCGCCATCTGCGGCAGCAGGCGCGTCAGCTCCTCCGCCTTGTGGCGGTTTCCCGAGGCCAGAACCACCCTCATGCGCCGGCCAGCACGCGCATCTGCGCGGATGACAGCTGGTCGATCCCGGCCGCCGCAAGCTCCAACAGGTGATCCAGCGACGCCCGCCCGAATGGCGTGCGCTCGCCCGTCGCCTGCACCTCGATCAGCTCGCCGCGACCGGACATGACCACGTTCATGTCGACCTCGGCCCGGCTGTCCTCGACGTACGCCAGGTCGAGCATCGGCTCGCCGTCGACGATCCCCACCGACACCGCCGCAACCGAGTCGGCCAGCGGCAGCTCAGTCAGCAGCCGCTTGTCGACCAGGGTCTTGCACGCCAGGTGCAGGGCGACGTAGCCGCCGCAGATGGCCGCGCAGCGCGTACCGCCGTCGGCCTGGATGACGTCGCAGTCGATCCACACCGTGCGCTCGCCGAGCGCCCGCATGTCCACCACCGAGCGCAGGGAGCGGCCGATCAGGCGCTGAATCTCGATCGTCCGCCCGTCCGGCCTGCCGCGGCTCGAATCGCGCTGCTTGCGATCGCTGGTCGAGCCGGGCAGCATGCCGTACTCCGACGTCACCCAGCCGGTGCCCCGGCCGCGCATCCACATCGGCACCGACTCGTCGATCATGGCCGTGCAGATCAGACGCGTGGAGCCGACCTCCAGCAGCACCGACCCGGTGGCGGAGGTGATGAAGCCCGGCGTGACCGAGATCGGCCGCAGCTCATCCGCCCGGCGGCCGTCGGCGCGGGTCACGCTGCCACCGCAAGCACCGCGGGATCGACCCGTTCCACGTCTCCCAGCGGCAACTGCAGGAACCGCCCCGCGACCTCGCGGAAGGCCGCGGGGTCGCCGGTGCACAGGAACCGGTATGTGCCCTCACGGTCGCGCTGGTTCCCCACTCCGCGGCGGTCGAGCGTGTCGGCCACCTCCCGGGCCACCTCCTCGGCCGACGTGATCAGCGTCACGTCGCGGCCGAACAGCCGCTGCAGGAGCGGCCTGATCAGCGGGTAGTGCGTGCAGCCCAGGATCACGGTGTCGCAGCCTGCCTGCTTCAGCACTCCGGAGTACCCGCGGGCGGCGTCCTGCATCTCGTGGCCGTCGACGTGACCGGCCTGGATCAGCGGCACCAGCCGCGGACATGCGACCTGGGTGACCTCGACGCCGGCGTCCAGGACGTGCACGGCCGCCGGATACCGGCCGCTGTCCACCGTTGCCCGGGTGGCCATCACACCGACGCGGCGGGCGCGCGAGGCCTGCACCGCGGCATGCGCCTCCGGGGCGATCACGCCCACCAGCGGCACCGAGAACTCCTGCTGCAGCTCCGGCAGCGCGGCCGCGGTGGCCGAGTTGCAGGCCACCACGATCAGCTTCACGTCGAGCCCGGCGAGGTGGCTGGCGACCTCGTGTGCGTAGCGGCGGATCGTGGCGGCGGGCTTCGTCCCGTACGGGAAGCGGTCGGGCGCCGAGTCGCCGAAATACACGAAGTCCTCGTTGGGCAGCGACACCAGGCACTCGTGCAGCACGGTCAGGCCGCCGACGCCGGAATCGAACACACCGATGGGACGGTCATCCATTCGCGGGAGTGTACGGGCGGCCGAGGACACCGGCGTCCAGGCGCAGGATGCGGGTGCGCTGGCAAGGATCGAGCGAGGGTGCGGTGCGAAGGCGTGGAGGCTTGCCACGTCGAGCGCCGCACCCCGCGTGGGACGCAGCCAGCGCACCCGCAGACCAGCCTGGTAGCCTCCGGCCGATGTCGGATCTCATCCCACGCGCGGTGCTGTTCGGGAACCCCGAGCGGTCATCGCCGGCTGTGTCCCCGGACGGCGCCCGGGTCGCCTACCTGGCACCCGACCATGACGTGCTCAACGTGTGGGTCGGCCCCATCGACGCCCCGGACACGGCGCGCCCGGTGACGGCCGACCGCGAGCGCCCGATCCGCACCTACTTCTGGGCCGACGACAACCGCCACCTCGTCTACCTCCAGGACACCGGCGGCGACGAGGACTGGCACGTGCACGTGGTCGACCTGGAGACGGGAGACATCCGCGACGTCACCCCATTCGAGGGCGTCCAGGCCCAGGTGATCGGGCGTTCGCGGCGTCACCCGGGCAAGATCCTGCTGGGGTTGAACCGCGACAATCCGCAGCTGCACGATCCTCACCTGCTCGACCTCCACAGCGGCGAGCTGACCAAGCTGGCCGAGAACCCGGGCTACGCGGCGTGGCTGGTGGACAACGAGCTGCGACCTCGAGGCGGGATGCGGTTCCTGGAGGACGGGTCGGTCGAGCTGGACGCCGACGGCCGCACGCTGCACAGGTTCGGGCCTGACGACGCGCTCACGACCGACCCCATCGGCTTCGACGCCGACGACAACAGCCTGTACCTCGTGACCTCCGACGGGCGCAACGCCGCCGGGCTGGAGCGCGTCGACGTGAAGACGGGCGAGCGGGTCGAACTGGCCGCCGATCCGACATACGACGTGGGCGCGGTCGAGCTCCACCCCGACACGCGGGCCGTCGAGGTCGTCACCTACGTCCGCGACCGCCGCGAGCACCAGGTGGTCGATCCCGAGCTGGCGGGCGACGTGGAGCGCATGCGCGCCGTCCACCCCGGCGACCTCTTCTTCGGTGCCCGCGACCACTCCGACCGCACCTGGACGATCGGATTCACCGCCGACGACGGCCCCGTCGCCTTCTACCTGTACGACCGCCAGAGCGGCGAGGCGCGGTTCCTGTTCCACCACCAGCCCAGGCTCGCCGAGTACGCGCTGAGCAACATGCAGCCGTTCTCGTTCACGTCCCGCGACGGGCTCGAGGTGCACGGGTACCTGACGTTCCCCGCCTCTGGCCGCGAATCCCTGCCCACGGTGCTGAACGTGCACGGCGGCCCGTGGGCGCGCGACGTGTGGGGCTACGACCCCACCGCCCAGTGGCTGGCAAACCGCGGCTACCTGTGTGTGCAGGTGAACTACCGCGGCTCGACCGGCTACGGCAAGGCGTTCGTCAACGCGGGTGACCGTGAATGGGGCGCGCGCATGCACGACGACCTGGTGGACGCGGTCGAGCACGTGGTCGGGCTCGGCTATGCCGACTCCACGAAGGTCGCCATCTACGGCGGCTCGTACGGGGGCTACGCAGCGCTGCTCGGAGCCACCTTCACCCCGGACCTGTTCGCATGCGCCGTGGACATCGTCGGCCCCTCGAACCTGCTGACCCTGATCGAGAGTGTGCCCGCCTACTGGATGCCGATGATCGACCTGTTCAAGCGCCGCGTGGGCGACCCCGAGACCGAGCGCGACTTCCTGTGGTCACGCTCGCCGCTGTCGCGCGTGGACGCCATCCGCATCCCGATGCTGATCGCGCAGGGCGCCAACGACCCCAGGGTCAAGCAGGCGGAATCCGAGCAGATCGTGGCCGCCATGCGCGAACGCGGAATCCCGCATTCCTACATGGTCTTCCCCGACGAGGGTCACGGGTTCAAGAAGCCCGAGAACTCGGAGAAATTCCACGCCGAGGCCGAGCGGTTCCTGGCCGAGCACCTCGGCGGAGCCTACGAGGAGGAGGTTCCACAATGAGCCTCTACTGCGGCTGGTCTGCGGGCACGCTGGCTGCGTCCCGCGCGGCGTGCGGTGCTCAACGGCGAACCACCACGCTTCCGCTCCGCTCGCCGCTCGATCCTTGCCAGCGCGCCCGCATCCTGCGCCTCGCGACGAGGCCATCTTGGAACCTCCTCCTGGAGGAGTCGTGACAGCCGGCACCCGGGACTGGTACGACCCCGCCGTCTACCCCGAGTTGCGCGACGCGCCGCCGTGGGTGATGGACGACATGATCGCCTCGCAACCGGACCTGATGGAGGCGATCGCCACCGGCGCCGACACCGCGGCCACCGCGCTGGTCATCCGCCGGGCAAGCCCGCTGGAGGTGGTCGGCTGCGGCACGTCCGAGCACGCCTCCATGGGCGTGGCCGAGATGCTTCGCGAGGCCGGTCTGCCTGCCGTCTCGCGGCAGGCGCTGGAGGCCGCAGTGGCTCCCGCGGGGGACGGAGCCCTGCTGGCCGTCAGCCACGAGGCGGGGACGTGGGCGACCGGGCAGGCGATGACGGCCGCGAGGGCGGCCGGCGCGGCCACCGCGCTGATCACCGCCACCCCGGGCGGCCCGCTGGCGGCCCACGCCGACGCCGTGCTGGCGACGCCGTCCACCGACCGCTCGTGGTGCCACACCGTCGGGTACACATCGCCGCTTGCCGCCGGCCTCGCGCTGACCGCGCGTGTCGGCGGCCCGCCGGTGCCGTCCGCAGCGGTTGGCCGGCTGGCCCGGCAGGGCCTCGACATGCGAACCGCCGCAGCGTCCGCTGCCGCATCGCTGGCCGGATGTGAGCGACTGGTAGCCGTCGCCTCCGGCGCCGACAGGGTGTCTGCCCGCGAGCTGGCGCTGAAGATCGAGGAGGCAACGCACCTGCCGACCGTGATGCGCGACCTGGAGACGTTCCTGCACGGGCACCTGCCCGCGGAGGGCGCATCGACCGGCCTGGTGCTGATCGCGTGCGACCGGCGGGGCGGGGATCTGATCGACGAGCGGGCGCGGACATTGCTGCGGGCGGCCGGCGAGGTGGGCATCACCCGCGTGGCCATCTCCACCGGCGGCTGGGACGGTCTGGCCGACGGCGGCGAGATCCGGGTGCCGGCTGCTCCGGAGCTGCCAGCCGCAGCGGCGGCGCTGCTGGCCGCGGCGATCCCGCTCCAGCTGCTGACCCTGGAGCTGGCGCTAGCGCGCGGCACCAACCCCGACCTGATCCGCCGTGAGCAGGCGCCCTACCGGTCGGCGGCGGCCATCGTCGAGGCCTCATGAGAGCGCTCCACGTGGTCAACCAGACCGGCGGCCCGGCTGCCCTGTTCGTGCCGCCGCTGGAGCGCCTGGGGTTCGAGGTGCACGAGCTCAACCCCAATCACGAGCCGCTGCCGGCGAGCCTGGACGGCTACGACGCGCTGCTGGTGTGCGGCGGCACGGCCAACACCCACGAGACAGACCGCTACCCATGGCTGGATCCCGAGCGCGAGCTGCTGGCGGAGGCGCTCGACCGCGCGGTGCCGACCGTCGGGCTGTGCCTGGGCGCGCAGCTTCTGGCGCAGGCCGCGGGCGGCACGGTGTACCGCACCAGCACGCCCGAGGTGGGATGGTGGGAGGTCGACGTGGATCCCGCCGCAGCGGCCGATCCCGTGCTGGCCGCCATGCCCGGCCGCTTCATGGCTCTGCAGTGGCACTACTATGGCTGCGAGCTGCCGGCCTCGGCGGAGGAGCTGGCCAGCAGCGAGGTGTGCCCGCAGGCCTTCCGGATAGGCGATGCAGCCTGGGGAACACAGTTCCACATCGAGGTGACCCGCGAGATCCTGCTGGACTGGGAGCGGGAGGGCCGGGAGGAGCTCGACCGGCACGGCATCGACCACGAGCGGTACGTGCGCGAGCTCGACCAGCACCTCCCAGCCCACGAGTCGATCGGCGCCGACATGGGCAGGCGATTCGCCCAGCTGGCGTCGGAGCGGGCTCAGGCCACCGGCATCAGGCCCAGCTCGGCCGCGTAGGCCGGCCGCTCCTCGAGCCGCCGCTTCCAGTCCGAGAGGTTCGGGTACGGCGCCAGGTCGATGTCCATCTGCAGCTCCATGCGGGCGAACCACGGCCAGCAGCCCGGGTCGGCCAGCGTATAGCTCTCGCCGGCCAGGTACTCGCGGCCGTCCAGCCAGCCGTCAAGCCGCTGCAGCTGGGCGTCCAGCGCCGGCCATGCGTCCTCGCCCCGGCGGAAGTCGTAGTAGGCGTCGGTGATGTCCTCGAAGGCCACCAGCAGCCTCCGCACGAGGGCTCGGCCGGCGGCGTCCTCGGGCATCATCGGCTCGTCCCGGAAGACCTCGTCCAGGTACTCGTTGATGACCGCGGACTCGGACAGCACGAAGGCGTCGTGGATCAGCACCGGCACCTTGTTTCGCGGGTTCCGGCGGCGCAGGATGTCCGGCCGGTTGGAGAGGTCGATCTCCTCCACGTCGTGCTCGATCCCCTTCTCGGCCAGCACCAGCCTGGTGCGCACGCAGTAGGGGCAGCGGACAGCGCTCATGAGCGTGATCACAGGAGCTCCTCTCGGATGACGTCGAAGTCGTCGAAGCGCACGTAGTCAACCTGTTCCCTGTCCAGGAACTGCGCAAGCGAGGCGCGCGCAAACCGGCGGTCGGCCGCCAGCGCGGCGCACCGGTCGGACCAGCCGTCGCCGATGTAGACCACCGGCCCCGAGCCGTCCAGGGCCGACA
>JBQCGJ010000086.1:0-2679 GCA_051955775.1 Gaiellales bacterium | reverse complement strand
CTGCACGTGCTGGGGTGGTGGCGCAGCGCGCCGCGGCTGCGGTCGCTGCTGATGATGAGCGCCGTGATCGACGACGTGGGCGCCTGGGTGGCCCTCGACGTGCAGGGCGCCGAGCTGCAGCAGTTCCTGCCCGGCACGCTGTTCTCGTGGTCGCCGCGCCCGGGCCGCGCGCTGTTCTTCGACCGCGCCCAGCACTCGCAGCCGCAGGTCGTCGTCGTGCCGGGGGAGCTGCCGTGACCGCCGCCCGCGAGTACAAGGCCCGCATCGCCGAGCTCACGGCGGGCTTCGACGACGACGCCGAGCGCAACGCCAAGCGCGTGAAGGAGCTGCAGGAGGAGGTCGCCGAGCTCGGCAAGGAGCTGAAGGCGGCGAGCGACCAGCGCGTGGTCGCGCGCATCGGCAACGTGCTGGCCTGGGAGGACGCGCTCGAGATCCTCTGGGTGGAGTCGTCGTGGATGAAGATGCGGCCCTTCCCCAAGCCGGACATGTTGGCCAAGGGCGATCCGGCCGAGCTGGTGCTCCGCGTGGAGGCGCGCGTGGCCGAGCTGCGGGCCCTGGTGCAGCGCCGCGCGCTCCGCCGCTAGGTGGCTGGTGTCGAACAGGCTGATCCGGGACGGGCTGCTGGCCTGGCTGATCTCCCCGCCTGCGGATTGGCCGGGATCCGCGCGTGGCGGCCAGCGGTTGTGCTGATCTCCTGGGGTGGGCCTGGCTTTGGACCTGGGTGCTGTGCCCGTTGAGGGCCCCGGCCGCCCCTGCTCAGGCGGCCATCTCCCATCCTTGGGTGGTTGTGCGGAGCCCGAGCACGGCCAGTCGGGCGAGGTTGGTCGCGGCGGCCAGCAGCCGGAAGTCGGCGTCGACGCGGGTGGTGCCGCGGACTCGGGCGCGGCGTCCGCCGTGGCGGCGGCGCATCAGGTGGGCGAGTTTGCGTTCGACCTTGGGTCGGGTGGCCTGGTAGTCGGCGATCCAGGCCGGGTCTGCTTGGCGGGCGCGGGCGTCGGTGAGGGCCTGTTCGTGCGGGCCGATGCGGATGGTGCGCCCGCCGGTGGCGGTGCTGCACTGCGCGCGTAGCGGGCAGGCGGCGCAGGCGGTGCCGAAGTAGGCGGTGCCGCCGCCGGCGCGGGCCGGGCGGATCGGCACGGTGGTCCCGTTCGGGCAGGTGCTGGTCTGGGCGTGCAGATCGATGTCGAACTGGTCTTTGCTGAACATCCCGCCGGCCGCGGTGGGCGGCTGGGTCTTGCAGCGGGACTGGATCCCGGCCCCGGTGAGCCGCTGGTGGAACTCACCGGTGCCGTAGGCGGCATCACCGTAGACGCACGGCGCCGCCGGGTCGGGATGGCCATCCAGGTCCGAGCCTGCCATCCCCGACCCGGGCTCGGCCCCCGACGCGGCTTCAGGCTCGGGCTCGCCCGCCTGCTCGACCTCGACCTCGACCTCGACCTCGGCCTCGGCCTCGGCCTCGGCGTCGACCTCGGCGTCGACCTCGGCGTCGGCGTCGGGCTCCGGTTCGGCCCGGCCCGGGTCATCGTCGAGCAGGTCGGCGATGAGATCCTCAGCGGCGGCGGCGTCGCCGACGTTGCCCGCGGTGACGGTGGTCGCGGTGATGATCTCCGAGTCGGGGTCGATCGCGGCGTGGCCCTTGTACCCGTCGAACCCTCGCGCGGAGGTCTTGTGCCCGTGGCGGGTGTCCGGGTCCACGGTGGAGATCACCCGATCCTTGGCTACCCGCCGCGCGATCCGGAACACCCCGTCCTCGCCGGTGTCCAGGTCCTGGCCGAGCACCGTGGCCAGCAGCCTGGCCGCCCGCTCGACCGGCTCGTCGAGTTCGCGCCCGTCCAGCAGCGCGAGCAGCCCGTACCCGTCTCGGGCCCGGGAGTCGATCAGCTGCTCACGGGCGGCCCGTTCGTCCCAGTCGATCTGCGGCTTGCCCATCGCGGCGTAGTCATCGCCGCTTCTCAGCACCGCCCGCAGCCGGCCGGCCAGCTCGGCATCGGCGGCCGCGAGCAGCCCGCGCACCGCCGAACGGATCAGCGTGACCGTGTCCATGGTGGCCACCGCGTCATACAACGGGGTCGAGTCCAGCACCCGCCGCCGCCCCACCAGACCGGCCGCGTGCGCCGCCTGCAGGCCCACCTCGAAGATCCGGTCCGGGCGTTCGGAGCGGCGCAGCCGGGCCCGCATGTCCACCAGCACCGTGTGCGCGAAACCCCTCCACCCCCCACCGCCGTAGCCGCCCACCCCGGCCGCGTACCGCCACCGGGCATCAAAGGCGTACCGCTCGACCGCCTCCCGATCCGAGAGCCCGCCCAATCGCTGCAGCACCATCACCGAGGCCACCACCGACGGCGGCACCGAGGCCCGCCCCTGATCGCTGAACAGGTCCGCGAACATCTCATCCGGGAACAACCGGTCCCGCTCCCGGGCCAGGAACCGGTAGAGCGAGTTCTCCGGCAGTGACCCCTCGCAGAACCGGGTCACCTCGTCGAACAGATCACCCTGATGATCAGCACGGCCCAACGTCACATGATCAGGATCCCAGCCCCCGCGATCACGGCGAGTCAGCGACACGCGAAAAACACCAGCCACCTAGAGCAGCGCCGGGCGCCGCCGGTGCCAGTCGGTGGCCTGCTGGAACGCGTGGGCCAGCGCCAGCACCCGGCCGTCGGCGTGCCGCGGCCCCAC
>JBQCGJ010000085.1:0-3170 GCA_051955775.1 Gaiellales bacterium | reverse complement strand
TACCGGGATCATCCAGACCGTGGGCCGCATCGTGCGGCTGGAGCCGCGCGGCGGCGATGTGCGCCTGCATGTGGATACCGCCGGCCTCGACCTCGCCGACGTGCAGCTGGGCGACTCCATCGCCGTCTCCGGCGTGTGCCTGACCGCGGTGACACTGGACGCGCACGGCTTCAGCGCCGACGTCTCCAACGAAACGCTGTCGCTCACCACCCTGGGCCAGCACAAGCCCGGCGACCCGGTGAACTTGGAGAAGGCGCTGCGCCTGGCCGACCGGCTTGGCGGGCATCTGGTGTCCGGCCACGTCGACGGCGTCGGTAAGGTGGTTTCGATCACGCCGGACGGCCGCTCGCAGCGCTGGACCTTCGAAGTGCCACAGGCACTGGCGCGCTACATCGCGGCCAAGGGTTCGGTATGCATCGACGGCACGAGCCTCACCGTGAACGAGGTGAGCGGCGCACGCTTCGGCGTGAACCTGATCCCGCACACGGTCGAGCACACCGCCTTCCATGCGCGTCGCATGGGCGATGCGGTGAATATCGAGGTGGACGTGATCGCGCGCTACGTCGAGCGGCTGATCGGTGGCGGACAGGCGTCCGGCATCGATGTGGATTTCCTCAAGCAGCACGGATTCGCCTGACGCTCGATCCACCGCCATCCCCCAAGCCGTCATTCCCGCGAACGCGGGAATCCATGTTCGGCTTCTGGCATCTCAGCAAGATGGATTCCCGCGTGACCAGCTTCGCTGATGAGAAGCGCCTAGCGGGAATGACGTCCCAAAACCCAGACTCATCGGACCCCCATGCCCTTCAACACCATCCCCGAGATCCTCGACGACATCCGCGCCGGCCGCATGGTCGTGATCCTCGACGACGAGGACCGCGAGAACGAGGGCGACATTGTCATGGCCGCGCAGATGGTGCGGCCGGAGGACGTCAACTTCATGGTGCGCGAGGCGCGCGGCCTGCTGTGCCTCACGCTCACCGAGCAGCGCACGCGCCAGCTCGGCCTGCGCCCCATGGTCAGCGACAACACATCGCCGTACCACACCAACTTCACCGTCTCGATCGAGGCGGCCGAGGGCGTCACCACCGGCATCTCGGCGCATGACCGCGCCCGCACCATCCAGGTGGCGGTGAAGTCGGATGCCAAGCCCCAGGACCTCTCGCAGCCGGGCCACGTGTTCCCGCTCACCGCCCAGCCAGGTGGCGTGCTGACCCGTGCCGGGCACACCGAGGCCGGTTGCGATCTGGCCGCACTGGCCGGGCTGGAGCCGGCGGCGATCCTGATCGAGATCCTGCACGAGGACGGCTCGATGGCGCGACGCCCCGAACTGGAGGTGTTCGCGAAAAAGCACGGCCTGAAGATCGGCACCATCGCCGACCTGATCCGCTACCGGCTGGAGACCGAGAAGACGGTCGAGCGCGTGCACGAGGAAGACGTGCAGACCGAGTTCGGTCCGTTCCGCCTGGTCGCCTACCGCGACGCGATCCGCCGCGGCCTGCACTTCGCGTTGGTGCGAGGCACGGTGGACGACGGCGCCCCGGTGCTCAGCCGCGTGCACGTGCGCAACACCTTGTCCGACGTGCTGCATCTGACCCGCGATGACCTTGGCCTCACCGTTACCGCGGCGCTGCGCCGGATCGCCGATGAGGATCGCGGCGTGCTGCTGGTGCTGTCCGGCGAGGACACCGCCGAGGCGCTGTTGGCGCGTCTAAAGGGTCAGCCGGCCGCGATCAGCGCCGAGGACGCCCAGCACAACCAGTGGCGCCAGCTCGGCCTGGGCGCGCAGATCATGGCCGACCTCGGCGTGCAGCGGCTGCGGGTGATCGGCACGCCGCGCAAGCTGGTCGGGCTGGGCGGGTTCGGGCTGGAGGTGGTCGAGTACGTGTAACCGACGGGCGTCGGGGCCGGCCCTTCGATTCCGCTTCGCTACGCTCTGTGCGAACGGTTTGCTGTCATCCCCTCATCCGTTCGCCCTGAGCGTAGGCCTGCAAGGCCGAAGTCAAAGGGCATGCCGCGGCCTCGAAGCCGCCACGATCGCCACCTCACCTTGCTCTACGATCCGGAGCACTCCTCATAGTCCAGCCATCGCCCAGACCATGCCTGCCACCCACATCCACCTGATCGCCCCCTCCGGCTACGCCGCCGACCCCGCCGCGATGACTCGCGGCGTGGCGCGGCTGCGTGCGGCCGGCTACGTCGTGGAAAACGAGGCCGTGCTGGATCGCGCCGAGCTGCGCTTCGCCGGCAGCGATGCCGAGCGTGCGACGGACATCAACGCGCTGGCGGACGCCGAGACGCTCCCGGACATCGCCCTAGTGACCCGCGGCGGCTACGGTGCAGCGCGACTGCTCGAGCATCTGCACTACGACGCGCTGCGCGAGCACCTCGCCGGCAACATGCTGGCGATGGTCGGCCACAGCGACTTCACCGCGGTGCAGCTGGCACTGCATGCGCGCAGCGGCCTGGTGACGTTTTCTGGGCCGCTGCTCGCCGACCTGGGTGCCGAGCCAGAGGACGCCGACACGCTCGACCAATTCCGCCAGGTGCTGTCCGCGCCATCCGCCGAGGTCCGCTGGGCTTGCAGCGGTGAGGCCTCGCTGGACGTCGAGGGCACGCTGTGGGGCGGCAACCTCGCCGTGCTGTGCAGCCTGCTCGGCACGCCGTATTTCCCGCGCATCGAGGGCGGCATCCTGTTCGTCGAGGACGTCGGCGAGCCGCCGTTCCGCATCGAGCGCCTGCTGTACCAGCTGCACCTGTCCGGCGTGCTGGGTCGCCAGCGCGCGCTGTTGCTGGGCCGTTTCAGCGACTGCCGCCCCGGTCCGCGCGACAACGGCTACACGCTGGAGGCGGGGTTCGACCAGCTGCGTGCGGTGGCCGGTATTCCGGTGATCGACGGCCTGCCGCACGGCCACGGCTGCGGCCAGCTGACGTTACCGTTCGGCGCGCCGGCCCGCCTGCGCATTGAGGGCCCGGCCGCCCGGCTGGGCTTCTCCGGCTATCCGCACCACGGCTGACCGGTCCCCAGCGAGCGGCCGGCCCCGCAAACCCGTAAAATGCGCGGTCTGCCCCGGGCCGCGCGCCCACCGAGGACGACTGCATGAAAACCATCGAAGGCAACTTCGCCACGCCCAAGGGCCGCTTCGCCATCGTCGCGGGCCGCTTCAACG
>JBQCGJ010000084.1:0-5655 GCA_051955775.1 Gaiellales bacterium | reverse complement strand
CGTCGGCCGCACCGTGTGTGATCCAGATGCTTCCCAGCCCCGGATGACACGCGATTCCGCGCGGGCCGTCGGACGTCGGCAGCGGCAGTGTCTATCAGCCCGAGCGCTCGACCACCTACCACCGGTGGCCAGGGCCGCGCCACCCGCAAGCGCGCCCACGACCACCTCGCGTCGCGTCCACGACCTCACGCGCCTTCCCCCCCATAGCTAACACCTAGTTCGGGACTGACCAAATCACAAGGTGAACGCTCCGTCAAGGAGCCAAAGGTACCCAAGGCACGGGGCATTACGTAAGCTGGTCGCCGCGATCGCGACAACCGCCGTCACACCGATCTCGATGCGCTTCGGGACGACCGGCGTTTGCAGAGCTCGTCGGCTATGGCAGCTCGACCGGCAGGCCGGCCGCAGCCCAGGCCTCGAATCCACCCTCCAGGTCGGCCGCATCGGCGATGCCAAGCTCCTTCAGAGTGGCCGCGGCGAGGCTCGACGAATACCCCTCCTGGCACATCACGATCAGCGGGCCGCGACGGGCGGCCACAACCGGGTCGACATATGGAGAGGCCGGATCCACGCGCCATTCGAGCACGTTGCGACCCACCACCACCGCACCGGGCACGACGCCGTGATCACGGCGCTGCTCGAACGTGCGGGTGTCCACCATGACCGCCCCGTCTGCCACCGCCCTGGCCGCCTGTTCGGGCGTCAGGCGCGTGATCCGCGCGCGCGCGTCTGCCAGTAATTGGTCGATCCCCACTCCGCCGACCCTACCAGTCCGCGGATCGACATGCGCGATGCTTTTCCGGTCTTGCAACCTGTCGCGAAGTGCGGAGACGCGTCGCGCAGAGAGGCGCGACGGCAGACGTGTGACACGATTCGGCTGACATGAGCCACGCGCGCTCCGTTTCAGCGGTCGCGGCCGCCGGGCTGCTGGCCGGCCTGGTCGCCGCGCAGGCCGCCGCCGCCAGCGACCGCATCGACCACCGGCTGGCCATCTTCGTGGTGCTGGTGGGCTGGTCGTACATCGGCGCCGGCCTGATGGCCTGGCACTCGCGTCCCCAGAACCAGTTCGGCCTGCTGCTGGCCGGCGTCGGTTTCGCGTGGTTCGCCAGCATGCTCTCCAACTCGCCGAACAGCCTGCTGTACACGGCCGGGGCGTCGGTCACGACGCTGTTCTACGCCGTGCTCACACACGCCCTGCTGGCGTATCCGGGCGGCACCATCCCGACCAGAGGTGCGCGGCTGGTGGTGATCGCAAGCTATGTGGTGACGGTCGGCGGCACGCTCGCCATCCTGCCGTTCTTCAAACCGTCGGACTTCCGCACAGGCAGCACCTCCGCCGACAACCTGCTGCTGGTCGCGCACCACCCCGATCTGGTGCGTGCGATCACCACGGTGGACGCGCTGCTCAGCATCGGCCTGGCGGCCTGTGTGCTGGTGATCATGGTGCAGCGCTGGAAGGCGGCCACCCAGGCCGCCCGGCGTGTGCTTGCACCCGTGCTGGCGACGACCTCGGTGGCGCTGGTCGTGAACGCCGTGTCGCTCGCGGTGGGCGTGGTCGTGGGCATCGGCGAGTGGATCTTCCTGGTGGCGGCGGTCGGGTTCCTGGCCATCCCATGGGCGTTTCTGCTCGGCATCCTGCGCACCCGGTTCGTGCGCCCAGGGGCGGTCGCGGAGCTGGTCGTGCGGATGGGCAGCGGCCGCCCCGAGCGGGTGCGCGACGGCCTTCGGTGGGCGCTGGGCGACCCCGCCCTGGACGTCCTCTACTGGGTGCCGGCGCGGGGGTGTTACGTCGACATCGAGGGCCGTCCCTGCGAGCTGCCCGCCAATCGCGCGTGCACTGTGGTCGAGCGGACAGGACAGCGGGTGGCCGCGATCGTGCACGACCCGATCATCGAGGAGGAGGCCGGGCTGACCGAGCAGGCGGTGGGCGCGGCCGGCCTCGCGCTCGACAACGCCCAGCTGCAGGCCGAGCTGCGAGCCCGGCTGCAGGAGCTGCGGGCCTCCGAGCAGCGCATCCGCGCGGTGCTGGAGACGCTCAGCCTGATCGCCATCAGCATGTCGGCCGACGGCACCATCATCTTCGCCAACCCCTTCTTCTGCGAGCTGATGGGCTGGCAACGGGACGAGGTCCTGGGCCGGGACTGGCCCGACACCTTCAATGACGGCAACCGCGAGTTCGTGCGCCGGATGCAGGTGGGCAACGTGCGCGACCACGAGACGTCGCTGCTGCGCACGCGGGACGGCCGCCAGCGGCTGATCGCATGGTCGACCACGCTGATCTCCGACGCTGACGGGCGAATCGTCGGTGCGACCTCCATCGGTGAGGACATCACCGACCGCACGCGTGCCCTGGCCGAGCTGCAGCAGGTCGCGCACGAGCAGGCCGCGCTACGGCGGGTGGCGACCGTGGTCGCGGGCGGCACGGCGCCGGAGGCCGTGTTCGAGGCGGTGACGGCGGAGGTCGGCCCGCTGCTTGGCGCACAGTCCGCGCGCCTGGTGCGGCACGTTGCCGACGAGGAGGCGGTGCAGGTCGTCGGCAACTGGCAGCTCGAGGGGTTCGAGGTGTACGCGGTCGGCGATCGCATGCCGCTTCAGCACAGCATCGTGCTGCGGCATCTGCTGAGCACCCGCGAGCCGTTCCGGGTGGACAGCCTGGAGGGGTTCACCGGGCCGGTGGCGGAGCGTGGCCGGCAGGCGGGCGCCCGGGCATCCGTGGGGGCGCCGGTGATCGTCGGCGGCGAGATGTGGGGCGCGCTGATCGTGAGCGCGGCGGAGCCGCTGGCCGCCGGCACCGAGCAGCGGCTGTTGCAGTTCACCGAACTCGTGGGCGCGGCGCTGGCCAACGCGGACGCCCGCGAGCAGCTGGCCGCATCGCGGGCGCGGCTGGTTGCGGCCAGCGACAACGCCCGCAGCCGGCTGGAGCGCAATTTGCACGACGGGGCGCAGCAGCGGCTGGTGTCGCTCTCTCTGGCGCTGCGGCTGGTGCGCGACCGCGTGGCGACGGACCCGGAGGGGGCGGGGCGGATGCTGGACGCGGCGAGCGACGAGCTGGCGCAGGCGCTGGGCGACCTGCGGGAGCTGGCACGCGGGATCCACCCGGCGGTGCTGGCCGACCACGGATTGCGGCCGGCGCTGGAGATGCTGGCCGACCGCTCGTCCGCGGTGGTCACGGTGTCGGCGCCGGACCGGCGGCTGCCCGCCGGCGTGGAGGCGGCCCTCTACTTCGTCACGTCGGAGGCGCTGGCCAATATCGAGAAGCACGCCGCGGCGGATGCGGTCGATGTGCGCGTGACGGTCGCGGAGACGAGCGCCACCGCGGAGATCTCCGACAACGGCAGGGGTGGCGCCGATCCCGCCGCCGGCAGCGGGCTGCGGGGGCTCGCCGACCGCGTCGAGGCGCTGGGCGGCCGACTGGAGGTGAAGAGCGCACCGGGCGCAGGGACAACCGTGCGCGCCGAGGTGCCCCTGGACGTGCAGCCTGACCCGATCCTGCGCGAGATGGCCGGGCCGGCTCCGGCGGCGTAGCCGGCCGCAGGCGTGTGCAAGTGATCTCTGTGACAGACTCCAGCCGTGACATTTCCGGTCGGTTGGGATCGGCTGGACCGACGCACGCTTCGCTTCGTCGACCCGGAGCTCGAGGCCTCATACCGGGAGGCTGACAGGGACGAAGGTGTTCGCCGCGCGCGCACGGCGAGCCTGCTCGCGGTGCCGCTGTGGCTGCTCGTCGCGGTGGTCGGCCCGCCGGCGATCGGGATCTCGTCCGGCCAGACGTGGCTGATCTGCACGGTGATGATCGTCTTCCTGCTGGCATGCTCCGCCGCCAGCGGGTGGGCGACCACGCAGGCCCGGCGCAGCATGATCGGGCTGGGACAGCAGGTCGCGGCAGGCACCGGCGTGCTCGCCCTGACGTCCGTGACGGGGCAGTTCCGGACGTACGCGATGGCCGGGATGATGTTGACGGCGGTGTTCGGTTTCTCGGTGACGAGGCCGCCGTTCGTGGCCTCAATCGGGTTGGGGGTGTTCTACTGCCTGAGCTTTCTCGGGGTCGCCCTGGCCCGGGATCTCGGATCGCAGCTTTCGATCCAGATGGTGCTTCTGGGTGCGACCGTGGTGAGTGCGTCGGTCGGCGCGTACCTGCTCGAGCGCTCGCAGCGCAAGGTGTTCGCGCAGGGCCAGTTGGTGAGTGCGCTGCATGAGCGGGTGGATACGCTGCTGCGCACGTACCTCTCACCGGACGTCGCCGCCACGCTGATCGACGATCCCGGCCGCGCTTCACTGGGCGGCGTCGAGGTGGAGGTGACGGTGCTGTTCGCGGATCTCGGTGGCTACACGGCGTTCGCCGAGCAGACGACGCCTGGCGAGGTGGTGGCGATGCTCAACGCCTCGTTCGGCGCGGCGGTGCCGATCGTGCTGGCGGAGGGCGGGACTGTGGTGCAGTTCATGGGCGACGCGATGATGGTGATCTTCAATGCGCCGAGGCCGCAACCCGACCACGCGCTGCGTGCCGCTCGCTCGGCGCTGGCGATGCAGACCGCGGTGGGCGCGTTGCCGATGGCGAGCGACCGGCCGTTGTTCCGCGTCGGGCTGACGACGGGACCGGCGATCGTCGGCAACATCGGCGCCGCCGAGATCCGAAACTTCCTGGCCATCGGCGACACCACCAACCTGGCCGCGCGCCTGCAGACCTACGCACCCGAGGGAAGCGTCGTGATGGGCGCGGCAACGCACGACCTGATCCGCGAGCACGCGATCGTGCGCACGCTCGGCACTCCGGCGCTGAAGGGCAAGTCTCAGCCGGTCGAGGTGTACGAACTGCTCGGCCTGCGGAGCCTCGACGAGAGCCTCGGCCAGCCCTCCTAGCGCCCGTCATTCGACCGTGGCGGGTCTGCCGTGGTCAGATTTGCGGGTCGAACATGAACTCGCGGAGCTCCTGCTGACAGCGGCAGGCGGCGGCGATCTTCGCGGCCCATTCCAGGGCGGCCTCCCGTGAAGGCACGTCGATCACGGTCATGCCTCCGTTCATCTCCCTGGTCTGCGGGTACGTGCCGGCGCTGACCGTCCCGTCACCGGCCACCATCACGGGATCCACCTCTTCGTTCAGGCCGCCGGCGACGACGTACACGCCGGCGTCCTTGGCTTCCTGGACGACCGCGTGTGCGGCCCTGCTCACCTCGGGCCCCTCCTCATCGGGGATGTGGGCCATCGCGCCGCTGGGGAATGAAATCAGGTACAGCGTCATTCCGTGCCTCCGTTGTCCGGCGCCTCCGCCAGGCCGCCTCGTACATTGCCAGACCGGCGGGCCGCCGGAGACTCATCGGTTCCGGCCAGATCCAGTCGCGGCCGCTTCTGTGGGCGCCCCGAGCTGGGCGTCACTCGATCCTCACGGGGCTGGGGACGGCCAGCCCGCGAACGGCTGCCCAGGTTGATGAGCGTCGGTGTGCGGCGCTCATGGGTCATGGCCACTTGGCCGTGCCAGTCATTTCCAATTGGGTTTCGTGACAGTTCCGCGACGCGTCCCACCGGCCCTCATGGGTGATGGCCACTTGGCCGTGCCATTCATTTCCAATTGGGTTTCGTGACAGTTCCGCGACGCGCCCCCCGGGCGCTCATGGGTGATGGCCACTTGGCCGTGCCAGTCATTTCCAATTGGGTTTC
>JBQCGJ010000083.1:0-17017 GCA_051955775.1 Gaiellales bacterium | reverse complement strand
TTGTGGATCGCCTTGGTGACGTCGAAGAACTCGTCGCGGCCCTCGATCACCCGCCACTCCGTCTCGATTCCGGCGTCGTTCAGCAGTGGGATCAGGGTGTACTGGATCTCGGCCACACCACCGCCGAACGCCGTCGCAGACAGGTGCAGCATGCGGCGGCCGCGCAGCGGTTCGGCCAGCGACTTGATCTCCTCGGCCATCGCCCTTCCGATCAGCGAGGTGTAGTCCGCAAGCGATTTGTGGCCGACGTTGACCCGCTGCATCCGCGGGAGGTTACAGCAGCCGGAGCGCGGAGCCCGCGGACTCCCGGCCGGCGGTCAGTCCGGCTCCCGCTCCACCGGCAACTCCAGCGCGAACTCGGTGCGGCCGGGGCGCGACTCGACGTCCAGCGAGCCGTCCATCCTCTGCGCCAGCTCGCGGGCGATGGCGAGGCCGAGTCCGCTGCCCGCGGCTGTCGCCTGCTCCCCGCGCGCAAATCGCTGGAACAGCCGCTCCCGTGCGCCGTCGTCGATCCCGGGGCCGTCGTCCACCACCGACAGGCGCACCCGGCCGTTGTCGCCGCTGACGCCGACGCGCACCTCGGTGCCGGTCGGCGTGTGGCGGATCGCGTTGTCGACCAGCACGCGGCCGATCTGCTGCACCCGCTGCTCGTCGCCGATCGCCCGCGGCGCAAGGTTGCCGTCGCGGGTGAGCACGACCCGGCTGCCGTGCTTGGCGGCCAGGCCCCGGAACTCGCGCACCAGGGTGCGCGCGGTGCCGCCGAGGTCGATCGGCTCGCGCTCGATCTCCACGGCGCCCGCGTCCAGCCGGGACAGGTCGAGCAGGTCGCTGGCCAGCTTGGTCAGCCGCCGCACCTGCTCGCGCATGGTGAGCAGGAACTCCTCGCGGGTGGCATCGTCGAGATCCTCGTTCTCCATCAGCTCCAGAAACCCGCCCAGTGAGAACAGCGGCGTGCGCAGCTCGTGCGAGGCGTTGGCGATGAAGTCCTTGCGGGCCCGGTCGACCTGCCCCAGCTCTCGCTGCATCAGATCGAACGCCCGGGCCAGCCGGCCCAGCTCGTCCGGGGTGGTGTCGCCGATCGGCTGGTCGAAGCGGCCCTCGGCCACCCGCGCAGCGGCCAGCTCGAGCCGGCTCAGGCGCTGCGAGATGGCGACCGCCGCCGCCCATCCCACCAGCCCCGCCACCAGCAGCGCCAGCACGGTGGCGATCAGGAACTGCCGTTCGACCAGCGCCGCGGTGTCGTTGACGTCGCCCACGCGCTGGGTCAGCATGACGACGTGATTGGGCATCGGAAACGCCACGATCACGCTGCCCGACGGCGTGCGTCCTGCGACCGGCCCGCCGGTCTCGATGGCGCTGGTGATGATCGGGTTCTGCTTGGCCACCGAGGGTGGGTAGGCGCTGAGCTTGGGATCGCGTGACAGGCGGCCCTGGGGGTCGATCTGGAATGCGCTGACCTGGGCGTTGGCGAGGCCCGCCAGCTTGAGCATCGCGCGCCGCACCTTGCCCTCGCGGAACAGCGTGATCACCTGGCCGTTGTGTTTCTGGTGGCGGGCCACCGCCTCCAGCCGGTTCTGGCGGTCGGAGATCAGATTCGCCCGCAGGCTGGGCACGACGTACAGGAACAGCACGCCCATGGCCGTCGCCACCACCGTTGCGAACACTGCGATCAGGCGTACTCGCAGCGATCGCAGCGGGCGCATCAGCGGTCCCTGAACCGGTAGCCCACCCCGCGGACGGTGAAGATGTAGACGGGTTCGCGGGGGTCGGACTCGATCTTCTCGCGCAGGTGCCGGATGTGCACGTCGACCGTACGCGGCTCGCGGTAGGCGGAGTCGCCCCACACCGATTCCAGCAGCGACTGGCGCGTATACACGCGGCCCGGGTGGAGGGCCAGCGCGTGCAGGATCTCGAACTCCACGTAGGTGCACTGGACGGGCTCACCGTCGACCAGCACCGACCGCCGCGCGGGGTCGATACGCAGCCCTCCGGCCTCGATCACCCCGTCCTCGGAGCCCCGCTGCTCGGACGTCAGCGTGGCCCGCCGCAGCACCGCCCGGATGCGGCTTCGGAACTCGCGGATCGAGAACGGCTTGGTGATGTAGTCGTCGGCGCCCAGCTCCAGCCCCAGCACCTTGTCCACCTCGTCGTCGCGGGCGGTCAGCATGATGATGGGCACGGCCGAGCTGGTACGCAGCCGCCGGCACACCTCGAGCCCGTCGATGCGGGGCAGCATCACGTCCAGCACGACGAGATCGATGTCCCGCTCGCCGAACCGGCGCAGGGCCTCCTCGCCGTCGCGGGCCTGGACGACCGTGTACCCCTCCCGTTCCAGCGGGTAGGTGAGCAGCTTCTGGATCGACTCCTCGTCGTCCACGAGCATGATGGTTGCGGCGTCAGCCACGACTTCATGCTATCCGCGGGAGGTCGTTGCATGCCCCTGCGGCATGTCGCGTGTGTTATAAACGCCGCCGCTGTGGCGACCACCAACCGGCATGGATCCGGCCAACGCCGCTCGCTGATCTCCTGGCCTCTGTACCGGCTGACGTTGGTGTTCTCACTGGTGTTCTCGGTGCTGGCGGCGCTGGTCGTGGGGCAGACCTCGGTGCCTCCGGCTCCGAGCCAGACGCTGTCCATGAGCGGCCGGGCGGTGATCAAGCACGCCCGGGCGTTCCGGCACGCCGAGCGGGCCACCCATCGGGGCTGCTGCGCGCCGGGAAGCGCCGACGAGCAGGCTGCCGCGCACTGGCTGGTCGGCCAGTTCGGCCACTTCGACCGGCATCCCGAGATCGATCAGTTCGCCACCGAGCTTCCGTGGCAGGCGCGCCCGGTGGCGATGAGCAACGTGGTGGCGTACCACCCGGGCAGCCAGCCCGGGGTTATCGTGGTGATCGCCCACCGCGACGGCGGGGGCGCTCAGACGGCGGTGGGTACCGCCATGCTGATCGAGCTCGGCCGGCTGCTGGCGCCGCTGCCGCTTCAGCGGGGGATCGCGCTGGTGTCCACGGACGGGGGAACCACGGGCGGGCAGGGGGCCGACCAGTTCGCCCGCACGTGGCCGCTGGCGCGGCACGTGGTGGCGGCGGTGGTGCTCGACTCGGTGGGCGGGCCGGGGGGCACGCAGTTCAGGCTGATGCTGCGGTCGCAGAGTCCTCGCGGCACGTCGCCCACGCTGGTGGCAGCGCTGCGCAGCCAGCTTGTGGCGACGACCGGCCACGATCCGCAGCTTCCCGGCGCATACAACCAGCTGAGCGGGTATGCCGTGCCGTACGCATCCACAGAGCAGGGTCCGCTGCTGGCCCGAGGCATCGCCGCGATCGGGCTCACGGGCGGCCCCTCCCGGGCCGGCTTGAAGGTCGCGCAGATGGACCCCAGCGAGCTGGGAGACGTGGGCACGGCGGTGGTCAACACGGTGGTTCAGCTGGACGCCGCACCCACCATCTCACCGGCCGGGCCGCCCGCCGTGTTCCTGGGCGGCCGCGTGCTGCGCGGCTGGCTGGTGCAGATCGCGCTGTCTGCCCTGCTGGCGCCTGTGGTCGTGTGCGTGCTCGACCTGGTCGCCGGGCTGCGCCGCCGCCGGCTCCCGATCGCCCCCGGCATGCGGGCGCTGGCCTGGCGGTGCTCGGCGTGGCTGGTCGGGCTGGTCGCCCTGTGGGTGGTGACGCTGCTGCCCGGCCGGTTGATCTCGCCCGTGGAGAGTGTCCCCCTCCCCGGACGCACCGCCGTCACCACCGCCGGCATCCTGTTGTGGTTGGGCCTGGCCTTTCTGTACTGGAGATTCGTGACCCGGCCCCGGCTGGTCAGGATGGGCTCGGTGACCGCCGCCGAGCGCACCGGCGGGCTGGCCTCGGGCCTGCTCGGAGTGGTGCTCGCGTCAATCCTTCTGGTGGCGGTCAACCCGTTCGCCCTGATCCTGGTGCTGCCGGCCGCCCATGCCTGGCTGTGGCTGGCTCCGGCCGCCCGCGCCGGCCGCCGCTTCATGCTGCTCGTGTGGCTGGTGGGCCTGATCGGGCCGCTGCTGGCGCTGTTCGAGCTGTGGCACGGCCAGGGCCTCGGTTCTCAGGCCCCGCGGGCGGTGGTGGCGATGATCGCCAGCGGCTACATGTCGCCTGCGGTGTCGGTCTGCCTGGCGCTTTTCTGCGCGGCCGGCTGCCAGCTCGCGTCGCTGGTGCTGGGCCGCTACGCACCCGCGCACAGGTGGATCGCGGGGAGCGGTCGCCGGCCCGCTCTCCGCCGTCCCGTCCGCCGGCGGGCGCTCAGCCCGCCTTGAACTGATCCCAGATCGCGATCCGCTTCTGCAGCCCGTCGGGGGTCGTCTTCAGCACCTCGTAGCTGTCGAGGATCCACTGCGGGAACACGACCAGCGGGTCCTTCGCCGCCGCGCCCACGTACTTGAACGAGTCCGGCGTGCCCACCTCGTACTGCACGTACTCCATCTCCAGGGCGTTGTGCTTGGGCTCGAGGATGTAGTTGATCCAGGCGTGTGAGGCCACCGGGTCCGGCGAGTAGGCGGAGATGGCCCAGTTGTCTGTCCAGATCTCCGACTTGCCCTGGGGTGCGATCACCGTGGTGTCGCCCTGGGGCTTGCGGGCTGTGCGGATGCGGATGCCGTCGCCGGAGTACGTGATGCCGAGGTCGATCTTGCCGGCGATGAAGTCGTCCAGATACACCTCGTTGATGGTGTTCACGTACGGCCGCACCTTGAGCAGCAGGTTCTTGGCCTGGTTCAGCTGCGAGTCGTCCTCGGTGTTCATCGAGTAGCCGAGGCTGTTCAGGGCCACCCCGATCACCTCGGCGGGGCTCTCGATGAAGTTCACCACCAGCGAGCCCTTGTGGGGCAGGAAGTCGAAGAAGTCCTTCCAGGACTTGAGGTCGGCCTTCACCGTGCTTCGCTTGGTGAAGCACGTGATTCCCGTGTCCTTGACGATCGAGTACACGTTGCCGGGGTCGTACGACGTCTCGGTCCAGTGCTTGTCCAGGTACTTCATGTTGGGGATCAGGGAGTGGTCGAGGGGCTTCAGCAGCCCCAGGCCCTTCTCGATGTTCACGTGGTCGGCGTCGGGCACGATGATGTCGTACACGTGCTGGCCCTTGGTGGTGGTGAGCTGGGCCAGAAGCTGCTCGTTCGAGGTGTAGTTGGACTGCGTCACGTGGACGCTGGGGAAGGTGTTCGAGAAGCCCGTGATGTTCTTGGGGTTGATGTACTGCGCCCAGTTGTAGATGTTGAGCTTCGACTCCATCTTGGCGGTGGACGCGACGGTGCTGGGTGCGCTCGATCCACCCGAGCTCGTGCTGCCGCCACACGCAGCGGCCAGCGCGACCGCGCTGGCGCCGATGAATTCGCGCCGGTTGAGGCGCCCTGATCCGGGTCGGGGCATGCCGCAGGCCTCCAGTAGTCGGGAAGCGAGCATACACCCGCGCACTTCGCGGACAATGGACGCGGACCCACGGCGGTACGGGTTTCAGGGATGCGCGGCGGCGGGTACGTGAGCACCGCATGCGCCCTGAGCAGCCGAACCGGGAGCGACGTCCGGCGTCCAGCAGAGGGATTGACAGGGTCACCGACGCGCTGGGCCATGAGCGGGCCTTTCTGGCGGCGGCCGCCCTGGTGGTGGCGCTGACGGTGGTGGCGATGGCCGCCGGCTGGCTGGCCGTGATCAGCTCGGTGATCACGCTGATGACGTTCGTGATGGTGTTCGCCGTGCAGCACACGTCGAGCCGTGAGTCGCGGGCGCTGAACGTGAAGCTGGACGAGCTGATCCGCGCCACCGAGGCGCGCAACGACCTGATCGGCGCCGAGGACGAGAGCCACGCCAGGCTGGACGAGCGCCGTCGCGACCTGTTGCACGAGCGCGACGCGTAGGCGATCCTGCGCGGCCGGGCGCGGCTCGGGCCTAAGCTGCCGACGAGACGACGACGCTGCGAGGATGGTTATGGCTGAGCTCTGGGGCGCAGAAACACGGAAGGCTGTCGAGAACTTCCCGGTGTCGGGGGAGCCGATCCCGATGCCGGTCGTGCACTGGCTGGGCCGCATCAAGGCGGCCGCGGCTCGCGTCAACTCCGAGCTTGGCCTGCTCGATCCCGCCGTCGCCGAGCGGGTCGCCGCGGCGGCCGACGAGGTGGCACGCGGCGATCACGACGACCAGTTCCCGGTGGACGTGTTCCAGACCGGCTCCGGCACGTCGTCGAACATGAACGCCAACGAGGTGATCGCCACGCTGGCCGGCGAGGGCACCCACGCCAACGATCACGTGAACATGGGCCAGTCGTCGAACGACGTGTTCCCGTCCGCCGTGCATCTGGCGGCGCTCGACCGCATCGTGCACGAGCTGCTTCCGGCGCTCGACCAGCTGGCCGGGTCACTAGACGCCAAGGCGGCCCAGTTCTCGGGGGTCGTCAAGTCCGGCCGCACGCACCTGATGGACGCGGTGCCGGTCACGCTCGGCCAGGAGTTCTCGGGCTACGCCGCGCAGGTGCGCGAGGGACGCGCTCGGGTCGAGGGCACGCTCGAGCGGCTGGGCAAGATCCCGCTCGGCGGCACCGCCACCGGAACCGGGCTGAACACGCATCCGGAGTTCGCCGAGCGCGTGCGTGCCAGGCTGTCGGAGGAGTCGGGGTTGACCATCTCGCCGCCGGCCGACCCGTTCGAGGCGCAGGCCAACCGCGACGGTCTGGTCGAGGCTTCGGGGGCGCTGAAGGTGGTCGCGGTGTCGCTCACCAAGATCGCCAACGACCTGCGCTGGATGGGCTCGGGGCCGCGGGCCGGGCTGGCCGAGATCGTGATCCCGGAGCTCCAGAAGGGGTCGTCGATCATGCCCGGCAAGGTCAACCCGGTGATCCCCGAGGTCGTGTGCCAGGTATCGGCCCAGGTGATCGGAAATGACACCGCCATCACCGTCGGCGGGCTGCAGGGGAACTTCGAGCTGAACGTGCAGATCCCGCTGATGGCCCGCAACCTGCTGCAGTCGATCGGGCTCTTGGCCTCGGCAGCCCGGCTGTTCGCCGAGCGATGCATCGACGGCATCGAGGCCAATGAGGACACCTGCGAGCGGTACGGCGACTCCTCGCTGGCGATCGCCACCGCCCTGAATCCCTACATCGGCTACGACCGGGCCACGGCCATCGTCAAGGAGGCCGCCGCGTCCGGCAGGTCACTGCGGGAGGTGGCGCGCGATCAGGGCGTCGAGGAGTCGGTGCTGGACGAGGCGCTCGACCTGCACAGGATCGCGATGGGGAACCGGGCCGGGGCGAGAGGTTAAGACCGATGCGCGACGTCCTTGTCCTCCAGCACATCGCCTGCGAGCCGCCGGGCGAGTTCGAGGACGTGCTGCGCGAGCGAGGCGCGCAGATCCACCGCGTCGAGCTGGACGAGGGGGAGCCGCTGCCGAGCTGGGAGCGGTTCGACGCGATCGTCGCCATGGGCGGCCCGATGAGCGTGAACGACGACGACAGCCTGCCGTGGCTGACGGCCGAGAAGCGGCTGATCCGGGAGGCGGTGGGCGCCGGCATCCCGTACTGGGGCGCCTGCCTGGGCGTGCAGCTGCTGGCGGCCAGCCTCGGCGCACGGGTGTACGCCGGCCCCCAGCCCGAGGTGGGGGTGTTGCCGGTCGAGCTGACGGCTGAGGGTCGCGACGACCCGGTGTTCCGGCGGCTGCCCGCCCGGTTCCCGACCCTCCAGTGGCACGGCGATACGTTCGATCTGCCCGAGGGGGCGGTCAGGCTGGCCGGCTCGCCGGCGTACCCGAACCAGGCGTTCCGGTACGGCAGCCACGCCTACGGGGTGCAGTTCCACGTGGAGGTGTCGGAGGCGATGGCGTCGGAGTGGGCCGAGGTGCCGGCCTACGCCGAGTATGCGGACAGGGTGCTCGGGCCGGGCGGCATCGACCGCGTGATGGCCGAGTTCCGGGCGGGCCAGGCGCAGATGCGCTCGCACGCCCGGTCGATGTTCGAGTCGTGGGTTGAGCTCTCCGCCCCCGTCCCCGGATAAGCGCTTCCTGGCCCTGCGCCATGCCGGCCAGGACGCGACCGACTTCAAGCTGGCGGACGCCGACGTCCAGCGATTCATCGAGCTGCGCGACGAGGGCCTCGATGCGGAGGCGCTGAGCGAACGGCTGGGAGCAGCTCGACAGGTCATCGACGAGCTGATCACGGCGGACGAGGCGTGGGCGGTGGCGCACCGCATCTCGACGGGGCAGGAGCCGATGTATCCGCCACCCGAGCCCGAGCAGCGCGTCGCCGACACCCGGGCAGGGTCGGCGCGCATCCCGCTGGCCGCCGTGCTGGTCGTGCTGGTCGCTGCCATCATCTACGGGCTGCTGCGATAGGCAAGAGAAGCGGTGTCAGACACCGCACAATCGGGCGTACGGCATTCGTCACGCTCTTGTGACGGTGTCTGACACCGCTCGGGCGGGGCTACACCCGCGTACCCGCCACCAGGAAATGCCGCACCAGCGCGCCGGTCTCGGCCAGGGCGTCCCACAGCACCATGTGCCCGCCGGGCACGGCGTGCACCGAACATGTGCGGAACTCCTCGGCCGCCTGCGCCGCGTGGTCCTCGCTGATCAGCTGCGAATGCTCCGCCCGCACCAGCAGGGTGGGGCACGAGATGTCCTCGAGCGGAGGGGGCTCCTCGTCGGCCAGGGCCTCCATCGCCGCGGCGGCCGCATCGCGACTGTGGCGGGGCCGGAACCATCCGTCGTCCCCCGCCACCAGATGCTCGGCCATGTCCTCCTCGATCAGCGCCCGCGGCGTGTGCCACAGCCCGCCGTCGGCGAGGGTGCGGCTGATCGCAGCGTCCAGCGTCTCGTACGGCTCGGCGGTGCGCTCGTCCGCGGCGTAGCGGCGCAGCACCACCGGCGGCGTGTGCAACGGCGGGTCGAGCAGCACCAGCGCGGTCACCCGGTCGGGCTGCCGGCATGCCGCGTGCATCGCGATCCGCGCGC
Organism: Gaiellales bacterium; assembly: GCA_051955775.1. Classification (GTDB taxonomy): domain Bacteria; phylum Actinomycetota; class Thermoleophilia; order Gaiellales; family JAICJC01; genus DASUHT01. The sequence continues at coordinate 8,075 of JBQCGJ010000083.1, read as the reverse complement.
CCAGCGAGTGGCCGACCAGCGCCGCCTCGTCGACTCCGGCCGCGCTCATGACCTCGTCCAGGTCGGCCACATGCTGGTCCAGCGTCTGCGGACCTGACCACGGCGAGCGGCCGTGACCCCGCAGGTCGTACGCGACCACGCGACGGGAATCCTCCAGCATTCGGGCCAGCCGCTCGAAGCGGCGGGCGTGGCCGGACGCGCCGTGGAGGCAGACCACCGCCGGGAGGTCTTCGGCGCCCCATGTGAGCACCCTGAACCGCGTCATCGCGGGCCGATTGTATGCTGTGCCTCGGGTGGGCTCCTGTCCGTCGAGTTCCGCACCCAAATGAGGAGGTCATGCGCGTTCTGATCCTGTCCGCCCCGGTGGGCGCCGGTCATGACGCAGCTGCCCGTGGGGTCGCCGACGCCTTGCGTGCGCGAGGCGTCGACGTCGAGGTCGACGACGGCCTGGCGCTGATGGGGCCGACCGTCCACCGGCTGGTCGTGGAGGGCTATCACTGGGAGCTCGAGCACGCCGCGTGGTCGTGGCGCCTGCTCTACCGGGGCACCCGCTCCGCGCGTCTGGTGCGGTTCGTCGGGTGGGCGCTCGCCCTGCGCTGCCGCCGGCGGATGCTGGGACGGATCCACGAGTCGGCTCCCGACCGCATCGTGTCCACCTATCCACTCGTCTCGGCAGTCCTGGCCGCGCTTCGCCGCGGCAACCGGCTGAGCATCCCCTGCTCGACCATGATCACCGACTTCGATCCACACCCGGCATGGATCCACCCGGATCTGGATGCGAACCTGAGCGTCAACCCCTGTACGCCGGAACTGACGGCGGTACAGCCCCCGGTGCCGCTGGGTGCGTGCAATCCGGCCCACCGTAGCGCGGTGCGCGCCCGGTACGGCATCCCCTCCGACGCGAAGGTGGCGTTGCTCGTGGGCGGGATCTGGGGCGTGGGGAATCTGCACGGCGCGGCGCGGGCGGTGGCCGTGGCGGAGGGCACTCACCCGATCGTGGTCACCGGCAGGAACGAGTCGTTGCGGCGCCGGCTCGAGGCCGACCCCGCGCTCCGCGATGCCACCGTGCTGGGATTCTCGGACGCGATCCCGAGCCTGATGGCCGCCAGCGACGTGTTGATTCAGCACGCCGGTGGGCTGACCTGCCTGGAGGGCTTCGCCGCACGCCTGCCGGTGGTCATGTTCGATCCTCTGCCGGGCCACGGGGAGGACAACTGCGCCGAGATGGAGAGTGCCGGTCTGGTGGCCGTCGCGGCCGACGCCGACGGCCTTTCGGCGATGCTCGAGGACGCGGTGTTCTGGGGGGTGCGCGCGCAGGCCCAGGTCGAGTGTGCGTACCGCCTGTTCACCCGGGAGTGCGCGGCCGATGTGCTGGTGGGTCAGGTCGACCCGGTCGAGATCGGCACGCTGCTCGTGCTGCGGCGCTCGCTGCGGCCGGTGCTGGGGACGTTCTCGGTGATCGCGATGGTGGCGCTGACACGCGCCCCGGCGGTGGCGGCCATCCACCACCTCGTGCGGTGACCGACCCGCGCGGTGGTCAGTGAGCCACGGCGCGTGAGCCGCCCGCGGCTGCCAGGACCTGTTCCTCGGCCCTGTAGCTCGAGCGCACCAGCGGGCCGGCGAACACTGACCGGAAGCCGATCTCGCGTCCCTGCTCCCTCAGCCACCGGAACTGCTCCGGCGTAACCCAGCGGTCGAGCGGCAGATGGCGCTCCGTGGGCTGGAGGTACTGGCCGATCGTGACCACGTCCACGCGGTTCGCACGCAGGTCGCGCATCACCTCGACCACCTCGTCGTCGGTCTCGCCCATGCCGACGATGATGCCGCTCTTGGTGACCAGCGGGCCGCGCTCCGGGTACATCTCCGCCCACACGTCGCGGGCCCTGTCGAGCAGCCCCAGCGCCTTGCGGTAATCGCCCCTGGGCCGGACCCGCCGGTACAGCCGCTCGGTGGTCTCGATGTTGTGGTTGAAGACGTCGGGCGCGGCCTCCAGCACGATCTCCAGCGCCCCCTCCTGGAAGCCCAGGAAGTCGGGCACCAGCACCTCGACTCCGCACTCCGGGCTGGCCCGGCGGATCGCCCGGATGGTGGCCGCGAAGTGCCCCGCGCCGCGGTCGTCCAGGTCGTCTCGGTCGACCGAGGTGACGACCACGTGGCGCAGCGCCATACGGGCCACCGCCCGCGCCACCCGCAGCGGCTCCAGCGGCTCGGGTGCAGCGTCCGGCCGGCCCGAGGTGACGGCGCAGTAGCGGCAGGCCCGGGTGCACACGTCGCCCAGGATCTGGAACGTCGCGGTGCCCCGCCCCCAGCACTCCCCGATGTTCGGGCAACGGGCCTCCTCGCACACGGTATGCAGTCCGCCCTCGCGCATGATCTCGCGCAGCTCCCCGAATCGGCCGTTGGCCGACGGCGCCCGCACCGTCATCCACGCGGGCCGCCGGCGCGACTCTGCCGACCACGGCATCAGGCCACCGCCGGAAGCTCGGAGTACTGAAGGTCGAACTGCTCCGCCAGGTGGCGCAGCAGCGGCTCGCGGGCGTCGCCGGTCGTCACCGGCCGCCCGGTCTCGGCCGCCACCGAGGTGAACTGCGCCCCCAGCCCGCAGGCGTCGAAGATGTCGTACGCGGCGAGGTCGAGGTCGACGTTCAGCGACAGCCCGTGGCTGGTCACCCAGCGGGCGCAGCGAACGCCGATGGAGGCGATCTTGCGGTCGCCCACCCACACGCCGGACGCATGGGGCTGATCGATCGAGTGGCCGTCGACGCCGAGGTCGGCGAGGGTGTCGCGAATCGTGGCCTCCAGCCCCTGCACGTACCGGCGCAGGTCGCGGCCGCGGATCGACAGGTCGAGAATCGGGTAGCACACGAGCTGGCCCGGACCGTGGTACGTGGAGCGGCCGCCGCGGCCCACCTCCACCACCTCGATCCCGCGCCGCGCGTACTCGTCGCGGGGCAGCGTCAGCTCGCTGGAGGCGTCCGCCCGGGAGCCCAGCGTGATCACGGGTTCATGCTCGAGCACCAGCACGGTGTCGGGGATCGCGCCCTGCGTGCGGGCAGCGGCCAGTTGGGCCATCTCGGCCAGCGCCTCCTGATATGGCACGACCCCCCGCTGCTCGAGATACGCGACCGGCATCAGAGGCCGAAGGCGGCCTCGTCCCAGCTCTCCAGGTTCTGCCGCACCTGGGCCATGAACTGGGCCGCGTACGCGCCGTCCACCAATCGATGGTCGTAGGACAGGCAGAGGAACATCATGTGGCGGATGGCGATCGCGTCGTTGCCGTGCTCGTCGGTCACCACCACGGGCCGCTTCACGATCGTCTCGACGTCCAGGATTGCCACCTGGTTCTCGGGGATGATCGGCGTGCCGATCAGCGCGCCGAACACCCCCGGGTTGGTGATGGTGAACGTGCCGCCGCTCATCTCGTCCGGCGTCAGCGTCTTCGTCCGAGCACGGTCGGCGAGATCGATGACGGCCCGCGAGAGGCCGACCAGGTTCATCTCCTCGGCGCTGTGGATGACCGGCACCATCAGGCCCTTGGCGTCGTCGACGGCGACCGCCATGCCGAGGTTCACGTAGCGCTTGATCAGCGCCGACTCGCCGTTCACCTCGGCGTTCACCCACGGCCAGCGGCCGATCGCGTCGATGGTGGCGCGTGCGATGAACGGAACGTACGTCAGGTTGACGCCGTAGCGGGACTGGTACTCCGGCTTCCACCGCTTGCGCAGGTTGACCACGCCGGTCATGTCGACCTCGATCACGGTGGTCACCTGCGCCGCCGTCTCCAGTGAGTGGCGCATGTGCCGCGCGATCACCTTGCGAATGGTGTTGAACTGGTACAGCTCCTCGCCGGGCCGGGCTGCTGCGGCCGGCTGCGGGGCGGCAGCCGGGGCGGCCGCCGGCGGCGCTGCCGCTGCCGGCGCGGGCTCGGGCTCGGGTGGGGCGAAGTGCGGCACGTCGTGCACCTGAGGAGGCGCCTGGGCGGCGGCTGCTCCGCCGGAGTCGATGAACGCCTGCACGTCCTTCTTCGTCACACGGCCGCCACGGCCGGTGCCGGGGATCTGGTTCACGTCCAGCTGGTGCTCGGCCAGCATGCGCGCCACCACCGGGCTGATGAACGCCCGGCCCTCGCCGTTTCCGGCGGCGGACGCAGCGGGTTGCGCCGCCGGCCTGGGGGCGGCGGGCCGCTCGGGAGCGGCAGCGGCGGGCGGCTCATCCGCGGGCGCCTCTTCCTCGTCCTGCGGCACAGGCTCCGAGGCGGCAGGGGCGCCGTTGCCGGCGGAGGCGCTCTCGATGACGGCGATACGCGTGTTCACCGGGACGGTGTCACCCTCGTCGGCCAGGAGCTCGCGGACGATCCCGGATGCCGGCGACGGCACCTCCGTGTCGACCTTGTCGGTCGAGATCTCGACGATCGTCTCGTCGGCCTGGATGCTGTCGCCGACTCCCTTCGTCCAGCGGGTGATGGTGCCCTCGGACACGCTCACTCCCATCTGCGGCATCACGACGTCGACGAGTGTTCCAGTGGCCATGAGTCAGGTCAGCTCCTTCGTCCTCTAGTAGGCGGAAAGCTTGTCGATGGCCGCCACCACGTCCTCCACCTGGGGCAGGAACGCCTTCTCCAGCGGCGGCGAGAACGGCACCGGCGTGTCGGGTGCGGTCAGCCGGGTCACGGGGGCGTCCAGGTTCTCGAACGCCTGCTCGGCGATGGTGGCCGCGATCTCGGCCCCGAACCCCGACGTGTGTGTGTCCTCGTGCAGCACGATCACCTTGCTGGTCTTCTCCACCGAGGCCAGTACCGCCTGCACGTCCCACGGCGTGATCGTGCGCAAGTCGACGATCTCCACGGAGGTGCCGTCGCGATCGGCCACCCGGTCGGCGGCCTCCTCGGCGGTGTACACCATCGCACCGTAGGTGATGATCGAGATGTCGTCGCCGTCACGGTGCACGCGTGCGCGGCCCAGTTCGACCGTGTGCTCGCCGTCGGGCACCTCGCCCTTGATCCGGCGGTACAGGTGCTTGTGCTCGAAGAAGAGCACGGGGTTGGGATCACGGATGGCCTGGATGATCAGGCCCTTTGCATCGGCGGGCGTGGCCGGGCAGGCGATCTTGAGGCCGGGGCAGTGGGCGAAGAACCCCTCCGGGTTCTGGGAGTGGAAGGGGCCGCCCGAGAATCCGCCGCCCGACGGCAGCCGCACGACGATCGGCACCGGTGTGCCCACCCGGTAGTGCTGCTTGGCCGCGACGGTGACCAGCTGGTCGAAGGCGCACGACACGAAGTCCGAGAACTGCATCTCGCACACCGGTCGCATGCCCATCAGGGCGGCCCCGGTGCACGAGCCCACGATGGCGGTCTCGGACAGCGGCGAATCGATCACCCGGTCATCGCCGAACTCCTGCAGAAAGCCCTGCGTGACCTTGAACGCGCCGCCGTAGACGCCGATGTCCTCACCGATCAGGAACACGTGCGGATCGCGCCGCATCTCCTCGCGGAGGCCGTCCGAGATCGCCTGCAGGTAGGTCTTGGTTGCCAACTTGGCCTCGCTAGCGGTGGTGGGGGGTATCCAGCTCTTCCGGCTCGGCGTACACGCCGAGCGTTGTCTGGGATGGATCCGGCAGCGGGCTCTCCTCCGCCCGCCGGATGGCGTCGTTGAGAAGGGCCTTGACCTGCGCCGACACCTCGTCCTCGGCGACCTCGTCGAGGATCCCGTGCTCCTTCAGCCATCGCCGGTAGCGCTCGATGGGGTCCTTCTTGGCGTAGGCGTCCATCAGTTCGCGGGGGACGTAGAAGGCGTCGTCGTGCACCGCGTGCCCCTCCATCCGCAACGTCACCAGCTCCAGCAGCGTGGGGCCGCCGCCCTGGCGGGCATGCTCGATCGCACGGTGGGCCTCGCGGTACACGGTGAGCACGTCGGTGCCGTCCACCACAACGCCTTCGAACCCGTACGAGTGCGCGCGGTCGGCCAGGTGGTCGACGCCGTACTCGAGCCGGTTCGGCGTCGAGTACGCGTACTGGTTGTTGTCGATCACGAAGACCATGGGAAGCTTGTGCACGCCGGCCAGGTTCATCGCCTCATGGGCGTCGCCGCGGGCCATCGCGCCGTCGCCGCACCAGCCCAGGGCGACCCGCTGCTCGTGCCGCATCTTGAAGGCCAGGGCGCAGCCCACCGCGACCGGCAGCATGGCCGGCAGGTGGCTGACCATGGCGATCAGCCCGAGCCGGAAGTCGGCCATGTGCACGTTGCCGTCCTTGCCGTGGGCGAACCCGTCCTGGCGGCCCATGTACTGGGCGAAGATCCGCCACGGCTCGGTGCCGCGGGTGACGTGCACGCCCATGTCGCGCTGCACCGGAGCGCCGACGTCGTCCTGCCGCATGGCGCTGGCCACGCCCACCGAGGCGGCCTCGTTCCCGCGCCCGGTGTAGAAGCTGCCCGGAATCTTGCCCTGGCGGTAGAGGATGTGGCCCCGCTCCTCGATACCGCGGGTGATCAACATGTGGCGGTAGATCTGGATCAGATCTTCGCGATCAAGATCGGCTTCCCGAACATCATCGGCCGACTCGACCGGCGTCGCTTCGCGGGCAACAGCCATCCTTTCCCGCACTTTACAGGAAGCCCCGGCCGGCGACCTCACTCCAAGGGTCAAACCGGGGCCAGGCCCCCGGGGCCGGGCCCCGATCCGCTCAGGCCCAGAAGGCGGCCACGTGGTCGGGGTCTCCGACGTACTGCTCGACGGTCACGACCCGCTCGCCCTCGATCGTGAACACGTGCACCTGCATGTCGTCCAGGCGCCGGCCGTCCGGCCGCGAGCCTGTCATGTGCGCGATCACGGCCACGGTATTGCCATCCGCCAGCACGGATGCCGGGTCGACCCTGAGCGTACCCTCGGTGAGCTGGGCGGACTCGCCGAAGAAGGCCCCGATCTCGTCGAACCCGCGCTTGAGGCCGCCGAAACGGTCGGGGTTGCGGTGGTTCCAGGCGGCGTCCGCGAACATCCGGCTCAGCAGCTGCATGTCGCCGCTGGCGAACGCGGCGTACCCGCTGCGGACGACGCCGGCGGCATCGGTTGACGTGGTGGACATCAGCACTCCTTTCGTGGTGTGCCTCCACGCTAGGAACCGGCCGCGGCGTCCGGTATCGACCGTTTGGTCGATCTTCGGGTCAGCGGACGAGGTCGTGCTGCATGGCGAACATCGCCAGCGCCGCTCGGGTGGACACGCCGCACTTCTCGTAGATATGCACCGAGTGGGTGTGCACGGTTGACTGTGAGATCACCAGCTCGGCCGCGATCTGCCGCTTCGAGCGCCCTGCCGCCAGCAGACGCAGCACCTGCACCTCGCGCTCGGTCAGGCCCGCCGGCCACTCTCGCCGGGCAGGCCGTGGCTGCCCGGCGGCCTCCAGCACGGCCGCCACGGCATCGCGGTCGAGCGGCAGCTCTGCCAGCGCGGCCGCGGCGGCTGCGTGGTCGAGTGCCGGCCGGTGCGGCCGGTGCTCGGTCAGCGCATGGAACGAGTCGGCCGCCGCCAGGATGCGGGACGGAATGTCAATGGCCTGCCCGGACGCGCCCCGGTGGTAGCCGCTGCCGTCGGTTCGCTCGTGATGCATGCCCGCCGTGCGGGCCAGCGGCGCGAGCGCGGGCGCGCGGTCGAGGATCCGCTCCGAGTGGTAGGGATGCAGGCGTACCAGCTCCCAGTCCGCGCGCGACAGCGGACCGGGACGCTCCCAGATGCCGGTCGGCACCCCGGCTCGGCCGATGTCGTGCAGGTGGCCTGCCCGGCGCAGGAGGGTCTGGGTGTCGGCGTCCAGGCCGCACACGGCGGACGCCATCTCCGCCAGGGCGGCCACGCCGCTCGAGTGGCCGTGCAGGAACGGGCTCTTGAGGTCGACCGCCTCGCCGTAGGCCGCCGCGACCGCGTCCAGCCCACCCGCCGGCAGCCCTCGAGCCGGCCCCGGCTCGCACTCGCACGCGGCGGTCCAGGGGTCGTCGGCTGCCGCGCCCTCCAGCAGCTCGTCGGCTCCCTCCGCGAACGCCTCGGCCAGCTCCGGATCGAGCGCCTTGCCGGCCCACCGGCGAGCCAT
>JBQCGJ010000082.1:0-8460 GCA_051955775.1 Gaiellales bacterium | reverse complement strand
CCGGCGCTCCCGCCGGCCGGCGTCCCTACGAACGACGGGCTGCTGCGGCGTCCACGGTGTTGCGAAGCAGCATGGCGATCGTCATCGGCCCCACGCCGCCCGGGACCGGCGTGATCGCCCCCGCCACCGGCTCCGCCGAGGCGAACTCCACGTCGCCCACCAGGCCGTGGTCGGTGCGATTGATGCCGACGTCGATCACGGTGGCGCCGGGCTTGATCCAGTCGCCCTTGACCATCTCGGGCCGGCCGACCGCGGCCACCACGAGGTCAGCCCGGCGAACCACCGACGGCAGGTCGCGCGTGCGCGAGTGGCAGATGGTGACCGTCGCGTGCTGGTGCAGGAGCAGCAGGGCGACCGGCTTGCCGACGATGTCGGAGCGGCCGACCACCACCGCCTCGGCGCCCTGCAACGGGGTGCCGGTGCGTCGCAAGAGCTCCATCACGCCGGCCGGCGTGCAGGCCACCAGGCCCGGCTGGCCGGCCACCAGCCGGCCCACGTTCAGCGGATGGAAGCCGTCCACGTCCTTGCCCGGGTCGATGCGGTCGAGCACGCGTTTGAAGTCCAGGCCCCCGGGCAGCGGCGCCTGCACCAGGATGCCGTCCACGCGATCGTCGGCGTTGTACCGGTCGACCATCTGCTCGACCTCGTCCTGCGTGGCGTCATCCCCCAGCCGCTCGTGGAAGGAGGCCATCCCGGCCTCCTCGCAGGCCGCGATCTTGTTGCGCACGTACACCTGCGAGGCGGGGTCGTCCCCGACCAGGATGGTGACCAGGCCGGGAACGTGTCCAGTTGACTCCCGCAGTGCAGCCGCGTCACGGGCCACGTCCGTGCGCACAGCCTGCGCGATCGCCTTGCCGTCAATGAGGGTCGCCATCGGCGGCACACCATACACGCCGCCAGCCGAGGGCCGCGCGGTCACTCGGGCGGGGGAAATCCCTCACAAAATCCTCAACCTTTGTCACAGAGTGCCGAGACAGGAGTCGAGGGTGTTTACAACGATTCCGACGGTCAGTACGCAGCGCCGACCGGAATGGTACTTCGACGGAGGTGAAAGCAGTGCTTGATCGCATGTCCCATGTCCGGGACGAGGCCGGGCAGACGATGGCCGAGTACGCCGTCGTGCTGGCCGTGATCACGATCGCGGTAGTCGTCACTCTCGGGCTGCTCTCTTCGAGCATCTCGAATCAGCTGAACAGCGTCATCGGGATTCTGTAAAGCGCCGGCTCCGACCTGCGCCGTTAACACACATCTGAGCTCCGAGGAGGTGAATCAATGTTCGAGTACATCCGCAGCCTGTTCGAGGGTGCCAAGGAGGAGGCCGGCCAGACCATGGCCGAGTATGCCGTCGTCCTGGCAGTGATCACCATCGCCGTGGTCGTCACCCTTGGCCTGCTGTCCAGCACCATCTCCAAGCAGCTGAACAGCGTCATCGGCATCCTCTAGGAGCCACCGGCTTATCTATGAGGGACGGGACGCCATCTTTCCGGTGTCCCGTTCCTCGGCACTTCTCGGCCTGGGGAGGGACCACTCACCCGGCCGGGTGATCTGGCGCCACGCGGCTTGACTTTCAGCCGGGGTTGGCGCTCCATGAGAGCGGATCGCTTTACGGCGGCCGCTCCCCCTGAACGCCTCGAGGAGGCATCACACAATGATTAACACCATTTCCGACATGATCGCCCGGGCCAAGGACGAGGCCGGGCAGACGATGGCCGAGTACGCCGTCGTGCTGGCCGTGATCACCATCGCCGTGGTCGTCACCCTGGGCCTGCTGTCCTCTTCGATCTCGAAGCAGCTGAACAGCGTCGTCGGCATCCTCTAAGGATCCGGCTCGGTACGCGGGCATATCCGCTGCCCGCACGAGTGTCCCGGTACCGGAGGCGTCACATCTGCCGCCTCCGGTGCCGGCGCACCAGCCCGGTCGGTTACGGGCGCCCCCTTCTGTTTCGATCCCGTCCCATCACTCACCCAGAGGCTATGCGCATGATCCGCAACATCATGCACGACGAACGCGGCCAGGCCGTCACCGAGTTCGCGGTGATCCTGCCGGTGCTGCTCCTGGTGCTTTTCGCGATTTTCCAGTTCGGCGTCATCTTCAATAACTACATCCAGGTGGCAGCGGCCGCCCGCGAGGGCGCCCGCAAGGGAGCCGTCAGCCGCACAGCAGGCAGTTGCAGCGTGGTTCAGGGGATGGTCGTCTCCTCAGCGCAGAATGCCGCTCCCGGGCTGAGCACGAGCACCATGGGTGTGACGGTCAACGACACCTGCACGAACAACGCGGTGGCGGCGGGCACCGACATGAAGGTCACCGTCACCTATCCGTGGTCGGTCAGCCTGCTCGGCCAGGTGGTCGCGTCGGGCACCCTGAGCTCAGCCACCACGATGCGAGTCGAGTAGTCAGACGGCGGCGCCAGCCGCTCGTCCCTTCCGCGTCCCGGCCATTTCAGTGCTGGGGGCGCAGCGGTGCCGGCGTATACACCCCGGTCACCAATGGCGAGAAAAGTGAGGGTTTCGCCACCTAAAGTCACCGCTCGGCACTGCCGATAGGTGTCAAGCCACGTCCCACGTCCCTTTTTCAAGCGAGGCAGCCGCATGACCTACAGCGTCCGTAATATCGTGATCGCGCTCGCCCTGGCAGCGGTCGCGGGCGTCCTGGTGATTGTGTACACCGGGCACGTTCAAAGCTCAGCGACCAACAGTCAGAAGACCGTGACTGTGCTGGTCGCGAAGACCGACATCGCCGCGGGCACCCCCGTCCGCGAGGCGATCGCCGCGGGCGCGTTCGAGACCCGCCAGGTGATCGTCCGCGACCAGGTGCCGGGTGCATTCGGCTCGCTCAACGAGCTGAATCGCACACTCGCCACCGCGGCCCCCATCGCCGCCCAGACGCAGGTCACGCCGGCGATGTTCAACGCCTCGCAGCAGAACCCGATCCAAACCCAGGTCAAGGGCGTCAACCGGGCCGTCCAGATCGCGCTGAACTCCAACGCGGTGCTGTCCGGCACGCTGCGCGCCGGCGACCACGTCGACATCGCCTCGTTCTGCACGCTGCATCCTGCCAACCAGAGCAGCAAGATCGGCGATATCGATCTCGGCCGTATCATCATGACCGACGTCCCCGTGCTGTCGACAACTGCCACCGGCGCCGGCTCCACCGCGTTGACGGCGGACTCGCAGCCCGCGGGCCAGAACGGCACGCTGGACGGCACCACCGGCCAGGGCGTGATCCTGAGCGTCCCCCAGACCCAGGTCGCCAATCTGCTGTACACGGCGCACTACTGCGGCCTGTGGATGGCCGACCGGCCGTCGGTCGGCGCGCAGGACAGCCCGAACGTGCTGGCCACAGGCTGCTCGGTGTTCGCCGCCGGCATCACCCAGAGCCAGCTGAAGTCCTACCTGCCCGTGTGCGCGAGGGGTCAGTGATGAGCAACGTATCCCCCATCCGCGTCTTCATCACCGGCGCCGCCAACGGGCTGGCCGAGGTCCGCGAGGGCCTGGCCGACCACCCCGAGGTGGAGCTGGTGGGGACGGCTGCCGACCCCGGCAAGGCGGGGCCGAAGCTGGCCGAGTCGGCTGCCCAGGTGATCCTGCACGGCACCAGCGCGACCGACCACGTGCCCACCGGTGAGATCGAGGCGATCCGCGCGGTCACCGCCGCGCCGATCATTCTGATCACCTCGGCCAGCGCCAACAGCATCCTGTCCGAGGCCCTGTCGGCCGGCATCTTCGACGTGGTGCTGCTGCCTCAGCTGACCGACGGCATCGTGTTCACGATCAAGAAGGCGTTCGCCCTGGCCGCAGGCCGGGCCAGCGGCGGCGCCGGCAAGTCCGCGGCCGCGGTCGAGGGCAAGGTGGTCACCCTGTTCTCGCCCAAGGGCGGCGCCGGCAAGACCACGCTGGCCTCGAACCTGGCCATCACGTTCGCCCGCCGGCACAACCGGCGGACGCTGCTGCTCGACCTCGATCTGCAGTTCGGCGACGCCGCCATCATGATGGGGATCGAGCCCGAGAAGACCATCTACGACCTGGTGATGGCGCGCCGGGAGCTCGACTCCGACTCGCTGGCCGGGTACGTGACGGCGCACCAGTCGGGTGTGCACGTGATGCCTGCCCCGCTGCGGCCGGAGGACGCCGAGCTGGTCACCGAGGAGCGCCTCGGGCACCTGTTCGCCGTCGCCAAGGACGCCTATGACGTGGTCGTCGTCGACACGCCGCCGTTCTTCCACGGCCCGGTGCTGTCGACCCTCGACCGCACGGACCAGCTGGTGCTCGTGGGGTCGCTGGACGTTCCCACCATCAAGAACATCAAGCTGACACTGCAGACGCTCGACCTCCTGCACTACCCGAAGGAGCGACGTCATCTGCTGCTCAACCGCACCGGCTCGAAGGTGGGGCTGAACCCCCGCGAGGTGGAGCGGGCGCTGGACATGCCGGTGTCGTTCCAGGTCGAGTCCGAGCGAGAGGTACCGCTGTCGGTCAACCGCGGCGTGCCCCTGGCCCTGGCCAACCCGCGTTCGGCCATCGTGAAGTCGATCGGCGAGATCGCCGACGCGCTGGTGCCGCCGCGCGCCGCCGGCAAGGACGAGGGCAAGCGCAAGCGCCGGATCGGGAGGTCATAGGTGTCGCTGCAGTCGCGCATCCAGGTCACCACCGGCGACGGCGCCGAGCACGAGTCTCCTGACATCAAGGTGGTCGGCGAGCGCTCGGCGGTGGCCGACCCGTTCGCCGAACTGAAGACGCGCGTCCACCGCGAGATCATCCCGCGGCTGGGCCCCCGCATGTTCAACTCGGACGCCTCGGACGCGGATCTGGAGGAGAAGGTGACCGAGGTGGTCACCGAGCTCCTGGCCGTCGAGAAGACGCCGCTCACGCGGCAGGAGCGGCAGGACATCATCCGCCAGATCACGGACGACATCCTCGGCTACGGGCCGCTGGAGCCGTTCCTGCGCGACGACTCGATCACAGAGGTCATGGTCAACGACCACAAGACCGTGTACATCGAGCGCCACGGCAAGATCACCCGCACCAACGCCCAGTTCGTCGACGAGGCGCACCTGCTGCGCATCATCGACAAGATCATCAGCCGCATCGGGCGCCGCATCGACGAGTCGTCGCCGTACGTGGACGCCCGTCTGCCGGACGGCTCACGCGTGAACGCGATCATCCCACCGCTCGCGGTGCGGGGATCCACGCTGACCATCCGGAAGTTCCGCCGCGACCCGTTCGTGATGGCCGACCTGATCAAGTTCGGCACGCTCACGCACAAGTCCGCCCAGTTCCTGGAGGCCTGCGTGCGCGGCAAGCTGAACATCCTGATCTCCGGCGGTACGGGCTCCGGTAAGACGACCACCCTGAACGTGTTGTCGGCGGCCATCCCCTCCGACGAGCGGATCATCACGGTCGAGGATGCCGCAGAGCTCCAGCTCAAGCAGGAGCACGTGATCACGCTGGAGTCGCGGCCCGCCAACATCGAGGGCAAGGGCCAGGTCACCATCCGCGACCTCGTCCGCAACACCCTGCGTATGCGCCCCGACCGCATCATCGTCGGCGAGTGCCGCGGCGCCGAGGCAGTGGACATGCTGCAGGCCATGAACACCGGCCATGACGGCTCGCTGACCACCATCCACGCCAACAACCCGCGTGACGCTCTGGCCCGTACCGAGACCCTGGTCCTGACCGCCGGCGTCGAGCTGCCGCTGCGGGCCATCCGCGAGCAGATCGCATCGGCGTTCGACCTCATCGTGCAGGTCAACCGGCTGGTCGACGGCACCCGCCGGATCACGCACGTGACCGAGGTGCTGCGGATGGAGTCCGACGTGGTCACGCTGCAGGACATCTTCATCGCCAAACCCATCGAGGACGGCGCGCAGAACCGCGAGGCCGGTCACAGGCTGCTCGGCCCGCTGACCTGCTCGGGCGTCAAGCCCCACTTCCTCGACAAGATGGCGGGGAACGGCGTCAACCTGCCGCCGAACTTCTTCCAGGAGGAGCTGGCCGGAAGCTCGGCTTCCGCCTCCGGGATCTTCGGGCGGGCGGTCTCACAGTGAGACGGCTGCGGGGGGCGGCGCTGGCCTGCGTCCTCGTGCTGGCGGCCGGCGCGTCGACGGCCGCCGCCGCGACGCCGCCGGTCACCATCAAGAAGATCGACACCAGCAACTACCCGACGGTCAAGGTCACCATCGTCACGTCCAAGCCGGGGGCGCCGTCCTCGCTGGACGTGACGGAGAACGGTCAGCCCGCCGCCGGGGTGAAGGTGTCCGGCGCGGCCGGCGCGGCCATCGCGCTGGCCATCGACACCTCCGGCAGCATGCACGGGCAGAAGATCGCGGACGCCATCGCGGCCGCCAAGACGTTCGTGTTCGGCGAGGGGCAGGGCACGCGGATCGCGGTGTACGGCTTCGGCCACACCGCGTATCAGGGCGCGCCGTTCGCCGACAACCCGACCATGGCGTCCAACGCGCTCGGCCAGCTGGGCACCGACTCTGTCGGCGGCACGGCCATCTACTCGTCCGTCGTCCAGGCCAGCGACGCCCTGTCGTCGCAGCACGTCGACCGCCGCACGCTGGTGCTGCTCACCGACGGCGCGTCGGTCGGCGAGAAGACCACCCTGGCTCAGGCCGTCCAGGCCGCCAAGGCAGCTCACGTGACGATCTACGCGGTGGCCACAGGCGCCAACGCCGACCTCACGCCGCTGAAGCAGCTGACGGGCGCCACCGGCGGCCAGGTGATCGCCGGCAGCGACCGCCAGGCGCTGGTCGCCGCGTACGCGCAGATCGCCGCCTCGGTCGGCTCGGAGTCGACGTTCACGTATCACAGCCTGGTGCTGCGCGGGGCCAAGATCACCCTGCAGGTGTCCGCGGACGGATCGGCGGCCGCCACGGCCAGCGCCACCGCACCCGGCCATCAGGCGGTCACGAAGCCGTCCAGCGGCGGTATCAACCTGCCCAACTCGCCGGCCGGCCGGGCGGTGGTCGCGGGCGTCGCGGCGCTGTTCGTGCTGCTGGCGGCGCTGGTGCTGCTGTCGGCGCGGCCGCCGGTTACCCTCGGCAAGCGGATCACGCCGTTCACAGAACAGAAGCGCCAGGTGGCCGCGGTTGTCGGGCCGGAGGTGCCCAAGATCACCATGCTGCATCAGCTGTACGTGGCGACCGAGAAGGTGGCCGGCTCGCTGAACTACTGGCAGCGCCTGAGCTTCCGCCTGGAGCAGGCAAACCTGCCCCTGCGCACCGCCGAGGTGGTGTACATCCAGATGGCCAGCGCGATCCTACTGGCTGCCATCTCCAGCCTGCTGTTCGGCCAGCAGGGCATCGGCGCGCTGATCGCGCTGGTGATCGGCGGCGCCATCCCGTGGTTGTACGTGAAGCTGATGGCGCGGCGGCGGATGAACGCCTTCGAGATGCAGCTGCCCGAGACGCTGATCACGCTGGCCGCGTCGCTCAAGGCCGGTCACGCGTTCAACTCGGCGCTGCAGAGCGTCGTCAAGGAGGGCGCCGAGCCCACCTCGACCGAGCTGGCCCGGGTGTCCTCGGAGATCCAGCTCGGGATGGCGTCCGAGCAGGCCCTGGATGCGATGGCACAGCGCATGAACTCGACCAACTTCGGGTTCGTCGTGATGGCCGTGAACATCCAGCGCACCGTCGGCGGCAGCCTCGCCGACATCCTCGACATGGTGGCCGACACCGTGCGCCAGCGCCAGCAGTTCACCCGCAAGGTGAAGGCGCTGACCGCGCAGGGCCGCATGTCCGCCTATGTGCTTTTGGCCATGCCCTTCCTGATGGCGCTCGCCATCTTCGCGCTCAACCAGGCCTACATCACGATCCTGTTCGACACCACCGCGGGCAACGTCATGATCGGCGGCGCCCTGGTGATGATGACGATCGGCGGCATCGTGATCCAGCGAATCGTGTCGTTCAAGGGGTAGCGCATGTTGCTCGGAATCGCCATCGTGATGTTCTTCGGGGCCGCCTACATGCTGCTGGCCGGCCTCACCGTTCGCCAGCGTGAGGTGGCCGTGTCGGTGCGCCGGGCGCGCCGCTACGGCGCCCGCGACCAGCGCGAGATCGAGACCCGCCGCAGCATGAACGACCGCGTGGTCGGCCCGCTGATCGACAAGCTGGCCGCGATCACGCTGCGGCTGCTGCCCAAGACCGATCCGCAGCAGGTGCAGAACCGGCTGCTAGCGGCGGGACTCGGGCAGTCGATGTCGCCGCAGATGTACCTCGCCATCAAGGGCGGCCTGGTCGGCCTGTTCGGGTTCGGCGGCCTGGCCCTGGCCGTGACCGGCGTCATGCCCGGCGCCCTGGGCTTCATGATCGCCCTGCTGGGCGGCGCGATCGGCTTCATCGCGCCCGACTTCTACATCAACTCGCGGGTGCGCGGGCGCAAGGCCATCATGCAGGCGGAGCTGCCCAACGTGCTCGACCTGCTGTGCGTGTCGGTGGAGGCCGGGCTCGGGTTCGACGC
>JBQCGJ010000081.1:0-4492 GCA_051955775.1 Gaiellales bacterium | reverse complement strand
TGGGCGACGGCGCCTTCGGGATGAGGCTGCTCCGCGATCTCCAGCTCGTCCCCGGTCTCCGGGTGCGGGCCGGTGAACACAGCTCCCGGATCGGGTTCGGACGGCGGCGGCAGCTCGGCCTGCAGGCGATCGATTCGAAGGATCATGACCCCTCCCTGGTGGTGGCCTGGAATGGGTCAGCTACCCCTCGCGAAGGGCGCACAAACAGGCGCTGCGGAGCCACGAATCGGCCGGCGGCGGAGGTCCCCGCCGCCGGCGAAACGTGTGCACTCGGATCAGCAGACGACGATCAGATGGAACGGCTGGTTGGTGGGCGTCCCGGCCGCGTTGGTCGTCTCGACGAACACGCCCTTCGTATTGCCCGCACGGCCGGCGGTGGTGATCTGCCCGCCCTGGATGCTGCCGCCGTTCGTCGACAGGCCGATGGTCGCCTCATATGCGCATGCGGACACGTTGCCCGAGAACAGCACCTGGTAGACCCCGGCGCCGAGGCTGCTCGCTGACGTGACCTTGAACGGAAGTGTGGACGACCTGGCGATCGTCGCGTCGGCGTTGATCACGGCCGCTCCCTTGACCTTGAGCGCCGTGGTGGTCGAAAAGCGGGGAACGAGCCCGCCCTGGGCAGCGCCCTTAACTGCGTGGTTCAGCGGGTTCGACCCTCCGGCGAACGCGGTGCCCGCCGCGACGCCGAGCGCGACCGATATGACGATCGTCGCCGACAATGTGAGATGCCGCCGCATCATGCTCCTCCCCTGCCTGAGTCACCGCCTGAGCAACGCGGTGTATGTGTTGTCCTACCGAGTTGCAGAGAAACAGTCAAGATGCGATCCGCACAAGAGATGAGATGCTGGCCGTCCCGCGGTCGAACGTGGGACGGCTGACTGCACTGGAGGGGCGATGAGCGCACTCAAATTCCGGATCTCGATGTCACTGGACGGCTACGTCGCCGGGCCTCGGCAGAGCGAGCAGGATCCGCTCGGCGTGGGCGGGATGGCCCTCCACGAATGGGTGTTCCCGCTGGCGGCGTTTCGCCGCGAGCACGGCGGGGACGGTGGCGAGGTGAACGCCAGCACGCCGGTGGTCGAGCGCCGCATCGAGGGCATCGGCGCCACCATCATGGGCCGCCACATGTTCGGCGGCAGCGGCACGTGGGAGGAGCACCCGTGGGACGGCTGGTGGGGCGACGACCCGCCGTACCACCACCCCGTGTTCGTGCTCACGCATCACCCGCGCGAGCCGCTGCCCATGCAGGGCGGCACCACCTTTCACTTCGTGACCGACGGTATCGAATCGGCCCTGGAACAGGCCCGAGCAGCCGCAGACGGCGCCGACATCTCCCTGGCCGGCGGCGCCAACGTGGCCCAGCAGTACCTGGCCGCGGGCCTGGTCGACGAGATGGACATCTCGCTGACGCCGGTGCTGCTTGGCGAGGGCGAGCGGCTGTTCGAGAACCTCGGCGAGGCCCTGCCGCGGTTCGAGCAGACGAGCGTCATCGAGGCACCGGGAGTTACCCACATCACCTACCGCGCTGTGCGATAGGTGCAACAGATTGACAGCAGTTCGTTGCACCTGTAGCGTTCTTCGCGGGTCTACGAGGGCATTCGACGACGCGATCGGGGTGGAAGGTGGCCACTGCGCGCAGTCAGACGGCGAAACTGGCAACCGGGCCAAACGGTACCGGGCGCCGCATGCCCGCCTCGGAGCTGGCCGGGCTGCGGGCCGAGATCGCCAACGAACAGGACCAGGCCAGGCTTGACCTTGCGTACAACTTCGGCACGCGCAGCCGCGAGACGAGCAGCTACCGCACCGTCAAGACGTACACCGAGTACGCGCAGAAGGCCCTGGACGAGGGCTGTCCGGACGTCGCCGAGAAACTGCTCACCCGGGCCAGGCTGACGCACCGGCAGCAGCTCGAGGGACAGCGCAAGGTCGTCTACTTCCTCGGCGTGGTGATCGGCATCGCCGCCTGTGGCGTGATCCAGGCGCTGCTGGGCAGCCTGCACTCGTTCGGCGACGACGTCCCCCACGACCGCCCCGGCCAGCTGATCCTGTTCGCCGGCATGGGCACGCTGGCCAGCGTGCTGACCCGGCTCAACCGGTTCGAGATGAAGCGCTACGCGACCCGCACGCTGGTGCTGATCTCGGGCGCGTCCCGCCCTCTGGTCTCGATCTTCACCGCGTTCGGGGTGTACGCAGTGCTGACCAGCGGGCTGATCGGGGTGACCGTGAACGGCCAGAGCATCGACTCCCTCAGCGACCAGGCGTACTGGGCCGCGGCATTCCTGTGCGGGTTCTCCGAGCGGTTCGGCCAGCGCGTGCTGTCGAGTGCGGCGGACAAGATCGCCGGCCCGGGCGACGATCGCCCTCAGCTGGCGGCCGACGAGAGCCGCGGCTGAACCGGCGGATCGAGCACGCCGCCCAGCCCGCGTTCCAGGCGGGCGGCGACCGCGAGCACGTCGGCGTCGCAGCCGCGCCTGCCCACGACCTGCACCGCCAGCGGCAGGCCGGCGCCGTCCGTACCCGATGGAACGCTGGCAGCCGGCAGGCCGAGGGTGTTCGCCCACGTGCACAGCGTGAGCTTGCCGCCCGGGCGGAACGGCTCGCCGTCGACGTCCACCAGCCCGTCGGCGGCCACCGGCGCGGTCGTCGGCACCACCGGGCAGAGCACGATCGGATGCGCCTCGAGCCACTCGTCAACGGCAGCTTCGAGCTCACTCAGGCGCGTCCCCGCCGTCAGGTACGCCGCCAGGTCGGGCGTAAACCCGGCCAGGCCCTCGGCCATACGGCTGCCATACGCGGACAGCTCGTGCTGCCGACCCTCGAGCGTCGGGAGTGCGAGCACGCTCAGCTCGGTCGCCAGCATGCTGTCGTACATCCGGCGGACGTCCGCCAGGCCGGGCGGCAACCCATCCTCGACGGGCACGCCCTCCGCGGCCAGCACCTCAGCGGCCCGCCGCACCGCCAGCCGGCAGTCCGTGGACACCGGCTGCATTTCGTCCTCCTCGAACACGGCCACACGCGGCGTCTGGGATGACGGCGGCGCGAGCGGCCGCGCGGCCATCACCGCCAGCGACAGCCCGAGATCGGCCACCGACCGGGCCATCGGCCCGATCGTCGCGAACAGCCTGAGGCCGAACCCGAAGTGGCCGTCATTCGACACCACATCGCGGCTCGGCTTGAACCCGAGCACGCCGCACCAGGCCGCCGGCTGGCGGATCGAGCTGCCCAGGTCCGACCCGACGCCCAGCGGCGACAGACGAGCGGCCAGCGCTGCCGCCTCTCCGCCCGAGGAGCCTCCGGGCGAGCGGTCCGGGGCGTAGGGATTCTGCGTCCGGCCGTACACGTCGTTGTCCGTGTCGTACCAGCCGCAGAACTCCGGCACATTGGTCTTGCCCAGGACGATCGCCCCCGCCGCCCGCAGCCGTCGCACGCAGTCGGCGTCCCGGTCAGCGGTCGACCCGAAGCTCAGCCTGCAGCCGTCGTTCCACGGAAGTCCGCGGGCGGCGACAGCGACCTTGACCGTGACCGGTACACCGTGCAGCGGACCCGCCGGTGCGCCATGGTCGACCAGCCGCTGGGCGGCTGCGGCCTGGCTGCGCGCCGCTTCGAAGTCGGACGCCACGACGGCGTTGAGCTGCGGGTTGAGCGCCTCGATGCGGGCGATGAACGCATCCACCACCTCGACCACGCTCAGACGCCGCGCGCGGATGGCAGCCGCCAACTCGCTCGCAGTCCACTCCATGCGGCCAGTCTCTCACGCGATCGGTGCAGGGTCGGGCACGGGGCCGCTGCGAAACACGGTGGGCGGGGAGTCCGGGAGCGCCGGCGTGTCGACCGGCTGAGGCCGGAACTCCGCCAGCCACGCGGCGGCCCATGCGAGCGGCTCCAGCTCGAGCCGGCAGACATGCCGGCGGCCGTCGACGATCCGCGAGACCAGGCCGGCCCGCTCCAGCACCGCGACGTGTTTCGAGGCCGCCGCCAGCGACATCTCGAGCGGCGCGGCCAGTTCGCCGACTGCCAGCTGCGTCGTCGCCAGGCGGGCCAGCATCTGCCGGCGGACAGAATGCGCCAGCGCGTGGAACACCGCGTCGGGCTCCGCCATTTGATCTACCATATGGTTGAACTATAGCGGTTGACGCACGATTGTCAACCTAAAGGTTGAGGTTTTAGCCTGGATCACACAGGCAGCGTGTGCGCGGCCGGCCGGGTGATCGGCACCCGGGCCGTGACCACCGTGCCGACGCCCTCGGGGCTGAGCAGCTCCAGATCCCCGCCCAGCACCGCCAGCCGGTCGCTCAGCCCGCGCAGACCGTCGCCGCCCGCCTGCCCGGCGCCGCCCACGCCGTCATCCGAGACCTGCAGCGTGACCTCACCGTCGTCGCATCGCACACTGACCGCCGCGTGCTCGGCCCGCGAGTGCTTTGCCACGTTTGCCAGCGCCTCGGCCGCGACGTAGTACACCGCGGCCTCCACCTGAGGGTCGAGCGAGCAC
>JBQCGJ010000080.1:0-16584 GCA_051955775.1 Gaiellales bacterium | reverse complement strand
GACTCCACGGGGTACGCCCTGTACGGGCCGCCGTCGGACCTCATCGTCATGCGCTTCAAGCTGGCCGACGCCAACGACCCGCGCGACTTCGAGTTCGCCGACCGCCTGCAGCGGGCGCGGGCCGAGGTCGAGGCCCGGCTGCGCTCGCTGGGTGCGCAGATCCACGAGATCGACGTCGAGACCGACTACGCATTCCGCGTCAGCATGCGCTTCTCCGGCGACCTCAAGCGGCTGGCCGACTACATCGAGGACGTGCCCGGATGCGAGGTGCTGTCCCTGGGCTCGGCGCTGGAGATCGTGAAGGACCTGGGCGACGCCGAGACGGTGGCCGACCAGTACGGCCTGGGCACGTTCGCCGGCACCCACGCCATCGGTCACGTGCGAATGGCGACCGAGTCGGACGTGGACATCTCGGGCGCCCATCCGTACTGGGCCTACCCGTTTTCGGACGTCGCGGTGGTGCACAACGGCCAGCTCACGAACTACTTCCACTGGCGGCGCCGGCTGGAGCGCTCCGGCCACCGCTTCCAGTCCGAATGCGACTCCGAGGTAATCGCCGTCTACCTGGCCGAGAAGATGGCCGGTGGGATGTCGCTGGAGGAGTCGATGCGGGCCAGCCTGGACGAGCTGGACGGGGTGTTCACGTATGTGTGCGTGACCGACGATGCGCTGGGCGTGGCCAAGGACGAGATGGCCGCCAAGCCGCTGGTGCTGTACGAGGGCGACGACATGGTGGCGCTGGCGTCCGAGGAGATCGCCATCCGCGCCGTGATCGATCGCGAGATCTCGACCTACGACCCGTACGAGGGGGAGGTGCTGGTATGGACGCGGTAGTGGGCGAGCGGAGCATCTCCTATGACGCCCGGGGCCTGGCAGAGCCAAATGCCGACGTGCCCGGGGTGTCCGAGGTGGACGGCACGAAGGCGGTGTTCGACGCCACCGACCTCACCACCCGGCAGATCAACCTGGAGCTGCGGTCGCTCCTGTTCGAGCAGGGCGTGAACCACGTGACGGTCAGGAACCCGGGCTCGAAGCACTCGATCGGGGTGGGCATCCTGACCCGCTGCCGGATCGACTTCGAGGGCAGCCTGGGCTACTTCGGGTGCGGCTTGATCGACGGCCCCGAGGTGCACATCTCGGGCCGCGTCGGCTGGTCCGCGTGCGAGAACATGATGTCCGGCGTGGTGGTCGTCGAGGGCAATGCCGGCTCGCTGACCGGCGCCGCCCTGCGCGGCGGCGACGTCGTGGTGAAGGGCCAGGTCGGCGCCCGCAGCGGCATCGACCAGAAGGGCGGCACCATCCTCACCCTGGGATCAGCCGGCTCGATGACCGGGTTCATGATGCAGCGCGGCCGCCAGATCATCTGCGGCGACGCGGGCCCTGGGCTGGGCGACTCCATGTACGACGGCACGATCTACGTCGGCGGCAAGGTGAAGGCGCTCGGCATCGACTGCGTGCCGGGCGAGTGGACCGACGCCGACACGGAGTTCATCAACCGCAAGTTCGCGATCTACGAGCTGGGCTCGCCGCCCGAATTCCAGAAGTTCGTGTGCGGCAAGAAGCTCTACAACTACGACAACCTCGAGCCGTCGGAAAGGAAGCTGGTGCTCTAATGGCCGAGTCCGACAAGACAACCTCCCGGCGCAACGTGCTCGGCCGCTCGGGCATCTTCACGCCGGAGGTCATCAACGACATCCACGTGAAGTCCGAGCTCGGCCGCTACCGCATGCGCGGGTTCTCGATGTTCAAGCCGATCCCGCACTGGGACGAGCTGATGTTCATGCCCGGCACGCTGACGCGGTTCGTGATCGAGGGATACCGCGAGAAGTGCGTGACCAAGACCGTGCTCGGCGCCCGGTTCGCGAAGAAGCCGATCGAGCTGGACATCCCCATCTACATCACGGGCATGAGCTTCGGCGCGCTGTCCCTGGAGGCCAAGATGGCGCTTGCGCGCGGCGCCTCCATGGCCGGCACCGCGACCTGCTCGGGGGAGGGCGGGATGATCCCGCCCGAGCGAGACATGTCCACCAAGTGGTATTACCAGTGCATTCAGAGCCGGTACGGGTTCAACCCGCACCACCTGATGCTGGCCGACGCCTGCGAGTTCTTCATCGGCCAGGGCTGCAAGGTCGGCCTGGGGGGCCACCTGATGGGCCAGAAGGTGACCGAGCAGGTTGCGGAGATGCGCTCGCTGCCGGCCGGCATCGACCAGCGCTCGCCGGCCCGCCATCCCGACTGGCTGGGCCCCGACGACCTGTCGCTGAAGGTGCAGGAGATCCGCGAGGCGACCGACTACCAGATCCCGATCCAGCTCAAGCTGGGCGCTGCCCGGGTGTACGACGACGTGCGCATGGCGGCCAAGTGCGGGCCGGACATCATCTACCTGGACGGCGCCGAGGGCAGCACCGGGGCCGGGCCCCACATCGCCACAGAGGAGACGGGCATCCCGCTGATGGCGGCCATCCCGGAGGCCCGCCGGGCGCTCGAGGACGTCGGCCTGGCGGATGAGATCGACCTGGTGGTGGCCGGCGGCATCCGCAACGGCGGCGACGTGGCCAAGGCGCTGGCGCTGGGCGCCAAGGCGGTGGCCATCGGCCACTCCGCGCTGATGGCGCTCAACTGCAACAAGGAGATCCCGGGCGTCACCGACTACGAGGGCACCGTGGGCGTGCCGGCCGGCCAGTGCTACCACTGCCACACCGGGCGCTGCCCGGTCGGCGTCACCACGCAGGATCCCGAGCTGCGCAAGCGGCTCATCGTCGACGAGGCGGCGGAGCGGGTCTACAACTTCCTGCACACGCTGACCCTCGAGGTGCAGATGCTGGCCAGGGCGTGCGGCAAGACCAACATCCACAGCCTGGAGCCCGAGGACCTGTGCGCGTTGACCGTCGAGGCGGCGGCCATGGCCAAGGTGCCGCTGGCAGGGACCGACTACATCCCCGGGGTGACCGAGAAGCAGACGCTGGCCGAGATCCGCCGGCTCCTCGAGAAGAAACACGAGGAGGAGACGTTCGGCCACATCGAGCCGCCCCTGCATGCGACCGGAGACTGACCGATGAGCGTGAAGGAACCCGAAAAGCACGTCACGATCGACGCCGAGTACCTGTCCGGCAAGCGGTTCCCCTACCAGGAGGACATGAGCCTGGTCGAGGACGCCGACCTGATGGCGGCCACGCCGGGCAAGGACATCAACTGGCTGGAGGACATCGAGCTGCTGGAGGAGGACGGCGTGCCGGCGGTGTTCGATCGCTACTCCAACTCGTTCCTCAAGATCTACTTCGAGATCCCCGCGGGGCGCGAGCACGAGATCGCCCGCAAGGTGCTGATCACGCACCTGCAGTCGGGCAACTCCTACGGCATCCAGCTCAAGTCGCAGCACTGCAAGTTCCCGCAGCCGGAGCTCGGCCCATGGGTGGAGAACTCCGCCACGGTTGGCACCGACTGGAAGCCACCGGTGCTGGAGGGCTGGGAGCCACCGCTTCACTGAGTGAGAACCTGCGGGTCTGGTACCGGGTACACGACCGTCGGTCGTGTACCCGGTACCGGTTTTCTCCGGTTTTCCTGATCAGCTCCAGGGATACGGGCTGTTCGACACGGGGTGCAGGTCGCCGGTCGCGAACCGCTCGTAGCGGAACGGGTACAGCAGGCTGGAGTGCCCGCCGGTGACCACCTTGGCCACCTCGCGGCCGACGCCGATCATCTTGTAGCCGTGGTTGGAGTCCGCGACCACGTAGGCGTTCGGGCGCATGTAGTCGAACACCGGGAAGCTGTCCACGGTGAAACAGCCGACGCCGCCCGAGCGCACGTTTCGATACGTCGCGCGCTTGCCCTCGAACCGCTTCATGCAGTGCGACAGCGACGCGCACCACATGTCGGAGAACGACGACTCCACCGACGCCGTGGGATACGGATCGACGTCGAACTCGTGCCCCACGACCACCGGCGCCGCGCCACCCTGCACACCGTTCAGGTCCTGCTTGAAGTAGTTGCCCCAGAACTCGTCTGTGATCAGCGTGCCCTCGTCGTCGTACAGGGGCGCGTCGGAGTCCACGTGCAGCACCGGCGGCATCGAGCCGTCGGGCAGCGACAGCAGCTTGGGGTCGACCTCGATCTCGCCCTCCTGCAGATACCAGTACGTCCACATGTGCTGGTCGGGGTGCACGTCGCCGGACGGCGTCCGCACGTCCAGCGAGTTGGGCAGGCCGAGCATCGTCCACAGCCGCTCGACCCACGGGCCGACGGCGATCACGACCTGCTCGACGGCGATGTCGCCCTGGTCGGTGTGCACGGTCGTGACGGCGCCCGCGTTGTCCATCTCGAACCCGGTCACGCGCACGCCGTCCACGAGCCGCGCACCGGCCTCACGGGCCTTGGCGGCCAGGCCGTGCATCGACCGCATGTTGTTGGCGAACCCGCCTTTGTGCTCGTGCAGGCACACGTGCACGCCCTGCGCCCGCCAGTCGGGGAACATGGCCAGCATGTGATCGCGCACCTCACGCTCGCCGACGATCAGGTCGGACGGGTAGCCGACGCGCTGCTGGCGGTCGTGGACCTGCGTCAGGTCGTCGATCTGGCGCTCCGCGCCCAGTGCCACGTAGCCGACCGGGTGGTAGCTGAACGCCTCCGGATCCTGCTCCCACACCTCGACGTTGGCCGCCATCAGCTCGCTCATGGCGGGCTGGAAGTAGTTGTTGCGAACGACGCCGCAGGCGATCCCCGAGGCGCCGGCGCCGACCCCGGTCTTGTCGATGATCACGACGTCCGGCTGCTCACCCTGCGCGCGCTGCTCTTTGGCCAGGTGCCAGCCGGTGGAGAGACCGTGCACACCGGCCCCGATCACGAGGTACTTGACGGACGACGGCAGTGACATTCGGACTCTCCTTATTTCCCTGGCGGCAATGGCATTTCCATATCGCCCATCGTAGCAGCGCCGAGCTCGGCCGACAACCCCCGTGCGTGCTCCACCAGCGGCACGACGGCCGCGTCCTGCGCAGCCCGGCCAAACCGGCCGACCGGCCCCTGCACGCCGAGGATCGCGACCAGCTCGCCGCGCGCTCCGGCCACCGGCGCCGCCACGGCCGCCAGGTCCGGCTCGCGCTCACCGGCGGCCCGTGCCCACCCCTGCGCGCGCACCGCCTCCACCTCGCGCGCCAGCTCACCGGGATCCGTGATCGTGAGCTCCGTGAACCGCTCCAGCGGCTCCGCCGGAACCGTCTGTGCAAACGCCAGCATCACCTTCCCGGTGGCCGTCGCGTGGGCCACGCTGGGCCGCCCGACCCGGGCCACGCTGGCCACCGACGAGCGGCTGGTCACGAAGTCCACCGTGACCGCATCCGGGTCACCCGGCACGGATAGAGTGGCCGTCTCCCCCGTGGCCTGCTCCAGCGCGACCAGGTGCGGACGCGCCAGCCCGCGAAGGTCGATCGTGGACAGCGCGTGGTTCGCCAGGGCCAGCACGTGCGGCCCCAGCCGGTAGCGGCCGGTCGCCGGCACGTGCACCACGTACCCGGCGTCGACCATGGTCGACAGCGTGCGGGACACGGTGGACGCGTTGACGCCGGACAGCCGCGCCAGCTCGGTGGTGCCCACGTCGCCCGGGACTCGCGTGAACGCATCCAGGATGCGCAGCGCCCGTTCGACGGCCGCCAGCCGCCGCTCTGCCGGTCGTCCAGTCGGTGGCACGCCGGGGATTCTGTCAGGCCGTTGCCGCTGCGGCAATGAATCGCCGGGAACTGCCGGATATGCTCGGAGCGTGCATACCGGCACCGACCCGTCCACCCGCCTCGACTTCCGCGACGTGGTCGGCGCCTTCGCCACCGGCGTCACGGTGATCACCGTGCGATACGGCGACTCCCTGGCCGGGATGACGCTGAACTCGTTCACGTCGGTGTCGCTCGATCCGCTGCTGGTATTGATCTCGCTGGCCCACGGCACACGCACCCTGGAGCGGGTGCGGCAGTCGGAGCGCTACGCCGTCAACATCCTGCACCGCCGGCAGCGAGACGTGGCGCTGGCGTTCGCCAAGCCTGGTGCGCCGTTCCCGGAGGGGCACACCGTGGTCGATCCGTCGGGGTACGTGGTCGTCCGCCACTCTCTGGCCATTCTGCGCTGCGAGGTGGTGGGGCTGCACACTGCCGGGGACCACGACCTGGTGGTCGGCGAGGTGGTGGACTTCGAAGGCTCCGGCGGGGAGCCGCTGATCTTCCACCGTGGAGCCTTCGGCGGACTGGACGAGGATGCACTGGTGCCGCAGGGCCGGGTGATCGGCATCGCCGGCAACTGGTAGCCGCGGCTCACGCAACGCTCAAGAAGGCAACGGGTGATGTCGATTTCTGTCATACCCGTCTCTTGCCCAGGAGATTTCCCCTGCATCTGCTACGCCACCGGCCCCGCTTGGGCCTGCTCGGCAAGTTCGCCATTGCCAGCGCGATCCCCATCGTGCTGCTGGGCCTCGTGCTGGGCCAGTACCTGAGTCACCAGATCCGCGACCGCAACGTCGCCAGCACGGTCAGCGGGCTGGAGCTGGCCATGCGGCTGGGCATCACACCGCACCTGAACCGCCGTGCCCTGGGCACCACGCTGCCCAGGCGGCAGGTGCGCGAGCTCGATCGCGCGGTCAAGGATCGCGCCGCCGGCGGCGGCGACATCGTCCGCATCCAGATCTGGAACCGCAAGGTCCGCGTCGCCTACTCCGACGACAGGAAGCTGATGGGGCACGGACCCGTCGGACCGCCGTCGGAGGAGCTGGTGGAGGCGCTGCACGGCCACGTGGCCAGCGAGCTCCTGAATGGGACGGAGGAGCTGACCACCGAGCGCGAGACGCAGGCCCTGCTGCGTCGCTACGGCTCACTGCTGGAGGTGTACATCCCGATCCGCCTGCCCGGCTCGAAGCGGCCTGCCGGTGCGTTCGAGGTGTACGTGCCCGACAAGCCGGTGGCGGCCGTGATCGCATCCGACACCCGCCGCCTGTACATCGTGCTCCTGATCGGCCTGACGCTGCTGTACGCGGTGGTGTTCCGGATCGTCGCCAGTGCCTCGCGCAAGCTCCGCACCCACGCCCGCGTGCTCGAGGAGAAGCGGCGCGAGGCCGACCTCGCCGCCCGCCACGACCCGCTGACCGGCCTGCCCAACCGCGTCCTGCTGCGAGAGGAGGCTCACAACGCGATCGTGCAGAGCGGACGCTCGCAGGCCCATGCCGCGCTGCTCTTGATCGACCTGGACAGCTTCAAGGAGATCAACGACACCCTCGGCCATCACACCGGCGACCTGCTGCTGCGCGAGGTGGGACCGCGCCTGCGGCGCGTGATCGGAAGCGCCGGCACAGTTGCCCGGCTGGGCGGTGACGAGTTCGGGATCCTGCTGCCCGCGGTCGACGGGCCGGAGGCCGCAGTGGGCATGGCCCGGGCCGCCCTGAAGGCGCTCGACCAGCCGTTCGCCATGCAGGGCCTGACGCTCGACGTGGAGGCGTCCATCGGCATCGCCCTGTGCCCGCTTCACTGCGGCACGTTCGAGGAGCTGATGCAGCGCGCGGACGTCGCCATGTACGTGGCCAAGGGCCGGCGCACCGGGTACGAGGTGTACGAGCCGAGCACGGACGACACCGACGCCGCGCGCCTGAAGCTGGCGGGCGAGCTGCGCGACGCGGTGGACCGGCGCCAGCTCGTGCTGCACTACCAGCCCAAGGTCGATCTGCGCAGCGGAAGCGTGGTGGGCGCCGAAGCGCTGATGCGCTGGCACCACCCGCGACACGGCCTGATCATGCCCGACCGGTTCATCCCGGTCGCCGAGCGCAGCGGGCTGATCCGCACCATCACCATCTTCGCCATCGAGGCGGCGGTGCGCGAGTGCCGGCGGTGGATGGACGCCGGGCTCGAGCTGACCGTCTCGGTCAACCTGTCCACCCGCGACCTGATCGACGTGCAGCTGCCCGACGATGTTCACCGGCTGCTCGAGCAGTGGCGGGTGCCCGCCACCCGGCTGGAGCTGGAGATCACCGAGAGCGTGATCATGGCCGACCCCATGCGAGCCCGCAGCGTGGTGGCCCGGCTGCGCGAGATGGGGGTGCAGGTGGCGATCGACGACTTTGGCTCGGGCTACTCGTCTCTCGGCTACCTCAAGCGGCTGCCGGTGAACGACCTCAAGATCGACAAGTCGTTCGTGCTGGGCATGAGCGAGGACGAGGGGGACGCCGTGATCGTGCAGTCCACCATCGACCTCGCGCACAACCTGGGCCTGCGGGTGGTGGCCGAGGGGGTCGAAACCGACATCGTGTGGTCACGCCTGGAGAAGATGGGCTGCGACGTGGCCCAGGGCTACCTGATCTCCGAGCCGCTGCCGGCGGCGCAGTTCGTGCAGTGGCTCGAGCGGTCGAGCGGGCGGGACGTGGAAGAGCCCGCCGCGTAGCCCGCGCCGGTTAGGGCCCCTCGCCCGCCACCCACAGCAGGCACGACGCCCGCCGCCGCACCCGCCGCGCCATCCGCGCGAACCGCCGTGGCTTGAACCGCGAGCGGTCGGGACCCAGTACCAGCAGGCCCGCGTTGCGCGCCGCCACCACCTCCAGCAGCGCCTCCACGGGCTTGGGGCTGGGCACGCGCAGGTGCTCGACCTCCAGCCCGAGCGCCGCCGCCTGGCCGGCGAACCGGCGGATCTCGTTGCGGTCCTCGTCCAGCTCCAGCTCCGCATAGCGGGTGGCCAGTGCCTGCGGCCACCATGGCCGCTCAACCGCGTCCAGCACGATCAGGGTGACGTCCGACTCCATCGCGGCCTGCAGGGCGACCCGGGCGGCGTCGGGGTCGAATGGCACGGCCAGCGTCGCCAGCACCACAGGGCGGCCGCGGCCACGCGCACTTCCCGGCGTGGTGGGGATGCGCATGCCCGACCGCAGCTGCGGGCTCATCGCGCTTCCAGCTTCCAGGTGCGGGTGAGGCCGCTCACCGCCCGCTTGTGCCGACGGTGCACCAGCGGCCTGATGTACAGGAACCAGGACAGAAGGCACACCGCAAGGCCGGCGAAGATCGAAAACAGCTGGCCCGTGAGCGCCACCGCCAGCACGATGGCCGCCATCACCGTCACCACCGCCCAGTTGGCCAGCCGGAAGCGCCTGGTGAGCGTCACCAGCTGGTCGTAGTCGCCCTTCGGTATCTCGGTCGTATCGAACATGCGCCCGCAGCTCGGGCATGTCCACCGCTCGCCGTACCCCAACCTCGCCTGCTCCCCGCAGTCACAGGTCAGGGAGATCAGCGGCGGCTTCATGCACGGCTATCTTCGCGGATGTGTGCGGACTCACGCAAGGGCCTTCATTCCCTGTGCGAAAAAGATCTTGACCGGGAACGCCGAATCCGGTTTCATCGGTCCGTCTCCACCCCCGCCGTCCGACCCGGAGGAGCGTATGGCCATCGCCCAAGTCGAGGAGCGAGAGCTTCTCAAGACGATCAGCTGGTTCGACGGCTTCGTCGTCGCCCTGGCAAACCCGAGCTTCCTGATCACCAGCCTCGGCGGCTCGGTGCTCAGCCTCGGCGGCTGGGGTGCAGTCATCCTGTGGACGGTGTCGGTGGTGCTCGGCGCGCTCCACAACTACATCTATTCCGAAACGGCGGCGATGTTCCCCAAGCTCTCCGGCGGCATCGCCATCTACGCGCACGAGGCGTGGAAGAAGTACTTCTCCTTCATCGGCCCGATCGCCGCATTCGGCTACTGGATCGGCTGGTCGGTGGTGCTGTCGGCCACAGGCGTCGTAGTCGGCTTCCTCGTACAGAGCGAGTGGTACCCGTCGTCTGCGACCTCCAGCAGCTGGAACCACAGCTGGCAGGTGCTGGGTCAGACGGTCTACTTCAACTTCCCGATCGCGCTGACGGCGTTGATCATCGTCGTCATCTGGGCCTTCAACGTGGTCGGCATGCGGCCCGCCGTGTGGGTCGGCTACGTGACCGGCGCGCTGCTCATGATCCCCCTGGCGGCGATGATGTTCCTGCCGTACCTGACCGGTCACTGGCACAGCTCGAACCTCCACAACAACATCTCGGCGAACGCGCATGCGGTTGGCGCCAGCGGGTTCACGCTGACGATCGTGTGGCTGTATGCGATGTGCTGGTCCGCGTACGGCATGGAGTGCTGTGCGACGTTCGCCCCCGAGTACCACGACACCGCCCGCGACACACCCAAGGCGCTGCGGGTGGCGGCGGTGTTCGGCATCATCACCTACGGCCTGCTGCCGCTGGGCGCGATGGGCACCTTCGGTGACCAGAACATCACGCTGTCGAACATCTACACGTTCATGCCGGCGACGCTCCATATCCTGCTCGGCAGGTACCTCGCCGGCGTGGCCATCTTCTCCCTCTGCGCGGGGATCGTGCTGGCCATGAACACGGCCACGGCAGACGGCTCGCGAGCGCTGTACGGCATCTCCCAGGACGGCATGACCATCCGCCTGCTGGGCAAGCTGAACCGTTACCACGTGCCGGCCAACGCGATGACGATGGACGCGATCCTGAACCTGCTGCTGCTGTGCACATACGCCTACGACCCGTCAGGCGCAATCAAGATCCTGATCTTCTCGAACCTCGGCTACGTCACCTGCCACGTGTTCGCGATGTCGGGATTCCTGCTCCTGCGGAAGGACCGGCCGAACTGGCCGCGCCCGATCAAGGTCAGTCAGATCTGGGTCGTGCTGGCGGGCCTGCTGGCCGCGTTCGACGCATTGCTTCTGATATGGGGCGGCTGGAACTCAGGCCTGGCCTGGGGGAACACGAGCAAGACCATCGTGTTCGAGGGCATCGGCGTGCTCCTCATCGCGGCTGTGCTGTATGTCATCCGGGTGGTGGTGCAGGACAAGCGCAAGCTCGCCCTGCGGATCTGGTCGCCGGCGATGCCCGACGACGTGCCGCCGGTCGGCGCCGCGGTCGAGTAAGCCTGAGATCGGGGCCAGGCCGCTGGGCCTGGCCCCGATCGTGCCTAGCCGCCGTTCTCGCTGGCGCCGGCCTCGGCCAGCAGCCGCTCGGCCAGCTCGCGCTTCTGATCCGTGCTCATCTTCTTGAGCTCGTTCTGCAGCGCCCGCTCGTTCAGCGACACGTTCCAGTAGTCGAGCGAGTCGATGCCCAGCAGCGCCGTCTTGCCGACGAACTGCCGCAGCACCTCGTTGGTCGGGCCCATCACCCAGCCCGCCTTGCCGTCGCGCAGGTACCGCTCGAGCTGCAGCGGCTCGCGCTTGAAGGCGGTGCCGCCGCAGCAGTGCAGCATCTTGTCCACCACATGGGCCACGTTCTTTGCGGCCACGAACTTGATCTGCCACAGCCACGGCAGGTAGTTCCCGCGGGCCAGCTCGTCGGTGATCTTGGCCTGTGAGCCGTCGGTCACCAGGTCGAGCGCGTGCGCCACGCTGCGGGTCAGGACGCGCGACGCGTTGGTGTCCATGATCGCCTCGCCCACCGCGTCCTGGATGGTCGGGTAGTCGCAGACCCGCAGCCCGACGTCCTTGTGCGTTTTGCGGGTGGTGTGCCGGACGGCGATGTCGATCGCCCCCAGCGAGATGCCGTTCCAGGTGCCGGACGATCCGATCAGGAAGTTGGGGTCGACCGACTCGTCGTTCGAGAACGCCCCGTCGCCGATCTCTCCCACGACCTGGTCCTCGGGCACGAACTTCCAGTCCAGGAGCAGCGTTCCCGACTGGTTGCCACGCAGCCCCATGGCGTCCCACTCCTGCGGCTTTGCCTCGATCTCGTCCTTGTCCACGACGAACACCGACAGGTTCGAGTAATCGCCGTTGTAGTCCGGCGAGGTGGTCTGCAGCACGTAGAAGTCTGCGAAACCGGCCGAGGTCGTCCAGGATGCCTTCTTCAGCACCTCGAAGCCGCCGTCGACCTTGCGCGCGCCGGAGGCGATCGGGTACCAGAAGTGCGACCCGGTCTCGGGGTCGGAGTAGCTGAGCGTCCCGATCAGGCCCTCGCGCACCCGCTTCAGGTACTTGTCGATCAGGTGCGGGGTGGCCCGCAGCTTGAGGGCCTCCACCGCCCCGATGTGCATCACGTAGCACATCGCGCACGAGGCGTCGCCGTAGCGGGCGATGGTCTCGGTCACGTTGGCGTACATGACGTGGTTCTGGCCCAGGCCGCCCCATTCCTTGGGCAGCATCAGACCCAGGAACCCGTCCGGCCCCAGCGCCTCCAGACTCTTGCGCGGGAACTGGAGGTTGCGGTCGTTTTCGTCCGCCATCGGGCGGATCGTCTCCTCGCAGATCTCCTTCAGCCGCTCGAGCAGCCCGCGCTGCTCGTCCGTCAGGAACCAGTCCGGTTGGAACATCGGGTCAAGCCCGTTCATGGCGGACTCAGCGACCGTTGCCATACGGGACTCCTCTCGTTCGGATCACGCCACTGTTGGACCGCGCAGACGCGCACTCCGCGGCACATCTTATGCGGGCGGCGCGGGGCAGGTCTATGGAGCGTCGGCCATGTCCGGCTCTCCGCGGCGCGTCACCGGTGACACACCCGCGTCCCGCGGACCCTGCCGGAAAACGGCGGATGCCCGCGACCTCGATGGAGGTGGACGACCCCACCGTTGTACCATTGAGATATGTCCGCTTCGCACACAGCCGTGCGCAGTCCGGTTCCCGTGCCGGAGCAGCCCCACCGGCCGGCCGCCGACGGCCGGTACCTGTACCAGATCATCAACACGGTGTCGTCGACGCTCGACCTCGACCGCGTGCTGCGGGCGATCGTGGAGGTGATCAGCGAGGCCATCGACTGCCACGCGTGCTTCGTCTACTTCGTGGAGCCGAGCGACGGCTCACTGGTGCTGCGGGCGGTGTCGGAGCCGTACGCGGCGCTGGTCGGGCGATTGCGGTTCGAGTCCGGCGAGGGCCTGGCGGGCTGGGTCGCGCAGCACAACCAGCCGGTGTTCCTGCCCGAGGGCGCGCTCACCGACCCCCGGGTGAAGGTGGTGCCCGAGGCGGAGGAGGAGAAGTACCAGTCGCTGGTCGCGGTGCCGCTGACCGACAAGGCCGGGCAGGTGATCGGGGTGATCGCGCTGCACGCCGAGGCGCCCAAGGAGTTCACCCAGGCCGACTCGGACTTCCTCATGCACTCGGCCAGCCTGGTGGCCGGCGCGATCGAGAACGCGCGGCTCTACCAGGGCACACGCCGCCGGCTGGCGCTGGTCGAAGGCCTGGCCGACCTGGCGCGGGCGGTCGCCGCTGCGGCCACCCTGGACGAGCTCCTGCCCGCCGTCGCCAAGCGGGCGCACAAGCTGCTGTCAGTGGACGCATGCCAGCTGTACGTGCTCGACCCGGCCGGCGGCCGCGAGATGCTGTGCAGCGCCTGGCCGCCCGAGGCGGCGCCGCCGAGCGCGCTGTCGGCGCAGGAGCTGGGCGTCGAGCTGGCCAGACGCACGGGCGCCGGGACGCGCCTGGCGTCCACCCTGTGGGGGCCGGACACGCAGGGCTCCGCAGTGGTGCTGTCGCTGGTCGCTGCCGACGAGCTGGTCGGCTTCCTCGCCCTGCGGGTGCCGCGCGGCGGCAGGATGGACGCGGAGGAGCGTGAGATCGCGGCCTCGATCGCAGGTCAGACGGCGGTCGCGATAAAGAAGGTCGACCTGATCCAGCGTCTGGAGGAGCGAAACGCGATCAAGGACCTGCTGGAGGATCTGGCCCACGCGAACGCCGCGCCGGGTGAGCTGCAGGAGCGCGCGCAGGCGCTGGGCGCCGATCTCAGCCGGCCTCACCTGGTGCTCCAGGCCGCCCCTCGCACCGGCCCCGCCGACCGCACCTGGGACGAGGTCGCGAACCTCCTCGAGACGGCGGCCGGGAGGGCCTTCCCGGGATCCCTGTTCGACCGCCGCGACGCCACCGTGCGCGGCATCCTGCACCTGGGCACCGGCGACGAGCGGACCGCGGCCGGCCGGCTGCGCGAGCTGCACACCGGCCTGAACGCCAAGCACCCGCTGGCGATCGGGCTGTCGCAGCGCTGCGAGGGAGCGGCCTCGTTCACCACCGGGTTCGAGGAGGCCGAGCACGCCGTGGCCGCCGCGGCCGTGGTCAGCCCCCGCCCCGGCGTGATCAGCTTCGACGATCTGGGCGCATACAAGTACCTGCTGCGGGTCAGCCAGGACGGGCGCGTGCGCGATCCCCGCGGCGACGCGCTGAAGAAGCTGGTGGCGTACGACGAGCGCCACCGCTCGCAGCTCTTGTACACGCTGGAGGAGTTCCTGAAGCGGCGGGGCAACATCGCCGCGGCCGCCCAGACGCTGTACGTGCATCCCAACACGCTGCGCCAGCGCCTGCGCCGGATCCAGGATCTGACGGGTCTGGACGTGGCCAACGAGGACTGGCTGATGATCGAGATCGAGCTCAAGCTGCTGCGCCTCGAGCACGCGCTGGGCCACTCCTAGCGGCCTCCCGGCAGTCGGCGCAAACCACCCATCTTGCGATGGGAGTGGTAATTCGCGCCAGATCATGCGAGATTCTGCGTCCAACTCGCGTCCGAAGGGAGATGGAGGTATGGCAACGGTGAGTGCACGACCGTTGGCGGACACGATCCGCCGCAAGGCCGAAGACGACGGGATCGAGTTCTTCTTCGCGCAGTTCGTGGACATGAACGCGAAGCCGTCGGCGAAGCTCGTGCCGATTTCCAACTGGGAGGGACTGGTCAACGAGGGGGCAGGGTTCGCGGGATTCGCGGCAGGCCCGATCGGGCAGACGCCCGCCTCCCCGGACATGATGGCCATCCCCGACCTCAACAGCTACACACCGGTGCCGTTCAAGCCAGGGCTGGCACGGTTCGCCTGCGACATCACGGTCGAGGGCGAGGAGTGGCCGTATTGCCCGCGCACGATCCTGCGCCACCAGCTCGATCGTGCGAAGCAGCTCGGCTACACGTTCAAGATCGGGATGGAGCTCGAGTTCTTCCTCCTGCGGGAGACGGCGGACGGCGGGATCGAGCTGGCCGACCCGCTCGACCGGCTCGATCAGCCCTGCTACGACATGAAGGGCCTGACCCGGCACTACGAGTTCCTGAGCCGGCTCTCGAAGTACGTGAACCAGCTCGGGTGGGGCAGCTACGCGAACGACCACGAGGACGCCAACGGCCAGTTCGAGTCGAACTTCGAGTTCGCCGACGCGCTGACCACGTGCGATCGCGCCATCTTCTTCCGGTACATGGTGCACGCGATGGCGCAGTCCGAGGGCATGCTGGCCACGTTCATGGCCAAGCCGTTCGGCCACCTCACCGGCAACGGCGGGCACTTCCACATGAGCCTGTGGGACGAGTCGGGCGAGACCGACCTGTTCGCCGATCCCGACGACAAGAACGGGCTGGGCCTGAGCCAGCTCGGCTACCACTTCACCGGGGGCCTGAAGAAGCACGCGAAGGCCTATATCGCGGTCACCGCCCCGACGGTGAACAGCTACAAGCGGCTGACCACCACCGCCGGCACGCCGACCTCGGGCGCCACCTGGTCGCCGGTGTTCATCACCCACGGGGCCAACAACCGCACGCAGATGCTGCGGCTGCCGGGCGGCCACGTCGAGGACCGCACGGTGGACGGCTCGTGCAACCCGTACCTGGCGGCGGCCGTGATCCTGGCCTCCGGCCTGGACGGCATCGAGAACGAGATCGACCCCGGCCAGCACAACGACGACAACCTGTACGAGCTGTCGGAGAAGGAGTTGAAGCGGCGCAAGATCGAGCTGCTGCCGGCCAACCTGCTGGACGCCACCCGCAACCTGGCCAAGGACGACGTGCTCCGCAAGGCGCTCGGCAACACGGGCACCGAGGACTACGTCGACTACTTCGTGAAGGTGAAGCAGGAGGAGTGGAAGGCCTACCACGAGCAGGTCACGCCGTGGGAGGTGCAGCGCTACCTCACGCTGTTCTAGAACCCCCAACACCGGTACCGGGTACACGAGCCTGGTCTTTACAAATCTCGTTGGTCGGAATGCACCCCAGCGGATCTGGATTTGTAAAGGCCGGGCTCGTGTACCCGGTACCTCCTTCGCTTTCTCGAGCGCAGCCTGGGTGAACTTCCGCACACACCCTGCGAGGGAATTGTTCGCCCCCTGGCACTGTGCTGAGCGCCCATCGGACGTAGGATTTCCGGCGGTCTCGAGAAAGGCTGTGGCGTGTGCGGGCTGTGTGGATTCCTCTATAAGGACGCCGAGCGGACAGGCCCGGTGGGCCAGACGCTGTTCGACATGCTGCTGCCCATGGCGCGGCGTGGCACCGACTCCACCGGCGTTGCGCTGTACGGCCCGCCGCAGTCCGGCAGCTACGTGCTGCGCGCCCGCATCGAGGCCAACCACGGCACCCCCGACCGCGTGCTGGAGCGGCTGCGCTCCGCCGGCCAGGTCAGCGAGCACTCCCAGGACGGCCCCAACCTGCGGGCCCGCATCGCCTACGACGGCAACCTGGGCGAGCTGACCGACGAGGTCGAGGCGGAGCCGCACGTCGAGGTGTTCTCGATCGGGCGCTCGATGGAGATCGTGAAGGAGGTCGGCGACGCCAACGACGTGGAGTCGACGGCGCCCTTCGCCGGCTTTCAGGGCAGCCACGCGATCGGGCACACCCGGATGGCCACCGAGTCGGTGGTCGACGTCGCCCA
>JBQCGJ010000079.1:0-13953 GCA_051955775.1 Gaiellales bacterium | reverse complement strand
ATCTGCCCAAGAGCCATGCGGCCTACGTCCTCGCGCTTCCGCAGAAGCGCGACGCCGGGCAGACGGCGCACGATTCCGGCACGCCCTCGCTGGCGGATATCCGCCAAACGCTCTCCGAGCTCGGCCGGACGCTCGACATCTCGGGCGCGGTGGCCGGCAACGTCGCGGGGCGCCCGGCCTACACGGTGCGGGTCAGCTCACGCCAGGATTCCGGTCTGATCGGGCCGCTGTCCGTCGCCTTCGACGCGGCCAACGGCACGCCGCTGCGCGTCGCGCTGTACCCGCGCGGATCGTCGACGGCGGCGATCGCGTTCCAGGTCAGCCACATTCACTACGGCAACGTGCCGGCCTCGCAGACCGCGGTGCGGCTGCCCGCCGGCACGCACGTCACGCACGTCCATCTGCCGAGCAAGGCGGAGGTCACGCACGCGGTCGATCGGGCGAAGAAGGGCACCCACAGCTCGGCTGCCCCGGTGACGAGCGCGGCGCCCGCATCGCTCGCAGGCATGCCCCGCACCGCGGCGCGGACGCTGTCGAGCGCCAGGGGCGGCGGCCTCCTCGCCGTCTACGGCCACGGGCTCGGAGCCGTGCTCGTGATCGAGCACTCGGGCGCGAAGGGTGCATCGGCTGACGTCTCGCCCGCGCACTCGATGCTGCCGTCCGTGAGCATCAACGGCGCCCGCGGCAGCATGCTCCAGACCACGCTCGGCACGATCGTCACCTTCAGCCACGGTGCGAAGCAGTACGTGGTGATCGGCGCTCGGCCGGCCTCGACCATCCTGGCTGCTGCGCGCGCACTCGAGTGAGCACCGGCGGGCCGCTGGTCGAGGTCGAGAACGTCGTCAAGCGGTATGGCTCCGTCGTCGCGCTGGACGGGGTGAGTGCACGGATCGAGGAGCGCGCCGTCGGGCTGCTCGGCGCGAACGGCGCCGGCAAGTCCACGCTGATGCGGACGATCCTCGGGCTGATCCGGCCGGATGAGGGCACCGTCAACGTGATGGGTATGGGCCTCGACCGCTCGTGGGACATCCGCCGGCGGCTCGGCTACATGCCCGAGCACTCCGCATTGCCCATGGGCATGACCGCCCGCGACCTCGTGGTGCACATGGGCGAGTTGCGCGGGCTGCCACGCCAGGTCGCGGTGCTGCGGGCATCGGAGGTGCTGTTCCAGGTGGGGCTCGAGGAGGAGCGCTCTCGCCTTATCCGCACCTTCTCGGTGGGCATGAAGCAGCGCACCAACCTCGCCCAGGCGATCGTCCACTCGCCGTCCCTGGTCATCCTCGACGAGCCCACCAACGGGCTCGACCCGGCCGGGCGGGAGGAGATGCTGACGCTGGTGCGCCGCCTGTCCACGGAGCTGGGCATCGGCGTCCTGATGTCGTCGCACGTGCTCGAGGATGTGGCCCGCACGTGCGACTCGGTGGTCGTCCTGCGAGACGGCCGCGTGGTGGACACGCGGGACATCGACCACGCAGGCAGCGCGCTTCGCGGCGATGTCCGCGTACGGATCGTGGGCGAGGCGGCAGCCTTCATGCAGGCGGCGACCGAGCGCGGGCTCGGCGTGTCGGCGGACGGCGGCCTCGACGGCGACCGCGGTGACCTGGAGGAGCACGAGCGGTGGCTCGTGGTCACCGGCGCCGACCCCGAGAGCGTGCTGCGCGGGGTGCGCGACGCGGCGTGTGCGGCAGGCGTCGGGCTGCACGAGCTGCGGCCGGCCGGCCCGACCCTCGAAGAATCCCTGATCGGAGCCATCGGATGACCGCCGACGCCAGAGTCGTCGACGTCGCCTACACCACCTACGACGGGCCGCGCGCCGGGCGGGGGTGGGCGATCTGGTCTCTGGCCCGGTGGAGCGCGCTTCGGGCTCTCGGTGCACGCCGCAGCTGGAAGGCGAAGCTGATCCCGGTCACGTTGACCCTGCTCGCCTTCACCCCGGCGCTGGTCATCCTCGGCCTGCGTGCCCTGTTCGGCACCACAAGCTTCACGACCTCGCTGTCCAATGCGCTCCCGTACGCCAACTACGCCACCGCGACCGGCATCGTGATCCTGGTGTTCAGCGTCGTGGTCACGCCCGAGCTGGTGTGCCCCGACCGCCGCGACCGCACTCTGTCGCTGTACTTCTCAACCGCGATCAGCCGCAGCGACTACGTGATCGCCAAGATCCTGGCCGCGCTCGGGCCGATGCTCCTGGTCACGCTGGCCCCACCGTTGATCCTGTACGCCGGAAACGTGCTGTTCGCGGTGCACCCGGTGGGCTATGTCGACAAGCACGCCGCCGACATCCTGCGCATCATCGCCGGCGGGGTGGTGATCGCCGGCTTCTACTCCCTGGTCGGCCTGGCTGTGTCGTCGCTGACCTCACGGCGGGCGTTCGCCGTGGGGGGCTATCTGGCCTTCCTGATCCTGCCCACGATCGTCGGCGGCGTGCTGGGCCATGCGCTCAACAATCCCGACCTGCGGCTGCTGGCGGTGGGCGCCGTGCCGATCCGGGCGGCCCGCGGGCTGTACCCGGGGTACACCGACCCGGGCAACGTCAGCGCGCTCCTGTGGAGCATGACGGCGGTCGAGCTGATGGTGGCCGCGGTCGCGGTGCTGGCCTTCCGCTACAGCCGGGACGAGGGATGAGCGAGCCGGCCATCCAGTTCACGTCGGTGTCACGCTGGTACGGGGACACGGTGGCGCTGGCGGACGTGACGTTCACGGCCGACGGCGGCGTGATCGGGCTGCTGGGCCACAACGGGGCCGGCAAGTCGACAACGCTCAAGCTGTGCGCCGGGTTCTCGACCCCGTCCAGCGGTCAGGTGCGCATCTTTGGCCTCGACGCCCGCCGCAACCCCGACGTCTTCAGGCGGGTCGGCATCGTGCCCGACCACAGCCCTCCGTGGCCGTTCCTGACCGCCCGCCAGGTGGTGGAGCTGTCGGCACGGCTGCACCGGGTGGCGGAGTACCGGGCCGCGGCGGTCGAAGCCCTGGCCACGGTCGGCCTGGAGGGCGCCGCCGACCGCCGTGTGGGCGACTTCTCCCACGGCATGCGGCAGCGGGTGAAGCTCGCCCAGGCGCTCGCCCATGGCCCCAATCTGCTGCTTCTCGACGAGCCTCTGAACGGGCTCGATCCGAGCCAGCGCAGCCACGTCATCGAGCTGCTGGTGCAGCTCGGACGTGAAGGGCGCACGGTGATCGTGTCGTCACACGTCCTGCACGAGGTGGAGCGGATGGCGCCCCGTGTGCTGGTTATGGTCAACGGCCATCTGGTGGCCGAGGGGTCGACCCCGGCCATCCGGCAGCTGATCAGCGAGCGGCCGCGGCGGGTGCTGGTCACCGCCCACGGCGATCGCCGGGCGCTGGCCAGGGAGCTGCTGTCGACGGCGGACGTCGAGGCGGTGCGGATCGCCGACGGCACGATCGAGCTGGAGACCAGCAACCCGGCGGCGCTGAGCCGCGCGCTGCCGGTGGCGGCCAGCCGCACGGACGCCCTGCTGGAGCGGATCCGGCCGGTCGGCGACGACCTGGAGAGCGTGTACGCCTATCTGCACGAGCGGGCCCGGGGGCAGGCACGGTGATCGGCCCCGTGTACCGGCTGACGCTGAGGGCACTGGTGCTGCAGAAGCGCACGATCATCATCGGGCTGATCGCGTTCACGCCGGTGCTGATGGCGCTGGCCTTCGCACTCGGGCGGCCTGATCACTCGAACGACCATTCCTTCTACTCCGATCTCGTGCAGCAGCTCTACGTGCCGACCGTGGCCTCGCTGGTGTCGCTGGTGTTCGGGGTCAGCGCGTTTGGCGATGAACGCGAGGACGGCACCATCCTGTATCTGGTGGCCACGCCACAGCCGCGGCTGGGGCTGGTCATCGCCAAGGTGG
Organism: Gaiellales bacterium; assembly: GCA_051955775.1. Taxonomy (GTDB): domain Bacteria; phylum Actinomycetota; class Thermoleophilia; order Gaiellales; family JAICJC01; genus DASUHT01. The sequence goes on along the minus strand of JBQCGJ010000079.1, from coordinate 10,090 downwards.
CCGCGGCGTGGTCGTCGGCGGTGGCGCTGCTCGTGCCCAGCCTCATCCTCAGCGGGCTGCTTTCACTGGGCGGGAACCTGACCGTCGGGCTGGTCGCCTGGCCGCTGGCGGGTGTCCTGCTGGCCAGTCTGGCCTACTGCGCAGCATCGGTGCTGCTGTCGCTGTACACCCGCCGGCCGATCGTGATCGGCGTGCTGTACATCCTGCTCTGGGAGGGATCGATCGCCACCTTCGCGGCGTCGGCCGAGAAGCTCTCGATCTCGGCCTACGGCAGATCGTTCGTGGCCCATGTTCTGCCGCAGGCCTCGAAGCCGGTGGCGGGCACGGTGGCATCCGCGATCGTGCTGGGCGTGGTGATCGCGCTCGCCGGCTGGGCGGCAGCCAGATCCCTCAGCCGCGTCGAGCTTCCCTGACCACCGATACCCTGGCCGGCATGCCGCCAGACGCCACTGACGAGCCGGCCGGCCTGTTCGCGGCCCACCTGTCGGGCGCACAGATCGGGTCGCAGGCGGCCTCGATCGTGATGGCCGAGTGGGCCGATCCCGGCGGCGGCCACGACCCGCCGCGGTACATCGCGCCGCTGCACGTCCACGACGAGGACGACGAGGCGTGGTACGTGCTGGAGGGTGCGCTGTGCGTACGGCTCGGTGAACGCGTGATCGGGGTCCCGGCGGGGGGCGCCGTGATCGCGCCGCGCGGCACCGCGCACACGTACTGGAACCCGCACCCGGGGCGCACCCGCTACCTGCTCGTGATGACCCCGCGCATCAGCCGCCTGATCGAGAACATCCACGCGCTGGAATCCCGGTCGGACGAGGCCATGCGGTCGGTCTTCGAGGCGCACTCCAGCCGCTACCTCGGCTGGCCCTGAGACTCACTCCTGCGGGCGGCGGGCCAGGGCCCACAGGAAGGTGGCGTCGCCCTCGGGCTCGCGGATGGTCACCGGCGTGGCCTCGATCACCTCCAGCCCCGTCTCGTGCAGCAGCCGCACATTCGTGGTCGCGTCGTGGCTCGAGAAGTACATCGGCTGCCCCAGCCAGTCCCCCTGGACGCCGTCGTGGGAGCGATTCCCGAACGTGGCCAGGAGCACTCCGCCCGGAGCCAGCCAGCCGGCGATCCGGCTCAGCAGACCGGCGTGCTCGGAGCGGGGGACGTGCGTGATCGCGTACAGCGAGACGACCCCGCCGAGCTCTGCCGGCTGCAGCTCGAGAGCCGTCATGTCGGCCTGCCGGAACGTTGCCTCGGGCACGTTGCGGCGCGCGGCGGCGAGTTGACCGGATGAGATGTCCACCCCGCTCACCCGGTAGCGGCGGGCCAGCCTGGCGGCTGTCGGAAGCCCGCAGCCGCAGCCCAGGTCGAGTACCCGTGAGCCCCGCTCGACGAGCTGGTCGAAGCGGTCGAGATATCGCTCTCGCGGGTCGCCCTGCACCCGGCCGCTCCATTCCGCGTAGACGTCGACCAGGGCGTCGTAGCCGCGCTCCACGATCCGCTGCGGCGACTCGGTCACCGCCGGCAGCGTATCGGGGCCTGCCGACCGCAGGTGTGCGCGGACGGCGGTGGGGACGGATGCCGCCCGCACCCGCGCCCGGCGGAAGGCGGTGTTCAGCTCGCCCGCGGCCAGTCGTTCGCGATCGCGTGAAGCATCCATCAGGTGGCCCGTTCCGCGCCGGCGCGCCGACTCCTCCGCCGATGTGTGCAAGACCGCTTGTCCGCCGCCGCTTGGCAGGCTAGGAATCCGGTGGTCAATGGCGGCTCCCTCTTCAACGGCGATTCGCGCGGCTCTGCCCGAGCTGCAGCTTGTGTCGTGGCGACGCGCCGTGGCCGCTCTGTACGCCGATGTTCGCCGCCACCCCGATCCGCAGACCGCCTGGGCGGCCTGGCGGGACGGCCGCGACCGGCTGTTTCGCGACCACCCGCAGACTCCGCTCGAGCCCGCGGACGCCGCGCGGCTGGAAGGGCTTCGGTATTTCGGCTACGACCCCGCGTTCCGCGTGACGGCGGCCGTCGAGCAGGACTCGCCGCGGGCGCTCGAGCTCGCCACCAGCACCGGCGAGCGGGTCCGCTTCCGGCGATTCGCGAGGGCGCTGTTCTGCCTCGCCGGCCGCGAGTGCGAGCTGCCCCTGTTCTGGCTGGAGGGGTACGGCGACGGCCTGTTTCTGCCGTTCGTCGACGCCACCGCCGGGCCGCTCACCCATCCCGGCGGCCGCTACCTGCTGGACACGGTCAAGGGCGCCGATCTGGGCACCGCGGACGGCGGGCTGGTGCTGGACTTCAACTTCGCCTACAACCCGTCCTGCGCGTACCGGCCGGCCTGGACGTGCCCCCTGCCCCCGGCGGACAGCAGGCTCGACATGCGCGTGCAGGCGGGGGAGCTGATGCACCCCCGATTGCGGCATTGATCCCCGATCCGCGTTTGCCGATCTGAAACCCATGTTCACGAGGCCGCGAGCAACGCTCGGCATCGTGCTGGGGGTCATATTCCTGCTGCTCTTCGCGGGCGGTGGCGGAACCGCGTTACGCGGACACCTGCTGCTGATCCCGGGCGCCCTGGGGGCGTTTGTGCTGGCAGCACGGGACGTGCGCGTCCAGCGCTGACGCCGCTACACCAGAACCGGGCCCTGCTAGCCCTTGACGTACGGGACGCCGTCCGCGGCCGGCGCCCGCGAGCGCCCGATCAGGCCCACGAGGGCGATCAGCGTGAACACATACGGAAGCGTCGAGAGCAGGTTGACCGAGACGTTTGCACTCGTCTGCAGGTGATCCGCGAGCGCGCTGGCGAAGCCGAACAGCAGGCAGGCGCCGAACGCGCCGTACGGTCGCCACTTGCCGAAGATGACCGCCGCCAGCGCGATGTACCCACGCCCGTTGGTCATGTTCTGCGTGAATGAGGCGCCGAACGCGATCGACAGGTAGGCGCCGCCCAGCGCGGCCAGCATGCCCGACAGCACCACGGCCATGTACCGCACGCGGTACACCGGGATGCCGACCGTGTCGGCGGCCTTGGGATGCTCGCCGACGGACCGCAGCCGTAGGCCCATGGGCGTGCGGAACAGCACCACGTGCGCCAGTATCAGGAGCACGAACAGCATCCAGATCATCAGGTTCATGTCCCCGAACACGGTGCCGATGCCCGGCAGCGAGCGGATGCCCGGGATGCTGATGTTGGGCACCGTGGGGATGTTCGCGGGCGTGCCGTTGTCGCCGTAGATATCAATGAACAGGTACCCGGTGAGCCCCAGGGCGAGGAAGTTGACCGCGAAGCCGCTGACAATCTGGTCCGCTCGCAGGTGAATGGAGAAGAACGCGTGCACCAGCGCCATGGCGCCGCCGAACACCATCGCTATCAGTAACCCGGCTTCCCACGACCCGGCCTTGTCCGCGCCCCAGATGCCGAAGAACGCCCCCATCAGCATCATCCCCTCGAGCCCGATGTTGACCACCCCAGAGCGCTCGCTGAAGATGCCGCCGATGGCGGCGTAGGCGAGCGGCGTGGCGTAGGTGATGGTGGACGCGACCAGCCCCGCATTCACCACCTCGGAGGCGGTGGTCGCACTCTTGCCCTGCACCCACACGGCGAACAGCGTCGCCAGGACGGCCAGCACAGCGGCCCACAGGCCGAGCTTGCGCTCGGATCGCATCAGCGCCCACACCGCACACGCAAGCGCGCACACGCCCAGCACCACCGGCACGGCGGCCGCCCGCACCTGGAGCGGCGGCAGCGCCAGCTCCAGCGCCACCAGGCCCAGGATGATGCCCAGTATGGCGACGCCGCGCGGGCCCCGTGGCAGCCGCTCGAGGTGGGCGTTCACAGGGTCACTCCGGTCGCGGCTCCCTCGGGCGCCGAGCCCGGCGCGGTCGGCACGCGCCTCCTGCGCCGGATGATGAAGACGAGGATGAACTGTGCGCCGACGAACAGGATGATCAGACCCTGGATGATCGTGGCCAGGTTGCCGGCCAGCTCCGGGGGAAAGACGGTGGGGTCGAGCTGGCGGGTCGAGGTGCCGACCTGGAGGCCGCCGAACAGCAGGGCCGCCAGACCGATCCCGATGGCGCTGTTGCGCCCCAGCAGGGCGACCGCGATCCCGATGAAACCGACCTGGCTGGCGATGATGTCGTTGGTGGCCACGCCGTACTCCCAGCCCAGCAGGTCGCAGGCGCCGGCGAGCCCTGCGAACCCGCCCGCGATGGCCAGCGCCAGCACGTAGTTGCGCGACACGCTGATCCCGCCGTAGGCGGCGGCATCCGGGTTCCGGCCGACCGCGCGGACCTCGTAGCCGAGGATCGTCCGGTTGATCACGAACCAGTACACGACCAGTGCGGCCAGGGCCAGGAAGATGCCCGCGTGCAGCGGCTGCAGCGTCCCCCAGATGCCCGGCAGCTGCGCCGAGGGCCAGATGTTGTTCGACCGCGGCACGTCCGCCGCCGACCCCTGCAGGGGCCCGCCCAGCTCGAACAGCCACTGGCCGCCGAAGATGGCGATCCAGTTCAGCATGATCGTCGAGATCACCTCGTGGGCGCCGACCGCCGCCTTCAGGCCGCCGGCGATGCCGGCCCAGGCCGCGCCCGCGGCGATCGAGGCCAGCACGGCCAATCCGACGTGCAGCGGCTTCCCCATGTGCTGGAAGTGCAGCCCCACCCACAGCGCGGCGTAGGTGCCCATCAGGTACTGGCCCTGGCCGCCGATGTTGAACATCCCGCCGCGGAATGCGAATGACACCGCCAGTGCCGTCAAGATCAGGGGACAGGTGACGATCAGCGTCTGCTGCAGGTTGAGCGCCGCCACCGTGCGATCGTCGGCGGAGATCCATGGAAACACGTAGTTCAGCCCGGTGCCGTTGAAGATCGCCCGGTAGGCGCCGAACGGGTCGTGTCCGGTGGCGGCCACGGCCAGGCCTCCCACCAGGAACGCCAGCACCAGCGTGGCCAGCGGCAGCAGGATGCCCGTGCCCTTCCCGCGTGCCCAGTCTGCGGCCCGGGCGGTCATGCCGCGGGAGCTCCCCGGTGGGCGCCCGTCATGGCAAGTCCCAGCTCTCCCTCGTCCGCGTCAGGCCCGAACTCCGCCACGATCCGGCCCTCGTACATGACCAGGATGCGGTCGGCCAGGCTGCGGATCTCGTCCAGCTCGAAGCTGACCAGGAGGATCGCCCGCCCCTCGTCCCGTTCCTCGACCAGCCGCCGGTGGACGAACTCGATCGCGCCCACGTCCAGACCGCGGGTCGGCTGCGCCGCCACCAGCAGGCGGGGGTTGCGTGCCACCTCCCGGGCGATCACGACCTTCTGCTGGTTCCCTCCGGACAGCGAGCTGGCCGGGGTCGTGGGGCCGCCGCCGCGCACGTCGAACTCCTCGAGCAGCCCGCGGGCGCGTGCGATCAGGCGGCGCGGCCACAGGATCCCGAAGGTGGACGCCGGCCGGTGCCGGTAGTCGTGCAGAGCCAGGTTTTCGGCCAGGCTGAAGTCGAGTATCAGCCCGCGCCGATGGCGATCCTCGGGGATGTGCCCGATGCCTGCGTCCAGGCTCGAGCGCACTCCCCGCCCTGTGATGTTCCGGCCATCCATCGTGATCGTCCCGGCCTCCGGCTTGGTCAGCCCGGTGATCGCCTCGACCAGCTCCGTCTGGCCGTTCCCATCCACTCCGGCGATGCCCACGATCTCGCCCTGGCGGACGTCGAACGACACTCCGCGCACCGCCTCCAGCCCGCGGGTGTCGCGCACCTCGAGATCGTGCACCTCGAGCGCCGGCTCTCCCGGCTCCGACGGGTTCTTCTCGACCCGCAGCAGCACCGACCGGCCGACCATGAGCTCCGCCAGGCCCTGTTCGGTGGCGCCCTCCTTGGGCACGGTCGCCACCGCCTCGCCGCGCCTCAGCACCGTGATCCGGTCGGCGATCTCCAGCACCTCACCCAGCTTGTGGGTGATGAAGATGATGGAGGCGCCCCCCTCGCGCAGCGACCGCACGACGTCGAACAGCTCCTCGGTCTCCTGCGGCGTCAGCACCGCGGTCGGCTCGTCCAGGATGAGCACCCTGGCCTTGCGGAACAGCGCCTTCAGGATCTCCACGCGCTGCTGCTGGGCCACGCCGATCGACTCGATGCGGGCGTCCGGGCTGACGCTCAGGCCGTACCGGCTGGAGAGCTCCTGCACGTCCTTGCGGGCCTGCGGGTAATCCATCAGCGGGCCGCGGCGGGGCTCGGCAGCCAGCACGATGTTCTCGGCCACCGTCATCACGGGGATCAGCATGAAGTGCTGGTGCACCATCCCGATGCCGGCCTCGATCGCGTCTCGCGGCGAGCGCAGCCGGAGCACGTGGCCGTTCATCATGATCTCGCCCTCGTCCGGCGTGTACAGGCCGTACAGGACGTTCATCAGCGTGGACTTGCCTGCGCCGTTCTCGCCCAGCAGGGCGTGCACCTCACCCTCCGCCAGCTCGAGGTCGATGGCGGAGTTTGCCACCAGGCCGCCGAAGCGCTTGGTGATTCCCCGGAGCTCGAGGAGCGGTGTGTCGGCCACAGTTGGATGAATCGACGGGGGCGGGTCGTGCGGGCCCGCCCCCGTGGGTGAATCAGGGAACGGTGTCGGGCGGGGTGATCTGCCCGGCTTCCAGCTTCTTCTGCACGGCCATCACCTTGGCAACGTCCGCCTTGGGCACCTTCGGGCTGATCTTGCCGATGCCGGTGCCGCCGTTGGCCGCATCGAAGATGCTGTCCGCGCCGCCGATGTGCTTGCCGTCCACGAGATCCTTGATGGTGTCGTACACGGCCACGTCGACCTTCTTCTCTGCGCTGGTCAGGATGTACGAGCCCAGGTAGCCCTGGTCGGCGTCCACCCCGACGCCCCACACGTTCTTCTGCTTGGCCGCGTTGAGGGCGCCCAGCCCGCAGCCGCCGGCCACCTGGAACACCACGTCAGAGCCCTGTGAGATCTGATCCAGCGCCAGCTGCTGGCACTTGGCGGTGTCGGTGAAGCTCTGCGAGTACGCGTTCAGGGTCTTGATCCCCGGGTGGGAGGCCTTGGCGCCGGCCTGGTACCCCGCGATGTAGTGGTCGACCGGCGGGATCTTCTGGCCGCCGACCGTGGACACGGTGCCGGTCTTCGTCACCAGCCCCGCCAGGTAGCCCGCCAGGTAGCCCGCATCCTGCTCCTTGAACAGCAGTCCCTGCACGTTCTTGATGTTGTTCGGGGCGTAGGAGAAGTCGATGATGGCGAAGGTGGTGTTCGGGTACGCCGCCGACACCTGCTTGACCGCGTCGCCCATCAGGAACCCGACGGCGATCACGAGGTTGTAGTGCTGGGCCGCCAGGGTCTGCAGGTTGGGCACGTAGTCGGAGTTCTGGTTGGACTGCAGCACGCGTACAGTGACGCCGAGATTGGTGTGCGCCCGCTGCAGGCCGAGGAATGCGAGGTGGTTGAAGCTGCGGTCGTTGAGGCCGCCGATGTCGGTGACCAGACCGACCTTGATGTTGCTGTGGTCTGCGGTGGTGGCCCCGGTGCCCGTCTGGGTCGTGGTGTTGTTCGAGGACGAGCTGCTGCCGCAGCCGGCAGCCACCGTGACCGTCAGCACGGCGAATACCAATGCAGTCAGGACCCGCATGCGTGGACGGTTCACATTGCCTCCCAGGGTTGGCCGGTGACGAAAGCGCAGAGATGGTACCTCCGCGGTGGACCTGCTGCACGGGGTCTGACCCAACTGCCTACGGGGGGCCGCGATTCCCGTGTATTCTGCCTGCTCCGGCGTGTGCGTGGTGTGCGCGCCAGGCAAGGAGTCTCCTGAGTGGCCAAGACGGGTGTACGAGTGCTGGTCACGCTTGCCTGCCAGGAATGCAGGCGGCGGAACTACCAGACGAACAAGTCAAAGCGGAACTCGCCTGACCGTATCGAGTTCTCGAAATACTGCCGGTGGTGCGGGCGTCACACGCCGCACAAGGAGACCCGGTAGGCCGCGCCTACCCTTCGACGCGATGGCTCGCACTCCACGTCGGAATCGCCCACCGGCCCAGCGCCGGAGCCTGTCCTCGCCGGTCGCCGGCCGGGCCAAGAGCCAGTCGGGCGGGGAGCCGGTCTCCCGGCCCAGCTTCCCCCGCCGGGTGTTCGCCTTCGGCGGCGAGGTGCGGTCGGAGCTGGGCAAGGTCGACTTCCCCAACCGTCAGCAGACCCTGCAGGCGACATTCGTCGTGCTGGGCGCCTGTCTGATCGTCGGCCTGTATCTGTACGGGCTCGACCAGGCATTCGCCCGGGTCGCCTCGCGGATCATCAATTGGCAGAACGGCTGAGAAGCCCGACCCAAGGACGCGCATGTTTCGGTGGTACGTGATCAATACCTACTCGGGGCACGAGAACAAGGTCAAGGCCAATCTCGAGCACCGGGTCAAGTCGATGAACCAGGACGGCGTCGTACGCCGCGTCGTCGTGCCCACCGAGTCGGTGGTCGAGACCAAGGACGGCCAGAAGGTGCAGACCGAGCGCCGGCTGTGGCCGGGGTACGTGCTGGTCAACATGGACCTCACGGACGACGCCTGGGTGCTGGTCAAGAACACGCCCGGCGTGACCGGGTTCGTGGGCTCGCAGAACAAGCCGGTGCCGCTGTCCCAGCCCGAGGTCGACCGCATGCTGCACACGGCGGCGGCCACGGCCACCGCGCCGCAGAAGACGAAGGCGGAGTTCGCGCTCGGCGAGTCGGTCAAGGTGACCAGCGGCCCGCTGGCCGACTTCGACGGCGAGATCGCCGAGATCAACGAGGATCAGGGCAAGTTGAAGGTGCTGGTGTCGATCTTCGAGCGGCAGGTCCCGGTCGAGCTCGAATTCGACAAGGTCAAGAAGCTGTAGGTGGGAGCGCCGCGACCGGCGGCGCGCCAGAACCACTGAGGAGGTAGCCGATGGCCAAGAAGGTCATCAAGATCATCAAGCTCCAGATCCCTGCGGGCCAGGCCAATCCGGCGCCCCCGGTGGGGCCGGCGCTCGGCCAGCACGGGGTCAACATCATGGAGTTCTGCAAGGCGTTCAACGCGCAGACCCAGGGTCCGCAGGCGGGCCGGATCACTCCGGTCGAGATCAGCGTGTACGAGGACCGCTCGTTCACGTTCATCACCAAGACGCCCCCGGCTGCGGTGCTGATCAAGGAGGTGCTGAACATCCAGTCCGGGTCAGGCGAGCCGAACCGCGCCAAGGTGGGCACGCTGACGCGGGATCAGCTGCGGCAGATCGCCGAGACGAAGATGCCCGACCTGAACGCGCTGGATGTGGATGCCGCGATGAACATCGTGGCCGGCACCGCACGCTCCATGGGCGTGGAGGTGGCGCGCTGATGTCCGGCAAGCGATACAGGAACGCCCGGGCGGCGATCGACCGCGAGCGGACGTACTCGCCGCTGGAGGCGGTGCGCACCATCAAGAGCCTGCAGGGCGCGCGCTTCGACGAGACAGTGGAGGTGCACGTGCGGCTCGGCGTCAACGTGCGCCACGCCGACCAGCAGCTGCGCGGCACCCTGTTCCTGCCGAACGGCCTCGGCAAGACCGTCACGGTGGCCGTGTTCGCCCAGGGCGAGAAGGCCAAGGAGGCCGAGGACGCGGGCGCCGACTTCGTGGGCGCCGACGACCTCGCCGGCCGCATCCAGGAGGGATGGACCGACTTCGACGTGGCCATCGCCACGCCCGACATGATGGGCACCGTTGGCCGGCTGGGCCGCATCCTCGGCCCGCAGGGCAAGATGCCGAGCCCCAAGGCCGGCACCATCACATTCGACATCGGGAAGGCCGTGTCCGACGTCAAGGCCGGCAAGATCGAGTACCGCACCGACCGCACCGGCATCGTGCACGTGGCCATCTGCAAGAAGTCATTCGAGGAGCGGGCACTGGTCGAGAACTACGGCGCGGTGCTGGACGAGATCCTGCGCGCCAAGCCGGCTGCGGCCAAGGGCAGGTACCTGAAGTCGATCACGCTGGCTTCGACCATGGGTCCGGGCCTTCGCCTGGACACCGCCAAGACGCGCGACCTGCTGGAGGAGCCGGTAGGCGCGTAGAGGCCGAAACGGCCTGCGCTAGATTCCGTCCACACGCGTCCGCGCCGAAGACCGTCGGGGCCAAACGGCTCAAACCAC